>DATJJB010000029.1:0-28296 GCA_035492655.1 Kutzneria sp. | reverse complement strand
GGTGCGGGAGAAGACCGTCGAGAACACCCTCACCCGACTGTTCGCGAAGACCGGGTGCCGTTCCCGCGTCGAGTTGGCCGCCGCGAGCCTGGACGGACGGATACTGGACACGGCTACGCCCTCCGCGGGCTGAACGAGGAGACGCCGCGGTCCGGTGCTGCGGTGGCAGAGCCGATCGTCGACGGCCACCGTCATGATCACGCTGCTGTCGCGACGGATACCCGATCACGGGCCGCCGCTACGACCACCTGTGGACGTGGCTCAGGCAGCATCTACCGTGGGTGGCCCGCCAGCGGGTCACCACGCACTGGTTGCGGCACACCATCTTCACCTGGGTCGAGCGGCACTTCGGCTACGCCGTTGCCCGCGCCTTCGCCGGTCACACCGTCAGGTCCGACGCCGGCACGACCTCGACCTACGTGCGCGCGGACGTCGAGGAGATTGCTGCTGCCATATCGGCCGCTCGGGGTACGCCACGTCGGTGTTCGGTGAGCATCGCTGCCTCGCGCCGACTGTGACACGGTGTCCGGCAACGCGTGGCGATGGTTCCCAGACCGAAGGACGCGTCGACGCGACCGCAGGTCGGGCTGTTCAACCTCGAACTGGCGTCCCTGGAGACCGGCGCAGCAGAATCCCGGCACGTGGCCGACCCGCTGGGTCTGGCTGATTGGAGCTGGTGGCAGGGGAGACGTTGCCAGGCCGGATGGATCGGCTTACCGAGACCCGTCGCACGCCACATGTGCGGGGTCCAGTGAGGACGAGGCGTTGGACGACGAGTTGTTGGCAAGGCTGGCTGAAGTCGCACGCGGGGACGTTGTTCACCTCACCCCTGTGGTTGAACCGAAGTCTGCCGTCTTCGAGCGGTCACGCGGCTGTACGAGAACGACTTCCCGAGTCGCCGGGTCCGCACTCGAACGGGCCGACCTCGCCAATGCCCTGCGTGTCGCGGACGGGGGTGGGCAAGGGTGATGGCGACGATCGCGGTTGTCGGAACCGGCTACGTCGGTCTCGCGGCCGGCGCCTGCCTTGCTGAGCTTGGTCACCGGGTGCACTGCTCCGATGTGGACGGTGACAAGGTGAGGCTTCTGCGCGCCGGCAACGTGGACATCGTCGAACCTGGTCTGGGGGAGCTCGTCCGGTCCGGACTTGCCAACGGCCGGTTGAGCTTCCTGACCACGCCGACCGTCTCGGACGCCGACTTCGTCTTCCTCTGCGTGCCGACGCCGATGGCGGCGGACGGCGGCGCCGATCTGAGCGCCGTCACCTCAGTGGTGCACCAGATCCGAGACCAGTTGCCGTCCGGCTGTGTCCTGGTGAACAAGTCGACGGTGCCGGTCGGCACTGCGGCCATGGTGTCGGAGTTGCTCAACGGCCGGGTGCCGGTGGTGTCCAACCCTGAGTTCCTTCGTGAAGGCTCCGCAGTGCACGACTTCCTGCACCCGGACCGGATCGTGGTGGGCTCCGACGATCCGACCGCCGCGCGGCGGGTGGCCGAGCTGTACGCCGCGCTGCACGCTCCCGTCCTGGTGACGAGCACCGCGAGTGCGGAGTTGATCAAGTATGCGGCCAACAGCTTCTTGGCGGTGAAACTGTCGTACGCGAATGCGATCGCCGAGCTGTGCGAGCGACTGGGCGCCGATGTCGCCGACGTGGTCAAGGGGGTCGGCCAGGATCACCGCATCGGGGAGTCGTTCCTTCGCGCCGGACCGGGCTGGGGTGGCTCGTGTCTGCCGAAGGACACCAGCGCGTTGCTGCGTACGGCAAGTGCCGCGGGGCAACATTTCTCCCTGCTGGAGGCGGCGATCGTCACCAACGCGCGTCAACGCGAGCGGGTCGTGGCCAAGATTCGCGGAGCACTCGGAGGTGAGCTCCGCGGAGCGCGGATCTGCCTGCTGGGCCTGGCGTTCAAGGCCGGCACGAACGACATGCGCGACTCCCCGGCGCTGGCCGTCGCCGCCGCATTGGCGGCGGAAGGGGCCGAGCTGACCGGGTATGACCCGGTCGTCACGGCGGACGTGCCCGGTCTTCGGGTCGTTGATGACCCGTACGAGGCGGTCAAGGACGCCGGTGTCATCGTGCTGCTCACCGAGTGGCCCGAATTCCGCGGTCTGGAGTGGACCGCCATCCGGGCGCTCGCGGCCGGCGACGTGGTTGTCGACGCCCGCAACCATCTCGATCCGGACGCCGTGACCGCGGCCGGCATGCGATGGCGGGGAATCGGTTGTTCGAGGGGAGTCACCACACCGGACACCTAGCAACTCCGCCTTCGGGAAGCGTGTTCGGGCCGCCGAGGATCGGCTTGTCAGCTGTGTGCCCGAAGGAAGCAGGATCTTCTCCCTTTCTCTGCTGTGCAAGGGAAGAGGATACGTTCGAAAACGAGTTCTGCTCGAGGATGGCTGAGTCCTCGTGTTGGTGTGAATTCGGACTTGTCGACGGCTCTGCCGGCGACCGCGTGCAGGGGGAGAGATGAGCGGTAGTTCCGTGCTGGCGAGTGCGCAGCCCTTCGGGTTCGGTCCGGCGGCGAAGCTCGTGGCCGTTGTCGAGCACCTCGGCGCCGTGCGGGCGAGCTTCTACGGCAACGGCATCGCGCTGCGCTACGCACAGGTCAACGGCGATCACTTCGACGCTGTCGAGGAGTTCGACTTTTCTGACCTCGCCGCCGCGTTGCGCCTGGTCGGCTCGTTCGACTGCGCCCTGAGCGTGATGGAGCCCCAACTGGTGCTCGCGTGCGTACGCCGTGGTGTGCCGGTGATGTTCTTCGACAGCCTCTTCGGATTCTGGCGGCTCGACCACGACCTCGCTGACCTCGCGGACGTGGCGCGCACCGTCCGGGACGGCGACGACGCGCAGGCTCTGGCGGCTTTCGCCGGCCTGTCCGTGCATGAGTCGATGGTCGTTTCGCACATGATCGCCACCAGGTCGTACGCGCAGATGTTCCCGGGGGTGGCGCGCCGCCGCGACCAGCTTGCCGAGCTGGGCTTCGACACGGTCACGGCGACCGGTTCGATGGCCAACCTGGCCGAGATCGAGCATCTGCGGGGCTTGGAGCCACGGCTGTCGCGCACCCTCGTGCTGAACCTCGGCGGGTTCACCAACGCGTTCCTGGACTACGACAGGCGTGGCGGCTACGTCGACATCCTGATGGCCTGGACGGAGCACGTCGCCCGCACCCGGGACGACTTCGACGAGATCGTCATCTGCACGGGGGCGTTCGGTGATTCCGTCGAACGACGGATCGGGAACGTGGCGCTCCGGTGCGGTCTGGTGCCGCACGCCGAATTCCTGCGGCTGGTCGCGCGGCGGCCGGTGTACCTCACGCCACCCGGGTTGACGTCGTTGCACGAGGCAGTTGTGCTCGGCACGCCGGCAATGCTGCTGCCCAGCCAGCACCATGGTCACGAGTTCAACCGTCGCAGCCTCGACGGCACGTCGGCGGCGCGGTGGAGCGCGTCCTTCGACGGTCTCGGCATCCCGGTCGACCTGCCGGACGACGATTTTCGGGGCACCGTCGCGCTCGCTGAACTGGCCGACCGCATCCGCGCCGACGAGGGGCTGCTCGCGGCGTTCGTCGCGAACATGGATCGCGAGCTGGACGCCTTCGTCTCACGCACCGACCGGGACAGCGACCAGTGGATCACCGATCTGGCCGCCGTCTTCGCGGGCGAGCCGATCGCTCGCGTGATGGCGACGATCGAGGAGGAGGCAGACGGTTGCTCGTCGCGTCCTGTCCGAACGCGGGTAGGGGATTGCGTGCCGGCTCAGGGGTGGGGCCGACGTGCGACCGCCAGTACGACACCAGCCGATCCAGCTCCGCCGCGTCCAGGGTCTCCCGCTGCTCGGCCGACCACGCGGAGAACTGTTTGGCCCGCACGACCGGCGGTTCGGCGTCGCCGCGGACATGGCAGTCGTACCGCTCGCACAGATCCCGCAGCAGCCGGGCGGCCGACCGGCCGTCGGCCACCCGGTGGTCGACGGCGAGGACGAACACGTGGTCGGCGGGGCCGAGTCGGATCAGGCCCGCACGGGCCATGGGCGCCACCGCCGGGTGAATGGCCTCGACAACGGCCTCGTGTAGGCGGTCCATTGCCGTGTTCAGGTCCCGGCCGTCTTCGATGAGTAGCGGGATCCTCGCCGACTCGGCGATGGTGGCGGTGAGACGGCTACCATCCACCTGGAACGACCACCTCAGCGCGTCGTGCAGCACGGGCAGATCGGCGAGTGCGCCGCGCAGCGCGTCGACCGAGAGGTCACCGGTGATCCGGTAGGACAAGCACACCGGACGGCAGGGGCGATCCCAGACGTGCCCGTGGGAATCGAAGTACTGCTCCTGCATGATCGCCGGTCGGATCGCCTCGGTGGCCACGTCGGTCGCCTTTCCACAGTGGTCGGTGCGGGGCCGGTCGCCGGACGGCGCGGGTGGCCCGGGATAATGGGTGTCATCGGTGTTCGTGAAGGGATGTGTGCGGCAAGTGGTTCAGTCGGTGGAGGCGGATTGGGTCTCGCGGTTCGCGGACGAGGTTGTCGCGGCGGCCGATCGCGGGGCCCCGGGAGAACCGATCGTGTGCGCGTCGGGACTGAGCCCGTCGGGCCCGATCCACCTGGGCAACCTGCGTGAGGTGATGACGCCGCACCTGGTCGCGGACGAGATCGCCCGCCGTGGCCGCGACTGCGAGCACATCATCTCGTGGGACGACTACGACCGGTTCCGACGCGTGCCCGCCGGCATCGACCCGTCCTGGGCCGAGCACATCGGCAAGCCGCTGACCGCGGTGCCCGCGCCGCCCGGCAGCGAGCACCCGAACTGGGCCGAGCACTTCAAGGCGGCCATGATGACGGCGCTCGACCAGCTCGGCGTGCGGTACCGGGGCATCAGCCAGACCGAGATGTACACCAGCGGCGCCTACCGCGACCAGGTGCTGCTGGCCATGAGCAAGCGCGCCGAGATCGACGCCATCCTCGCCCGGTACCGCACCAAGAAGCCGGTGGAGGACCCGGACGCCTCCGGCGACGAGCGCACCGGCGCGGCGTACTACCCGTTCAAGCCGTACTGCACGAGCTGTGGCCGCGACCTGACCACGATCACCCGGTACGACGACGAGACCACCGAGATGACCTACACCTGCGAGTGCGGGCACAGCGAGACGGTGCTGCTCTCGGAGTTCACCAGCGGCAAGCTGGTGTGGAAGGTCGACTGGCCGATGCGGTGGGCGTACGAGGGCGTGCAGTTCGAGCCCTCGGGGGTCGACCACTCGTCGCCGGGCTCGTCGTACGAGGTCGGCGGCCAGATCGTGGGCCAGGTCTTCGGCGGCGCCCAGCCGATCGGCCCGATGTACGCGTTCGTCGGCATCACCGGCATGGCGAAGATGAGCAGTTCGGCCGGCGCGGTGCCGACGCCGGGGGACGCCCTCAAGATCATGGAGCCCGCGGTGCTGCGGTGGCTGTACGCCCGGCGCCGGCCGAACCAGTCCTTCAAGATCGCGTTCGACCAGGAGATCTACCGGCTGTACGACGAGTGGGACGCGCTCACCAACCGGATCGGGCAGGGTACGGCGTCGCCGGGTGACACGGCGGCGTACGACCGCTCGGCCCGCACCGCGGTCGTCGAGCTGCCGGCGACCCCGCGCCGGATCGCCTATCGCACACTGGCGTCGATCGTCGACATCACCACCGGCGACGAGCAGCAGACGCTGCGGATCCTGGGCGGGGTGGACACCCAGGACCCGATCACCGACCTCGAGCAGGTCCGGCCGCGGATCGACTGCGCGCAGCGCTGGGTCGACACCTACATGCCGGCCGAGCAGCACACCCGGGTGCTCACCGAGCCGGACACCGATCGGCTGTCCCGGCTGGACGAGACCGAGCAGCAGATGATCAAGACACTGCTGGCCCGGCTCACCGACGAGTGGTCGCTGGACGGGCTGACCACGCTGGTCTACGGCGTGCCCAAGCTGATGGCCGGCCTGCCCGTGGACACGCCGCCGACGCCGGAGCTGAAGGTGGCCCAGCGCGCCTTCTTCGTCCTGCTCTACCAGCTGCTGGTCGGTGGCGAGACCGGGCCGCGGTTGCCCACGCTGCTGCTCGCCGTCGGCGCCGACCGGGTGCGCACCCTCGTGGGCGGCTGAGCCCGTCATGTGATCCGGGTCCTGGCATCGGCCAACGTGGTCGCCACCGCGTCCGCGTCCGGACCGGTGGCGATCACCCAGCCGACCCGGCCCCAGGGATCCTCAGGCGGGGGCGCCACCGCCTCACCGACCGCCCGGGTCTCCCGGACCTCGACGACGTCGAGGTCCGGAGGCACGGTGAGCCCCCGGAACGGACCGGCTGCCCGGGGGTACAGGAAGGCGATGCCCGCCGCCCGCCGCGGCGACGGAGGCGCGGCCGGTTCGCGCCCGGCGACCACCTCGGCCAGCGCCGTGCCGACTCGCAGCCCCGAGGCCATGCCGGCGAGGCGGGGGAGCGCCTCGCCGGCCGGCCGGCCGTTCACCTCGAGCACGCGTGGCTCGCCGTCGACCCAGCGCAGGTCGACGTTGGCGATCGTCCGGTTCAGGCCGCACTCCACCGCCGCGAGGCACCCGGCGTGTTCGACGGCCCGGAGCGCCTCCGGGGCGGCGATGCCGCGGCCCACCACGCAGCCGGTGTTGATCGCCTGCGGCGCGAAACCCTTGGTGATCCGACCGGTGAACAGCGCCCCGGCGCGGCCGTCGAGCACCCAGCAGTCGACGCTGAACTCGACGCCGTCGAGGAATTCCTCGACGATGGCATCGCCGATCGGGTGCATTCCGCCGCCCCTCGCGTCCAGCCCGAACGCGACCGCGGCCGCGAGCTCCGCCTCATCGGTCACGACGGTCACGCCGAGGCTGCCCGACGACGCCCGGGAACCACGTCGCCGCGCTGCTGGCCAGGCAGGGCAGTGCCCCGTTCCAGGGACTGCTCAGCTCGACTGTGGTGTTTCTCGTCGTGTGGGGGCTGTTCCGGCTGCCTGTGCCCGGACTGTCGGCTCTGCTGCTGCTCCCGGCAGCGCTGCTGACGTTCGTGTCGGTGTACTGCTACGGCCTGCTCATCGGCGTGTTGGTGATTCGCCGGCCCAGTGCCGGCTGGGCCGCCCTGAACGTGTCCTACCTGCTGCTCATGACATTCTGCGGGGTGAATGTGGCTCCCGGGTTCTGGCCGGGACCGATCACCACGGTGGCGCAGGTGCTGCCGGTGACCCACGGAATCGAGGCGTTCCGTGGTGTCCTCGCCGGGCAACCGCTCCCGTGGGTCATGGCGCAGTCGGGACTCGAGCTGCTGGTCGGCGTGGGCTGGCTCGCCGCCGCCGTGCTGGTGCTGCGGGCGAAGCTGGCGGCCGACCGGCGGGCCGGCACTCTGGACTTCGGGGGATGAGCAATGGACTTCAGCCTGTTCTACTTCGCCGACGACGCCGACCGTGACGACGCCGGGTCTCGCTACCGGTTGCTGCTGGAGGGTGCACAACTCGCGGACCGGTCCGGGTTGGCCGCCGTCTGGACGCCGGAACGGCACTTTCACCGGTTCGGCGGCGTGTACCCGGACCCGGCGGTGACCGGCGCGGCGCTGGCGACCGTCACCCAGCGGATCCAGATCCGGGCCGGCAGCGTGGTGTCACCGCTGCACGATCCGCTCGAGGTGGTGGAACGGTGGTCGGTGGTGGACAACCTGTCGCACGGCATGGTCGGCCTGTCGCTGGCATCCGGTTGGCACGCCACCGACTTCGCCACCCGGCCCGAGGCGTTCGAGCGCCGGCGCGACCTTGTGGTCGAGTCCGTCGAGCAGATCAGGCAACTGTGGGCGGGCATTCCGGTCAAGCGCACGGACGGCGGCGGTCGCACGGTCGAGGTACGCGCCTTCCCACCGCCCGTGCGTGGGGCGTTGCCGCTGTGGCTGACCAGCGCGGGGTCGATCGAGACCTTCCAAGCGGCGGGACGACTGGGCGTCGGCGTGTTGACCTATCTGGTCGGACACACGCTGGCAGAACTAGCGGACAAGATCGCCGCTTACCGGGCAGCGGCCAGGGTGGCGTCGGGCGACAGCTGGGCAGGGCATGTCGTGTTGATGGTCCACGTGTACCTGGACCGGACGATGGCGGACGCCGCGCAGATCGTGCGTGGGCCGCTGCGCAACTACCTGCGCAGTTCGCTAGACCTCAATGCGCGCTCGACTCGACGCGGGGCGGGAGAAGGGACCGACCAGTTGAGCCCCGCGGATGCCGAAGCTCTGGTCGACCGATCGCTTGCGGGCTATTTCTCCCACCAGGGTGTCTTCGGCACGGTGGACTATGCCGCGACCCGAGCTGACGAACTCGCCGGCATCGGGGTCGACGAGATGGCATGTCTGATCGACTTCGGTGTCGCGGACGAGCTGGCGTTGGCATCGGTGCGGCGGATCGCGGAGCTGAACCGGGAGTTCAACGGTGCGCCCAGCTGAGCAGACAAGCCCTGGGGTCCGCCAGTTTCGCGAGCGCGCGGCCGCTCAGCGCGTCGAGCACTACCGGCGGCTCTTCGGTCCCGTCACGGCGTCCGTCCTGCCGGCGTTGGCCGCCGCTGCCGGACTCGGCACCGGCGGTAGGGCACTCGACCTGGGATGCGGGGACGGCCGGCTGTCGACGATGCTGACGGGGCTCGGCTGGTTTTGCGTGCCGGCGGACCTGTCGATGTCAGCGATGCGGTCTGAGACCGGTCGTCTGCCGGTCAACGCCATGGTCGCCGACGCGATGGCGCTGCCGGTTGCCGCGGGCGCCGTCGAACTCGTGGCCGCTGCCTTCCTGACGCCGCATCTGCCCGACCTGCACCGCGGTCTGGCCGAGATGCGGCGGGTCTTGTGCCAGGACGGGCGGGTGCTGCTGGCCGGCTGGAGCCGACCGGCTCGATCGCCGTTCAACGGCCTGCTCGTCGAACTCATCCGGGACGGTGCGAATTCGGCGGACCGCTCGGCGTTGGACGAGTCCGTCAGGCGGGCCGATCCGGAGCATGTGGGCACCGAACTCACGCGGGCCGGATTCACCGAAGTCCGTGTCGACGTCGTGCCGACGACGGCACGGATCGCATCGTCGGAGGTTTGGTGGGACGGGCTGACGCGAGGCTCCGGCGGAATCGCTTTTCTGTTGCAGCAGCGCACGCCGTCCGATCGCCAGCACATTCGTCGAAGGTTTCTCGACGAGGCGGCGAAGTTCGGGCAGGGCGCGGCAATCTCCGTGACCGCCGAGGCTTTCGTCATCTCCGCGACGGCGTCGTGAGCTGATCACGTCGCTGTCGTTTCCGAAACTGTCACGCGAGTAGGGGAGCGGGTAATGAATAGTCGTCCATTGATGTCTTCTTTGGCGGTGGCCGCCGTCATCGGTGCTGGCATCAGCGCAGCCGTGGCACCCGCGTCCGCTAGCCCGGCGGACGCCAGCTGCGCCAGTGGGTATTGCGTGTGGTCCGGCGCGAACTACACCGGGACAAAGGTCGTGTTGGACATCCACGGCGTCAACAGCTGCATCACCCCCTCGGCGCCCGGGTATGACGCCGCCCGATCCGCTGCGTCCACAGGCGATGTCTATTTCTGGAGTTCTTCGCCACGGCGGACTGCACCGGTCCCGGACAGACGGCCATGTATCAAACCGTGCCGACGTTCGACACGCCGATGCGGGGCGTCAAGGCATTTATCATCCGGTTTTGATGGCGTAGGTCAGGTTTCGGCGTCGTACCGCGCTGTCCGCACGACGTGAAGCCGTTTGTGTGACCTTCGGCCGTGGATCGCCGCGAGACAGGTGGCCGCGGGTGGTGCGGTGTCGAAATGGGCAAGACTGGAACGGTGGCGCCGCGATCGGGCTCGAGACTGACGTCGATCGTGGCGCTGCCGAATTCAATATTGGTTGGGCACGTCAAAAAGCACATAAAACTTCCAGCTCAAGCGCCTGTCCGGCCTCGATTTTAGCTCCTTCGCGCAGAGTGTGCGCGGAGCCTGTGGCACATAGGCGAAGGCGGGTCCCGCGCCGGCTACCACAGTGAGGGCGATGGGCGCGCCGGCCAGTTGGCCGGGATCGGCGTCCCACGATCAGAACATCGTCTTGTCGTTGGCGGACGTTGCCGGCACGTCCTGCACCACGTCCCAGTGCTCGACGATTTTCGTCCGGCCGCACGCGGACGATGTCCACAAAGGACTGACCTCGGTCCTCGGGGCTGGTGGTAGGCGCAGCGCGGCGAAGGCGTGGGTGACGGCAAGGGAAGCGAAGCGGACCAGCACGAGTCGAGATCATGCCCAGCCACGCACCAAGGTTCGTGAGCTGCACGGACGTACTTTTCGGCACGTACATTGCTTTGGTCGGGCCGTTGAGCGTGATGCGGCCGGATCGGCTGCCCGCAAGCTGATCGCGCAGCCGATCCCGCAGGTGCCGAAGGTGGTGGTGCCCGCGCGCAAGCCGTGTTCCCGCCCGCTGCCGTACACCACGGGTTCCAGGGCGACTCCGGCCGCACGTGCAGGGCGGCGATTCTCGGTTGGCCGCCGTTCGACGGTTGACAGTGATCGACAGCAATCGTTAGGACAGAAAGCAGGTCCTTGCCGACGTTTGTTGGGAGCGCTTCGATGCGACATCGCACCCTGATCGTCTCGGTCATCTGCGGGCTGGCCCTTGCCGCCATGCCCGGGCTCGCACCGGCGGCCACGCCCGGTCCGGTGGACGAGCAGAACGTGACCTGGGTGGACCACGTGGACACGCCGACGTCAGTGACCGGGCTGGCGTTCATCCGCTATCCGACTGGCCCGGCCGGGGACGTGATGTTCGGTGACGGGCCGTTGGGGCTGCGTGCCTGGTCACTGGCCGACCCTGCCCATCCGGCGCTGCTCGACGAGCTTCCGGCGTCGGCGCTGGCCCTGCCCGGTGACGACGTCAGCCGGGGATTCTGGGAAGGCGAGCACCTCCAGGTCGACCCGGTGCGCCATCTGGTGTTCCTCACCCGCGACCCGCGCGCGTTCGGCGGCAACAAGCAGAACGGCACCTCCGGTCTGTACATTGTGGACGCGCGCGACCCGCGTCACCTGCGCCTGATGACCTTCCACGCCGAGCCCGGCGGGCACACGTCGCAGTGCATCGCCGGCTGCCGCTTCCTGTGGAGCGGCGGCCCCTCGCACACCGGCACGGGCAACCAGCCCCCGGACTGGCAGGGCCAACCCGCGTGGGTCACCGCCCTGACCGACCCCGCTCACCCCTACACGTTCCCGACCCCGGTCGACCTGCACCGCAACGACGGCGTCACCGACTACGTGCACGACACCGACGTGGACGCCATGGGCGTCGCGTGGACCTCCGGCGCCGGCGGGGTGCGGGGCTACTGGACCTCCGGTGTCCACGCCGATCCGGTCAGCGGCCGGGTGCGGGTGGCGACCGCGTGGGACCCGGTCCCGTACGCGGGCGGCAAGATCATCAGCCCGAACGATGCCAGCTACACCTTCGACCACAACTCGTGGCATCCGCTGCGCTCGATCGGCGGCTTCGCCCCGGGGGAGCTGTTGTTCGTCACCGACGAGGACTTCGGCGACACCTGCGCCGATTCCGGCCGGTTGCTGATCGCGTCGCTGGCCGGCAGCTACGGCGGCGCTGGCTGGCGTTCCACACCGAGCGCGCCGTTTCGGCTGTCCGTGGTCGGTAGCTGGAGCCCGGCGGGGCAGCCTGGCGAGGTCGCGGGTGCGGAGAACGACTGCTCGGCGCACTTCTTCGAGCCGCTGACCGGGGTCGGCGACGGCAACATCCTGGTGCAGGCCTTCTACGGGCAGGGCACGCGCTTCATCGATGTCAGCGATCCGCGCCATCCGGTGCAGGTCGGGTATTTCGTGCCCGCGGGCAGCGAGGCTGCCACTCCGGCGTTCCATGACGGCCTGGTCTACGCTGCGCAGTACTCCGGCGGCATCGACGTGCTGCGCTACACGCCACCGCACGTCTGACAGGTTCTGGTGAGTGGGGACGACCAGGCGGGCGTCCCCACCCCATGCGGGCCGGGCCTCAGTTCTGGCCGAGGATGTTCGTCATCTCGGCGTGCCGGCCGTCGATCACGCCCGGCCCGGTCGTGATCACCGCCGGCTTCATCGGCTAACTCGTCGCCGGCCCGCCCGGCGCGATGATCGCCACGTTCGGCATCTTCATCCCGATCCACCTCGCCGTGGCGGGCTCGGCCGTTGGTTCCTCCGCCACCGCAGCAACAAGCAGGTCCGGGCCTTCGTGTCCGGCGCGACCGCCGCCACCGCCGGCACAGCGCACGACACGCTGGCCCACCACCGCTGACGGCACGTCGTGGTCGGGTGGGGACTCCGGCGGCCTGGAGTCCCCACCACCACGTCGGGTCAGCTCTGGCCGAGCAGACCCTTCATCTCGGTGATCTCGGCCTGCTGGCCGTCGATGATCTTCTGGGCCAGCGTCTTGGCGTCGGCGCTGCTGCCCTGGGTCAGTTCTGCCTGGTGATCATGCCGTGTCCGTTGACCGTGCCTGTCGTCGCAGGTGACAAGGTGTTCACTGGGTGAAGATCGTTGATCCGATCGTGGGAGCGAACCGGGCTTGGAAGAATCTGAGGTGGCGTGGCTCGTAGGTGAACCTGAGGCCGTGGGCGATGCGGTCCCGGTCGCGGTGGACGCGGATCAGGCAGTCGGCGACGAGATCGATGTGGCTGCGGGTGTAGACGCGGCGGGGAACGGCAAGGCGGAGGAACTCCAACGCGGGGAAACGGTTCTCGCCGGTGGACGGGTCACGTCCGGCGGAGACGCCGCCGCGTTCGACGCCACGCACGCCGGCGTCGAGATAGACCGCTGCGGCCAGTGTCTGGGCGGTGAACTCGGTGCGGGGGATGTGCGGCAGGGTGGCGGTCGCGTCCACACACACGCAGTGGCCGCCGACCGGGCGGACGATCGGCACGCCGGCGGCGTGCAGTCGTTCGCCCAGGTAGCCGACCTGGGCGACGCGGGCGGCGATGTGGTCCTCGTCGACGGATTCGGCGATGCCCTGCGCGATGGCCTCCATGTCGCGGCCGGCCATGCCGCCGTAGGTGTGCAGACCCTCGTAGAGCAGGACCAGCCCGCGGGCCCGCTCGGCGATGTCGGGGTCGCGCAGGCCGATCCAGCCGCCGATGTTGACCAGGCTGTCCTTCTTCGCCGACATCACCGTGCCGTCGGTCGGGGCACACAGGGCGAGCAGGATCTCCGCGACCGACCGGTCGGCCCAGCCGGGCTCGCGCTGCTTGACCAGCCACGCGTTCTCCACCGCGCGGGCGGTGTCCAGGAACACCGGGATGCCGTGGCCGTGGGCGAGTTCGCAGGCCTCGGTCAGGTTGGCCACGCTGATCGGCTGCCCGCCGGCCATGTTGACGGTCGCGGCCAGCGACAGGTAGGGGATCCGGTCACGGCCGAACTCGGCGATGACGGCCCGGAGCTTGTCGAGATCGACGTTGCCCTTGAAGGGATGTTCGCAGGCGGCGTCGTGCGCCTCGTCGATGATGACGTCGTGGAACGTGGCGCCGTTGAGTTCCTGGTGCGCGCGGGTGCTGGGGAAGTACATGTTGCCGGGCACGTGCGTGCCGGGGCCGATCAGGCACTGCGACAGGATGTTCTCGCCGCCGCGTCCCTGGTGGACCGGGATCACGTGCTCGTAGCCGTAGTGGGCGCGGACGGCCTCCTCCAGCACGTAGAAGCTGCGCGCCCCGGCATACGCCTCGTCGCCGCGCATGAGGGCCGACCACTGCCGGTCGGACATCGCGTTCGTGCCGGAGTCGGTGAACAGGTCGACGTAGACGTCCTCGGAGCGCAACAGGCACGGGTTCCACCCGGCGGCGCGGATGGCCTGCTCGCGGTGGTCCCGGCTGGTCGGCCGGATCGGTTCGACCATCTTGACGCGCCACGGTTCCGGCGGATATTCGATCATGTCGGTGCACCTCGTTCCAACCGGCCGAGGATCGGGCCGGTCATCGCCGTCGTCACCAGCGCCATCGTCACCATCGCGGCGTAGAACGCGGAGTCGATGACCCGCAGGCTCAGGCCGACGCTGGCGAAGACGAGTTCGGTGACGCCTCTGGTGTTCATCAGCGCCGCGAACACCGCGGCGTCATGCGGTGGCTGCCCGGCCGCGCGGGCGCCGAGATAGGCGCCCCCGGCCTTGCCGACCACCGCGACCACGATCACGGCGGCGGTCTCGCCGACCAGTCGGACATCGAGCGCGCCCAGGTCGACGGACCGGCCGACCAGCACGAAATACAGCGGCGCCAACAGTGTTCCCACTGATTCCACTGTGGACGCGGAGCGGCCGACCGCCGCGCCGGCCAGGAAGGCGCCGATCGCGGCGTGCAGCCCGGCGGCGTCGGTCACCGCCGCGCAGCCGAAGGACAGCACCACCATGATGCCGTCCGGTCGGCCCGGCCAACGGACGAGCACCCGCCGCACCACGCCGAACAGGACCAGCACCAGCGCGAGGGCCAACACGATGGCCCGCGCCGACCCGGCCAGAAAGGCCAGCGTCGTCCAGGCAACGGAATCCGTGAGCGCGGCGGCGCTGAGCGCCCGCTGCCCGTCGGCGCTGTCGAGCATGCCGCGTTCGGTGAGAATCCTTGCCAGCACAGGAAAGGCCGTCACGGCCATGGCGGCCGCGGCGAACACCACGAAGGACCAGGTGCCCGCGGGCGCGTGGCGTTGCGCAAGCCACAGCGCGAGCGGCACCCCAAGAAGCAACGGAATCCCGGTGGCGCCGATCGCAGGCACCAGGGCCGCCCGCACTCGTGGACCAGTCAGCGATGGGGCGAGCCGAGCCCCGACGCAGAACAGAAACACGGTGAGACCCGCCTGGGCAACCAGATCCAGCGACGGGCCGAAACGAGCCGGCACCAGCGGACCCACCAACAGGCCGCAGCCGATCTCACCGACGACGGCCGGCTGCCCCAGCCGGGCCACCGCCCAGCCGGCCAGCCGGGCCAGGCCGAGCAGCACGGCCATGACGGCCAGCAGCTGCCCGACCTCAGACATCGGGCTCGACCCAGCGGCGGCCGTCCGGGGACGGGATCAGACCGCCGGGAAACATCGGCGGCTCGTCGCCGGCCGCGTCGCCCAGCACGCCACGGAGCTGGAGCTCCGCGCCCTCGGCCAGCACGTCGTCGAGGATCCGGCGGGAGAAGTCGCTGGCCGTGACGCCGCCGACGAGGTCGAGGAACGCCTCCCGGCCGGCGCCCGGGTGGCCCGAGACCTGTGATGCCTGCCCGTAGTACGACTGCTCGTCGGTGTCGAGTCGGTAGAAGGCCAGCAGGAAGTCGCGGAACAGCCCGAACTCCCGACGGTAGCGCGCCTCGAACTCGGTGAAGCAACGGTCCTCGGGGACCAGCCCGGCCAGTGCGCTGTTGATCGAACGGGCGGCCAGCAGCCCGCTGTAGGTGGCCAGGTGCACGCCGGAGGAGAACACCGGGTCGATGAAGCAGGCCGCGTCGCCCACCAGGGCCATGCCCGGACACCACAGCACGGTCCGGTCGTAGGAGTAGTCCTTGCGCACCCGCAGCCGGTCATAGGGCGGATCCTCGGCGCGCCGGGCGTCGCGCAGCAGGTCCTTGATCAGCGGGCAACGGTCGATCAACGCCGCGTAGGCCGTCTCGGGGTCGCCCTGCACCGCGGCCGCGGCCTCGTGCCGGACCACGGCCCCGACGCTGGTCAGCGTGGCCGACAGCGGGATGTACCAGAACCAGCCGTCGGAGAACGCGGCGCACAGGATGTTGCCCGCGTTCGGATCGGGCATCCGGCCGCCGTCGAGGAAGTAGCCGAACAGCGCCAGATTTCGGAAGTACGGCGAGTACTCGCGCCGGCCGCCGACCGCCTCGTGCAGTCGGCTGCCGTGGCCGGACGCGTCGACGACGAACCGTGCCGTCGACACCTGTTCACGCCCGGCGTGGTCGACGTAGCGGACGCCGACGACGCGGCCCCCGTCCCGGATCGCGCCGGTGGCGCGGTGTCGGTGTCGGACGTCTACGCCGAGCCGACGGGCGTTGTCCAGCAGCAGCGTGTCGAACCGACTGCGCTCGACCTGGTAGGCGAACGAGGTGGGGCCGGCCATGCGAGGGGACGCCGCGAACGCGAAGGTCCACGGTTCGGGGTCGGCGCCCCACCGGAAGGTGCCGCCGCGCTTGACGACGAACCCGGCCCGCTGGATCTCCTGCCGCAACCCCAACATCGCGCAGATCCCGTGGATGGTCGCCGGCAGCAGCGACTCGCCGATCTGGTACCGGGGGAAGGTCTCCTTCTCCAGCAACAGCACCCGGTGGCCGTCCATCGCGGTGAAGGCCGCCGCCGTCGAGCCGCCGGGGCCGCCGCCCGCGACGATGACGTCGTAGTCGTTCATGACGTTTCCCGCCTGTGTGGCACGAGTTCGGAGAGCAGCCGGACCGTGCGCCGGGTCAGGACGTCGCGCAGCGAGCACGGCACGCCCGACGCGCGGAGGCGGGCGGCCAGCGCGGCGGCGGTCAGGCTGTGTCCTCCGAGGTCGAAGAAGTCGCTCTCGGCGTCGACCGTGGCCGCCTCCAGCACGTCCCGGAACGCCGCCGCGACGAGTTTCTGGGCCGGGGTCAACGATTCCTCGGCACGCCGCGGCGAGACGGCACGATCGATCTTGCCGTGTGCGCTGAGCGGCAGGGCGTCGACCGGCACGATTTCCGCTGGCACCAGGTAGTCCGGCAGCATCGTGCCGAGCCGCTGGCGCAGGTCCGTGCCGCGGCCGGCGTCGTCGAGCACGACATAGGCCACGAGACGTGAGCTCGCGGATTCGCCTTCCGCGCGGACCATCGCCTGGCGCACGCCGGGGACCGCCAACAGCGCGTGCTCCGCCTCGCCCGGCTCGACCCGGTTGCCGCGGATCTTGACCTGCTGGTCCAGGCGTCCCAGCCATTCCAGGGTGCCGTCCGACAGTTGCCGGCACCGGTCACCGGTGCGGTACCAGCGTCGTGACCGGCCGACGAACCGCTGCTCGGTGAGCTCGGGCCGGTCCAGATAGCCGATCGCCACACCGGCTCCGCCGACCAGGAGTTCGCCAGGATCGCCGGCCGTCGCCGGCCGCAGCGCGGTGTCCACGACACACACCCGCACGTTGCCGATCGGGCGCCCGATCGCCGGCGTCTCCCGGCCGGCCAGCCGGCACGCCGTCGTCACCACCGTGCATTCGGTCGGCCCGTAGAGGTTGATCGTGGTCAGGCCGGGTGTGTCCCGCAGCTGGGTCCACAGTGCCTGGCTGACCGCCTCGCCGCCCACCAGGAGGAGTTCGGGGCGGGCGTCAGCGGCCAGCAGGCCCGCGTCGGCGAGCGACACGACCTGCGCGGGCACGGCCTCCACCACGGACAGTCGATGGCGGCGGGCGAACCCGACGTAGCGTTCGGGATCAGCCCGGACATCGTCGGGCACCAGATGCAGCTCGTGGCCGCCGACCATCCACAGCAACGGATTCCAGGACGCGTCGAATCCCCACGGCAGGCTGTGAGCTACTCGGCAGGGTCGACGGGGGAACCATGTCGCGAGTTCGCGGTACAGGTTGACCAGGCTTCGGTTGCCGACCACAACCCCGTTAGGGCGGCCGGTCGAGCCGGAGGTGTAGATGACATACGCCGGGCCGGCAGCGGTCTGCCCCAGCGGACGTTCGTCGTAGCCGGCGAGGTCGCGCTGCCAGCTTGCCGCGTCCAGTGCCACGTGCCTGTCCACGCCGGCCAGGGCGGGAACGTCCGTCACCGACAGCCCGGGGCGGGCGTCGGCGCGGATCATGGCGACCCGGGCGGCGGGTAGTGCCGGGTCGATCGGCAGGTAGGTCGCACCGGTCTTGCCGATCGCGAGCTGCGCCACCACCGCCAGCACCGACCGCGTCATCGCGCATTCGACCAAAGTCCCTGGGCCGGCCCCGTAGTCGCGGAGCGCATGACCGAGTCGGTTGCTCCACCTGTCGAGCTCGTGGAACGTCCACTCGACCTCGTCGGCGACCAGCGCGGTCCGCTCGGGGCGCACCGTGGCACGATGTTCGAACAGTTCCCACCAGCCGCCTGGCGGTATCCGCCGTTGCGGTCCGACCACTGTGGACGTCAGACGGTCTGCGGCGACCACGGGGACACCCCGATCCCACGCATCCGAACGTGGCCGCGCTCTGTGCGTACATCGAGGACAGTCCCCGGTGGACCGTCCAAACGGGATTGTTCTGCCGGTCCGCGTCCACCCAGCAGGGCGAGCGCTTCGGGTGGCCCCGGGCGGCGGCCCGGGCGAGTGTCGCGAACAAAGTCCAAAGTGGACAATATGATGATTGCCGACCACATGACGAAGCCTCTCGCCATACGCAGGGAAGATCGGTCGCCAGGACGGATGTCCGGCGTCAGAAGCGGAAGGTGGCCTGCGACGGCGTCCGGCCGGCAACCGGCGGCGGTCGTGCGAGGCACCCGGCCCTCCTGTGCGGAGCGGCCCTCATGATGGGATTCGACGCGTCACCAACGGGTGGCGCAGGCTGGATCTGTTAGACCGAAAGATAGATCCACGCTCCCCCGTTTGGGGTAACAGTTTGATAGCGATCCGTGTGGCCGCGAATGCGTGCCACCAAAGATCCTGTCGCCGGGGTCGACGGCTCGCAGGCCACGTTGGACGTGCAGCTCAAACCGGTTCGCAACGGGGCGCTTGGGAGCGGCTGGCCAGGGCGTGGGGCGAGGCCCTTGGCGGCATTCCGCACGACGTCCAGCCCCGCGAGCTCACCGAGCTCCAGGCCGACTGCTACGCGGCGCGGGACGGACGTGAACTCGTCCTGGGCAGTGGTCGTCGTCGGTCGGACGGCGTCAGCCTCGGCCCAGGCCGCCGGTCGTGAGGCGGGCGAGGTCGGTGTTGAGGTTGAGTCCGGCCTGTCGGTATAGGGCGGTGACTTCCCTGGCCTGGCTGCTGGAGTTGAGCAGTGCTCGGTAGTCGACGCCGATGGTGTTGGCGCTGTTGCCGCCGGCGGCGAGTTCGATCTGGTATCGGCCGGTCATGATGAAGTTGAGCACGAACGCCGTGAGTTCCTGTTCTTGCTGGGCTTCCTGGGCCGGGTGGTCGGTGGTGGTCGGGGGAGTGGGGCCGGAGAACCAGGTGGGTTCGTTCATCAGGGTCGCGCCGAGCGCGATCCGGGCCCGGCCGGCGGCATTGGCTTGGGCGGTGTCGACGACGCTGGTGAGCGGGGTGGCCGCGGCGTCCTGGTTCGGGTAGCGGACTGCGCCGCCGCAGCCCTGGCTGCCGGACGCGACTTGTTCGATGAGGGTGGGGACGACTTCCGCCAGTCATGCGCTGCAACCACCTGGGCTTCGCATTGGAGGAGGTCGGGCTGCCAGATGAGGCTGTGGCGTCCCAACAGCAGGCCCCGGACCTCTACCGCGCCACCGGCGACCGCGGCCGTGAGGGGAAGGGCTTGGAGCACTCTTGCGAACAACGGTCTGGTGGCACGGCGGCTCTCGTCGTACGCTTCCCCCGACCGAGTACTCGGTTGGCGGAAGACGGTCGTCAAAGGAGACGCCCATGACCATCCCCGATCCGGCCCCCGTAGCCTCCGCGATCCCGCCCGCTCCCGTCGACCGCGGCGATCGCGCCCGGCCCGCAGTGGTCGCGGCCATGGCGATCGCCCAGTTCGGGCTCTTCGTGGGCCTGCTCGCACCGGTGACCGTGAGCCTCGCGCTCAAGACCCGGACGCTCGTGCCTGGATCCGAAGCTGCCGTGGTCAACGGCAACGTGCTGGCCGTCGCCGCGCTGTTCGCGCTCGTCGGCAACCCCGTGTTCGGGCGGCTTTCCGACCTGACGACCTCGCGGTTCGGGCGGCGGCGGCCGTGGCTGGCCGGGGGCGCGGTCGTGTTCGTCGGGGCGATGCTGATCGTCGCGCTGGCCCCGTCGGTGCCCGTCATGCTCGCCGGCTGGTGCCTGGCGCAGCTGGCCGGCAACGCCATCTTGGCGCCGTTGCTGGCGACCATCGCCGACCAGATACCGCAGCGGCAGCGCGCGTCGGTGTCGGCCAACATCGGCGTGATGCAGAACGTCGGCATCCTGGCCGCCGCCTACATCGCCGCCATATTCGTCGACAACATGGTCGCGCTGTTCGTCGTGCCCGGCGTCCTCACCCTCGTCCTCGTTCTCGTGTACTGCGTCGTGCTGCCGGACAAGCCCATCGCCGAGCGGCCCGACACCGGCGGCTGGCTGGCGTTGCTGCGCACGTTCTGGGTCAACCCGGTGCGCCATCCCGACTTCGGGTGGGCCTGGCTCTCGCGCTTCCTGGTGTTCCTCGCCTACTTCCTGTTCATCAGCTTCCGTGTCTTCTACCTGCAGGAGCGGATCGGCCTCAAGCCCGCCGAAGCGGCGAGCACGCTGGGGCTCGGCGCACTGGTGTTCACCATCGGCTTGGTGATCACCGCGAAGGCGGGCGGGGGCCTGTCGGACCGGACCGGACGGCGCAAGGTGTTCGTCGTGGTGTCGATCGTCCTGCTGGCTGTCGCGCTCGCACTGCTCTCAGTGGTGACGACGGTCCCGGGCTTCCTGCTCGTCGAAGCGATCATGGGAATCGGGTACGGCGTGTACTGGTCGGTGGACACCGCGCTCACCGTGGACGTCCTGCCGGACCGGGAGAACACCGCGAAGGACCTTGGCGTCATGAACATCGCGAACGCCCTGCCCCAGTCCCTGTCCGCCGCGCTGGGTGGCATCCTGCTGGTGATCGGGACCGGCGGCGCCGCGACGAACTACCCGGCGCTGTTCGTCGGCGCCGGCACCATCGGCGTGCTCGGCGCGCTCGCCATCCTGCCCATCCGCTCGGTGCGATAGGACTGCCCGTGGACCTGGAAACCTTGCTGGACAAGCTGGATCTCCCGGCGATGGTCCGGTTGCTGACCGGAGCGGCGATGTTCGAGCTCCACGGTGAACCGGCCATCGGCCTGAAGCCGCTGGTGTTCTCCGACGGCCCCTCCGGCGTCCGCGGTCCCGTGTTCTCCGGCGGTCGCGCGGTCGCGTTGCTGCCGAACGCGACCCTGGTCGCGTCCACCTGGGACACCCGGATCGCGCACGGCGTGGGTGTCCTGCTCGCGGAGGAGGCCCGCGAGCAGGACGTCGACGTCGTGCTCGGCCCGACCGTCAACCTGCACCGCACGCCGCTGGGCGGCCGGCTGTTCGAGGCCTTTTCCGAAGACCCCCTGCTGACCGGCGCGCTGGCCACCGCGTACGTCCGCGGCCTGCAGGAAGGCGGTGTCGGCGCCTGCCCGAAGCACTTCGTGGCCAACGAGTCCGAGACCGACCGGATGAGCATGGACTCCCGGGTGGCCGAGCGGGTGCTGCGCGAGGTCTACCTGCTGCCGTTCGAGATGCTGGTGGCCGACGCGAAGCCGTGGACGATCATGGCCGCCTACAACGACGTCAACGGCGTGCCCGCCACCGAGCACCGCGAGCTGCTCGACGGCGTGCTGAAAGGCGAGTGGAAGTTCGACGGACTGGTGATGTCCGACTGGTTCGCCACGAAGAGCACCCTGGCCGCGGCGAACGGGCTCGACCTGGTGATGCCCGGCCCGGACGGACCGTGGGGCGACGCGCTCGTCGAAGCGGTCCGCGCCGGCGAGGTCGGCGAAGACGCTGTCCGCGACCACGTCCGCCGCCTGCTGCGGCTTGCCTCCCGGGTCGGCGACCGCACACCGGCGCCGGCCGTGGCTCCCGCGCGCGGCGAACACCTCCGGTCGATCGCGGCCGCCGGCATGACGGTGCTGACCGGCGGTGACGTGATCCCCTTCGAGGACGCGCCGGTGCTGCTGATCGGCCGGCACGCCCTGCGGACCGTCGCCCAGGGCGGCGGGTCCGCGCAGGTCCGGCCGCCGCGCGTGGTGAGCATCGCGGACGGCCTGCGTGCCGCGCTCGGTGACCGCCTCACCGTGCTGGACGGGGTCGAGGTGCGCGCGACACCCGAGCCCGCGGACCCGACGTTCGTCTCGGACCCCGAAACCGGTGCGCCCGGAATCCGGGTGACCAGCCGCCAGGCCGACGGCAGCGAACAGGCCTCCACCTACCACGCGGTGCCATCACTGCTGCTGGACCTGGAAGGCGGGCCGCACGACGGCGCCGCGAGTGTGGTCCTGTCGGCCGACCTGCCCTTGACCCACGCCGGCGAGGTCGAGGTCGGCGTGATCGGCACCGGCCGGTGGACCGTGAGCCTCGGCACCCACAAGCACGAGGTCACCCTCGACCCGACGGACGTCGCCTCGGCGGTCCTCGACCCTCCACACTGGACCGTGCGGCTGCCCGCGGCGCCCGGCGGCCGGCTCGTCGCCACCCGCCGTCCGCCGGACGAGGGCAGATCCGCCAGCATCGCCGCCCTGGTCGCCCGCCCCGCACCCGCCGCGGACGAAGACGTCATCGCCGCGGCCGCGGCGGCCGCCACCGGCGTCGCACGGGCCGTTGTCGTGGTCGGCCTGACCCCGGAGCAGGAGATGGAGGCCAAGGACAAGACGACTCTCGCGTTGCCCGGTCGCCAGGACGACCTCGTCCGGGCGGTCGCGGCCGCCGCGCGCAGCACAGTGGTCGTCGTCAATGCGGCGACGCCGGTCCTCATGCCGTGGCTCGAGGACGTCGACGGCGTGCTGTGGGCCGGACTGCCGGGCCAGGAAGGCGGCCACGCCGTGGCCGACGTGCTGCTCGGCCGCCGCGAAGCCACCGGACGGCTGGTCACCACCTTCCCCGCCGCGGACGGCGAGGGCCCCGCGTGGTCGCCCGTCCCGGTCGATGGCGTGCTCGAGTACACCGAGGGACTGGGCGTGGGTTACCGCGGCTGGGCGTCCGGCAGCCCGCTCTTCTGGTTCGGCCACGGGCTCGGCTGGACCACGTGGGCCTACCACGACGCCGAACCGGAGGGCCCCGACGCGCTCGTCGTCACCGTCGAGAACACCGGAACCCGCACCGGCCGCGAGATCGTGCAGGTCTACCTGCGGCCCGACGACGACCCGGTCCGGCTGGCCGGCTGGGCGGTGGCCGACGACGTCGCGCCTGGAGAGCGCCGCACCGTCCGGGTCACTCTCGACCCGAGGGTGCTCCGCCGCTGGACATCGAACGGCTGGGCCCCGCTCCACGGCGGGCGGCTGGTGGTCGCCCGCGGCCTCGGCGACGTGCGGCTCGACGTGGCGCGCCCGGCGTCGGCGGATCGGTAACCTCGTCATCGTGTCGTTCCCCCGCCAGTACCGCCACACGCTCACCGGCCGTGCCAGCGCGGCCGGTGACGAAGCGCGGACGCGCGTCCTCGAGGTGGCGCTGGACCTGTTCGCGGCATCCGGCTACCGGGGAACCTCGGTGGCCCAGGTCGCCCAGCAGGCCGGACTCAGCCAGGCCGGCCTGCTGCACCACTTCCCGTCCAAGGTCGCCCTGCTCACGGCCGCCTTGGAGTATCGAGAGGAAACCGAAGGCACCCACCTCGAGGTCGACGGCGTGGCCCCGCTCGGCTGGGCCGCCTTCGACGCACTGACCGGCCTCGTCGCCCGCAACGCCGCCCGGCCGTCCATGGTGCGGCTCTTCGTCACCCTTTCGGCGGAAGCCCTCGACCCCGCGCACCCCGCGCACGAGTGGATCCTCAACCACTACGACAGCCTCACGACCTGGCTCACCGCCGCCGTCGAGTTCGGCCGCGAACAGGGCGAGTTCCACGCCGACACCCCGGTCGGCACCCTGGTCCGCCTCACCGTCGCCACGATGGACGGCCTGCAACAGCAGTGGCTCGCCACGAGCGAGGGCTTCGACATGGCCGAGGAGTTCCGCCGCTACGTCGAGAGCCAGAAACACACCTGGAAAGCCTGAACTCACGCCCGGCCGGCGTTCGCACCGTGGTGGTGTGAAGGGCCGAGCCGGCAGTGTCGCCAGACGCGGTTGCCGCGGATTGACAGCACCGTGTCAGCCCTGCTGAGGGTTCCTCATCTGATCGGCGGACGATTGCTCATCGAGGGAGACGACCTGCGATGCGGTGAATTGGCGCAAGGTGGGGATCCGGCCGGCGATCCCGACGGCTTGCTCGCCGAGTGGGTCCAGCAGAACGCGACTGCCCAGGCGCCCGCGCCACTGCCCGCCGTTCTGGACCACGGAACTGTCGAATGCCGGCGGCCGATCACGATTGCGGACGTCACCTGAAAAACGACCGGTGTAACTCCCGATCATGGAAGTGAGCTCGTTGTACGGTCCCGTTGCCAGCGCCCTCTGGTGCGAGCCGGTGTCACCCTGAGTCGTCGGGTTGCTGGATGGTGGGCTGTACCGGCGAGCCGATCATGCCGAGTTCGCGTCGCAGCTGGGCGGCGTCGGTCTCGCGACCTTGTTGTTGATACAACTCCAGTGCTTCGGTCCAGACGGCGCGGGCCTGCTGGTGGTGTCCCAGGGCGAGATAGGAGTGTCCGAGCCGGTAACGGGTGTTCGCGGCATGGTGGCTGGTGTCGCCAAGGGCCCGATACACCGCGACGGCCTGGTGGTAGTGCTCGATGGCGTGCTGGCGGTGGCCGGTGTGGTGAGCGACAAAGCCGAGGCTGTCCAGGGTTCTGGCTTCGCCGTTGAGGTTGTGATGCTGTCTGTGCAACGACAACGCGGCCTGACAGTGGCTGCGGGCGGTGTCGTAGTCGCCTAGCAGGGCCGTCAACCAACCTGCGGCGTTGAGCATGGTCGCGTGCCAGACCGACTCGCCCAGTTCGGCGAACAGGGTCAGCGCGCAGGTGGCGTGTTCCCGAGCCTGTCGGGGATCCCGGCCGTCTTCCCAGGCCATCGCGAGCACGCGGTGGATGTGAGCTTGTTCGAGCAGGTAGCGGTGTTCCTGGCAGACGGCGAGGGCATGCCGCAGATGCGCGATGGCCTGCTCGGGGTTTTCCAGGTTGGTCAGGACGTGGCCGAGATGTCGCAGGGCGCGGACGTGGCGCAGCGAGCACGGCAGGTGGGCGGTGGCGTCCACAGCGGCCTGCCACACGGTGTGCCGGTCGTGTCGGTGTCCTCGCCGGTAGTGGAAGTCGTCCACCGACGCGGCCAGTTCCCACACCCGCCGCCGCCAGCCATGATCGACGGCGATGCGCTGCGTGGCCAGCAGCGCGGCGTGCTCGGCGTCGAACCACGCCGAGGCGGCGTCGATGCCATCCAGCCGGTGAGGATGGACATCGGCGGCCAGCCGGCCGAGCCGTATCGGCGCGTTGTGGGGGTTGAGGATCACGGCAGCGGCGCACGCGGTGTCCGTGTAGAAGTCCACGACTCTGCGCAGCGCCTGTCGGCGGGCCGGCTCAGCCAGCTCCCGGCCGGCGATTTGGGTGGCGTAGTCGCGGATCAGGTCGTGCATCCCGTACCTCCCGGCGGGGAGGCGTTCCAGCAGAGACGCTTCTTCCAACGCCTCCACCGCCGCCCGCACCCGCGGTAGGGGTAGGCCGGTCAGGCTCACGGCGGCCGGCAGGCCGATGTCCGGTCCGGGGGCGACGCTCAGCAGCGCGAACACGTCACGTTGCTCGGGCGTGACGTCGCGCAGCGACAGCGACAACACCGCCGGCAGGCTGACAGCCGGGTTGGTCGGGTTGTCCAATGCCTTGACGCCCAGATCGCGTAGTTCGGCAGCGAACTCGGCCAGTGGGATCCGCCGGCGTGTCTGGGCGCGGGTGGCCACGATGGTCAACGCCAGGGGATACCGGCCGCACAACCGGATCAGGTCGGCCGCCGCGACCGGCTCGGCGGCCAGGCGGACGTCGGCGGCGCCCAGCCGCTGCGCCAGCAGGACGTGGGCCTCGTCGTCGCTCAGGACGCTCAAGGGCACAGGACCGGCACCGTGGCCGCTGACCAGCCCGGTGAGGATCCTGCGGCTGGTGACCAGCACCGCGCAGCCCGACGTGCCGGGTAACAGCGGCTCGACCTGCTCGTCGGTGGCCGCGTTGTCCAGCACGACCAGCATCCGCTTGCCGGCGATCAAGCTGCGGTACAACCGCACCCGCGCGTCCACGCCCGCCGGGATCTGATCGGGCTCAACACCCAACGCGGTCAGAAACCCCCACACCGCCTCGCCCGGCGGCACCGCGGCACCCGCCGCGGAGAAACCGCGCAGATCAACGAACAACTCCCCGTCCGGGAACCGGTGCTTGTGCCGGTGCGCCCAGCGCAGGGCCAGCCAGGTCTTGCCGATCCCACCCGCACCGGCCAACACGGAAATCAGCAGGGGGCCATCACCGTCGGCCACACGGTCCACGATCGCATCCAGCTCGGCTTGTTCCTTCACGCGGCCGACGAAACCGGCCGGGCACGGCGGCAACTGCCGCGGCACCGGCGGCGCCGGCCGCATGGGAGCGTGCTGATGGATCCCACCGGTGATCACTCCGGCCTGCACCACTACACCGGTCACGGTATCCGCGGTCACCGCGTTGCCCGTCTGGACGTCCCGCGACTCCGGGGCGCCACCGCCCGTGACACGGGGATCGACGCCGTCGGTCGTGCTGGCATCGATGGGGTCAACTCCGTCCCGGCGACGCACAACCGCCTCCACTCGGCTATGACAACACCGCTCCAGCGGCCGACGACGGTTCCGCCGTCACCGACACCATCGCCGACCGACGTGTCACCGATACGTGACCACCACCAGATCACGCTCGGCCCGGCCTTGGTCGTCCCGCCACAGTGCGACTGCGAGATCGCGGACGTCGATCAGCCGGAGATCGAATCCGTACTGGGGAAGATCCCGGTGGGCCCCCGGCTGGGGTACTGGCCGGGGGCCGATCCGGCTCCGAGGTGGCAGGCGTTCCACCGACACTTCGCCCGGGAAGACGAGGCTCTCCTGCTGAAGATCAAGACAGTGACCACCGGTGCGCTCGGACAGCCGACCGGTCTGCCCGGCGACCGTCGTCTACCAGCACATCTCGGACTTCGCCGCGGAGCCGGACGGGCTGGTTCGGACGCTCGAGGACATGGTCTCGGAGGCGTTCGACCGTGGCGGGGCCGCAGGCGAGGCGGCCGTCCGGGCGATCGACGAGCTGAAGTTGGTAGGCGGTGGCTCCAGCCTGACCTCGCCCGCGCTGCGGGCGGCGGACAGGATGTCGGCGAGCACCGGCACAAGACGACCGAGAAACTATGCGCTCAGGGCAGCGAAGCCGTTGGAATCGACGCGCATCGCGGCGGCGAGCCTGTGCTTGGTCAAAGCCGGCGTGCAGCACACGACGGCCAGCATCGGTGGCGACGACCTGACGCCGTTCGCCGTGGAGAACTTCTCCTTCATCGACCTCGACTTCGCCGGCCCGACCACGCCGACTCTCGTGGTCGCGGGTGACCGCGACCAGTCTGCGCTCTCGACTCGCGGGCCGGACTGGTTCACCGTGCACGCTCGCGAGGCGTTCCGCGTGATGCAGGAGCCCGGTGGCGGATTCGATCGTGTCCGTCGTGAGCGGCGCGCTGCTGGGCCGTGGACGGTGGCTGGACCGCGCGGTGACCAGTGACGGCGCGGCGGCTGGGAACGCTCGTACTCAGCCGCAGGGGACCGTGAGTTCCTTGCCAACGGCGGTGTATGTGTTGACCGCAGTGCCGTTGCACTGGTACTGCACGAAACCCTTGCCACTGGCCACCACCTGCTCGGAACCGTCGACCAGTCGGGAAATCGACACCGGAAACAGGATGGTGGGTCCGAGCGGCCAGTAAGATATTTCGTTGACCGCGGTCAGCGTGGTCGCGGTGGCCGTGAAGGTCTGGATCGTACCGCCAAGGGCGTGGGCCGGGGTCGCCGCGGCGACCGCGCCGCCGGTCAGCAGGGCGACCGCCACCACGATCACGGTAGATCGCTGGAATCGATGCGGCATGACTACCGGTCTAGCATTGCCGCCGGGAACTGTCTGCCGCCGTTCGGTGCACATCCCTTGACGGCACGATGGCGGCGTGACGTTCAGTCCACTGAGGATTGTCGGTGTCGTTGACGCAGTGGCCTGTGCCGTTGCTGTCGGGTAGCGCGGGCGCTCACCACGGCGTGCTGGAACGCGGACCAGCCGCGCTGCGCGAAGCAACTCGCGGTCTTGCAGAGACAACTCGGCGATCGGCGGCCGTGATTGCGGCCCGCGGCAGGGCGTTGCCAGTGACTGACACCGGATCTTCGTAGCCACAGCGGCATCGTCACGCCACTGTTCTCTTACCAGGGCTGGGAAAGTCCGTCCGAGACCTGAAACGGCACCCGGGCCAAGGAAATCTCCACCTCGGCCAATTGATCAAGGAAGGTGCGATGTCCGCGGCCAGAATGTTGCCGAGGTCTTGCTCTCGGCCGGGCAGTGCGTGGCGAGCCGTGGATTCTTTGAGTCTACTGTGGACTATTTGGGG
>DATJJB010000028.1:0-11062 GCA_035492655.1 Kutzneria sp. | reverse complement strand
GCCATCCCGGCCGACCGGGAGGGCCTCGACATCGGCCCGGCCACCCGCGAGCTGTTCGCCAGCAAGCTGGCCGACGCCAGGACGGTGTTCTGGAACGGCCCGATGGGCGTGTTCGAGTTCGCCGCGTTCGCCGGCGGCACCCGTGCCGTCGCGCAGGCGCTGGTCGACTCCGACGCGTTCACCGTGGTCGGCGGCGGCGACTCCGCCGCGGCCGTGCGTCAGCTGGGTCTGCCCGAGGACGGCTTCTCGCACATCTCCACCGGCGGCGGCGCGTCGCTGGAGTACCTGGAGGGCAAGGAGCTCCCCGGCGTGAAGGTCTTGGAGGACTGATGGCCCGCCTTCCGCTGGTCGCCGGCAACTGGAAGATGAACCTCACGCACCTCGAGGCCATCGGACTGACGCAGAAGATCGCCTTCTCGCTGCCGGAGAAGTACTTCGCCAAGGTCGAGGTGGCGGTGCTGCCGCCGTTCATCTCGATCCGCAGCGTGCAGACCCTGGTCGACGGCGACAAGATGCTGCTCAAGTACGGCGCGCAGGACCTGTCCCCGCACGACTCCGGCGCCTACACCGGCGACGTGTCCGGGGCGCAGCTGGCCAAGCTGGGCTGCACCTACGTCGTGGTCGGGCACTCCGAGCGCCGCGAGTACCACCACGAGGACGACGAGCTGGTCAACCGCAAGGTCAAGGCCGCGCTCAAGCACGGTCTGACGCCCATCCTGTGCGTCGGCGAGCGGCTCGAGGTCCGTGAGGTCAACGGGCACCTCGAGCACTGCAACACGCAGCTGATCGCCGGGCTCAAGGGGCTCAAGGCCGAGCAGGCGGCCAAGGTCGTCATCGCCTACGAGCCGGTGTGGGCCATCGGCACCGGCAAGGTGGCCACGCCGTCCGACGCGCAGGAGGTGTGCGCGTCGATCCGGTCCACGCTGGCCGACAAGTACGGCCAGGAGGTCGCCGACGTCGTCCGCGTGCTGTACGGCGGCTCGGTCAAGTCCGGCAGCATCGCCGACCTGATCAAGCAGCCCGACATCGACGGCGGCCTCGTCGGCGGGGCCAGCCTCGACGGCGACGAGTTCGCCAAGCTGTGCGCGCTGGCGGCCGGCGGGCCGCTGCCGTAGATCGTTCTCGCAGGTCGGGGCCTCGCTCGGAGCCGGGCGGGGCCCCGATCATATTTCCGTGACTGTTCCTTTCCGGACCGTGCGCCGAAGCCCGGGGTGGAGCAGGTAACCTGTAGCGTCTATACGCCTTACAGCGAGGGTGAGATGAACCTGTTCCTGCAGATCCTGTTGATCGTCGCCAGCCTGCTGCTGATCCTGCTGGTGCTGCTGCACCGCGGCCGTGGTGGCGGTCTGTCCTCGCTGTTCGGCGGCGGCATGCAGTCGAGCCTGTCCGGGTCGAGCGTCGTCGAGAAGAACCTGGACCGGATCACGCTGTTCGTGGCCGCGATCTGGATCATCAGCATCATCGGCATCGGTCTGCTGGCCAAGCTCGGCGGCTGACAGCCGTCATCCGTCACTGGGGTTGTTCAACCACGTCTTGTGGGAGTGTGAGGGTCGATGACTGGCGGTAACGCGATCCGCGGTACCCGAGTCGGATCGGGCCCGATGGGCGAGTCGGAGCGCGGCGAGTCCGCGCCTCGGCACCGGGTGTCGTACTGGTGCGCCAATGGCCACGAGTCGCGTCCGTCGTTCGCCCTCGAGGCCGAGGAGCCGGAGTCGTGGGACTGCCCGCGCTGCGGGCTTCCTGCCGGGCGGGACGAGAAGGCCCCGCCCGCGCCACCGCGCAACGAGCCGTACAAGACGCACCTGGCCTACGTGAAGGAGCGCCGCTCCGACGCCGACGGCGAGGCGATCCTGGCCGAGGCGCTGGCCAAGCTCCGGGCCCAGCGCGAGGGCGAGTTCTAGCCCGATTCGACACGAAAGGCCGCGCTGCCCTGGTTTCGTCAGGGGGCAGAGCGGCCTTTTCGCGCTTTCCCACCCTCGTGTTCGGAAGCCGCGGACCCATCCGCAGGCCTTGCCTGCCTTGTCCGCCCTGGAGTCGCCGCCTGCCGCGCTCCTTCATCTCCTCCCCACTGACACGAAAGCCGCTTTGCTCGCGACCTGCGCAAGCAAAGCGGCTTTCGTTGCGTGGCTGACCAGGAGAAGGGGAGTCCCGCGCCCGGCTTCCCCTCCGGCCCGGCCCTCCTATGCGTGCTGGGGAGCCTGCGGCGCCGGCACACCGGGCAGGGCGAGCGGGAACCGTGAGGTCACCACGAACCCACCGTCCCGACTCGGCTCGGCGTGACAGCTGCCTCCCAGCAGTTCGGCCCGTTCGGTGAGTCCGACCAGGCCATGGCCGCCAGAGGGCAGGGCAGGGGTCCGCTGTCCTCGGGGCCGTCCGTTGCGCACCCGCACCTCGAGTTCGTCCTCGCCCACCTGGACGAGCACGGACACGGCGGCCGACGGGGCGTGCTTGCCGACATTGGTCAGTGCTTCCTGCACTGTCCGGTACGCGGCGGCCGACACCGGCCGCGGGATGTTCTCGATGTCGCCGTCGACGTTGAGCGTGACGGCGAGGCCGCAGTCGGAGACCATGCGGCGCAGGTCGGTCAGGTCGGTGAGGCCGTCGTCATCGTCGTTGCTGGTGCGCAGCACGCCGACCAGCTGGCGCAGCTCCTCCAACGTCTTGGTCGACAGCCGGCGGATGGTGTTGGCGATCTCCCGCGAGCCGGCGTCGGTGACGGTCATCTTCAGCGCGCCGGCCTGCATGGCGATCAGGGTGACCTGGTGCGACACGACGTCGTGCATCTCGCGGGCCAGCCGGGTGCGCTCCTCGGCCCGGATGGCCTGGGCCTGCAGCTGCTGCTTGCGTTCCCGGGTGGCGGCCAGCTCGGTGAGCCGGCGCACGAGCTCCTTGCGAGTGGTGACCAGCAGCCCCAGCGCCAGCGGCATGCCGGCGTTGATCACGGCCCACAGCAGGTTGAGCAGCTGGTGTCGCCAGTCGAGGCCGACGAACTCGGACAGCGGCCAGATGATGAACGCGCACAGCATCATCAGCACCGCGCCGGCCATGGTCTGCCAGTTCCAGGCCTTCTTCTTGGCCAGCGAGTACAGCGCGATCATGCCGGCGAGCTGGGACCAGCCGGCGAGGTAGCCGGGCACGGTGGCCAGCAGCACGAGGAACGGGTAGCGGCGGCGCAGCACCAGCGCGAGGCAGGCCACCCCGGACAGGATGTGCGAGTACAGCTCGGCGTCCTTCGGGAACACCAGCAGCACGTCCAGCAGGGCCAGCGCGATGGCGCCGACATCGCTGAGCGGACCCGAGTGCCGTCGCACGAAGCGGCTGCCCCGGTCGCGCAGCTCGCCCAGCGGGCGGCGGTGCACGACGGTGCTGACGATGTCGGCCGCTTGCGCGCCGCTCATCGGCTGGCCGGTCCAGATCCTGTCGTCGTTGTCGCGCTGGGTCGGCACACCGACCTCGGACATGTCGGGACCGTTCACGGCGTGGCGCGGCCGGTTCGGCACGGCTCCGTCCTCCTCGGGCAGGGCGAGTTGGTCTTGTGCTCTTAGACAGTCCTAACACTCGTTCGGGACGCGCCTCCCGAAACTTGTGTGCATCTGCACACGTCACGTGTTCACCCGTACACCCAACGTGACGTCTGACCTGCGGCTTTGTCGGAAGACTAACACGCCTCGTCACGCGCAGTGCCGGCTGAACTACCTGTTAACGGTGTTCAGGATTAACCGAAAAGACCAGACCTTCGGCGGTTGCCCTGACGCGATCGATCGGGGTGCCTGACGGCGCACCGATCCGACGTCGGCACAACGGTGAGTGCGCGGCGTCCAACCGCGTCACCGCGTGACGAACCGTCCGCGATCCGGAACCGCGGCCAGGAACACCTCGGCGTCGTAGAAGGCGCCGATCGGCAGCTCCTGCCACACGGCGTCCAGGAACCGGTCGACCGCCCCCCGCTCCTCGGCCGGCCAGCTCGACGACACCTTGCCCAGCACGATGCTCGGGTCGAGCTCATCGGTGGTCACGAGGCTCCGGAGCAGCGTCGGCAGCAGCGCCTTCACGTCGGCCTCGCCGCCGACGGTGTTGCCCAGCTTGATCGACAGCCAGAACAGGCTGTGGTCGGCCACCCGGACATCACCCCGGCAGTGCGGGCACCCCTCGAGCACCGCCCGCCGTGGGTACGCGGCGAACACGGTCTCGATTCGGGCGATCGCCTCCGCCAGCCGGCTGTTCACGCCGCCATTGTGGGATGAGGCCGGCGCACCTCGCCTCTGCATTTCGATCCCGGTCGATGCACCTCCGTTCGTTGCGGCGACCATCACTGGCACGAGACTGCCCGTCAGGCTCGCCGCTGACGGGCGGCTCGTCGACGGCTAGAACCCGCGCGATCCTGGCTGCGAGGGTCGTCCCGGATCAGGTGCGGCTCGTAGAGCCGTCGCGGGCGGTTCGCCGCCACGGCCGGGCCAGGTTCTCCACGTTGCCGTCCAGATCCGCGACGGCGATCGGACCGTCATCGGTGCGGGCGACCCATTCGCCTTCCGGCGAGATAACGCCGGAGCTCGCGTCGGAGACGTAGCCCACCCAGTAGCTGTTGGTCGCGGCGTGGGCCTGGGCCTCGGTCGCGAACACCTCGGTCGGCGCGGCGGTCGCGAACAGCACCGCGTCCACGTCCAGCCGCTCGTACTCCAGGAACAGCTCCGGGAAGTGCACCTCCATGCCCGGCGCCAGACCGATCCGCACGCCGTCGACCTCGAAGGTCATCGGCGCGGCACCCGGCGTGTACAGGAAGCTGACCTTGGTGTTGGACAGCATGCGCTCGTCGTAGCGGGTGACCACCTCTCCCTTGTCGGACAGGACATACAGACTGTTGTGCGGGCGGTTCGGCGGGGTCAGCCGGTGCACTGCCCCCACCACCGTCCACAGACCGAGCTCCCGGGCCAGCTCGGCGATGCGGCCCAGCTCGTCCCGCAGCACCTCCCAGTCGACCAGGTTCCAGTCGACCAAGTTCCAGTCGGCCGGCCCGACGCGGTTCGGGTCGGCCGACATGATGCGCTTGTGCGGGGAGCAGGTCGCCCCCTCGGCAAACACCACCAGCCGCGCGCCCGCCGCGTAGGCGTCACGCATCAGCCGGCGGATCTCCCGCCCGCTCTCCCGCACCAGATCCGTGTCCCGCGGGTCCTGCCGCAGCGTGGTGCGCGCCGCGGCCAGCCGCAGGGTTTTCGTCTTCGGCCTTCCACGTCCCGGATCAGCGATCCCCCAGCGATGCGCACGTCCGGAACGGACGGCTTCGGATGACGACCCGAGACAAGAAGTCCCTTTGCCTCCGCGAGGAGCCGGGCTGGGGCCGGCTCGTGGAGGTGAGGCGTGGGTCACGCGAGAAACACCGTAGCACGTGTCGAGGACCGTCCGTCGGCACCGACCAGAGGGCAAGGAACCGAACAGAAGGAGTTGGCATCATGGCGATCCGCGTGCACACCTCGATGACCCTCGACGGCTTCTCGGCCGACGAGAAGGGCTGGCCGGTGCTGCTGCACATGCCCGAATTCGAGTCCGGTGTGTCCTACGGACACGAGGAGTTCTTCGCCCAGTGCACGGCCGTGATCATGGGCCGGCACACCTTCGAACCCGCGCTGGGCGCGCAGAACTGGCCGTGGCCAGGCAAGAAGGTCTTCGTGCTGAGCTCCGGCTCGGTGGACGTGCCGGCCGACCAGGACGTCACGGTCTGCGCCGACGTCGCCGAGGTGCTGGCCGCGTTGCCGGACGGCGACGCCCAGCTGCTGGGCGGCCCCAGCGCCATCGCCGCTTTCCACCAGGCCGGCGCGATCGACCGGCTGGAGATCGTCATGCTGCCCCTGTTGCTGGGCAAGGGAAAGCCGCTGTTCCCGTTGGGTGACGACACCGCGCCGCTGGCGTTCGACGAGCAGGTCGTCTACCCGGACGGCACGATCAAGCTGTGCTACAACGTGACGACGACCTTGCCGCAGGCGTGACCCTGTTGCACGTAACGGAGAGCGGCAACGGCGTCGGCCAGTGGGAAGGTGCGGTCGAGGACCGGCGTGACCGTGCCGTCCTCGATGAGTCGCTTGAGTTCGAGCAGGTCGGCCGGGTTGTCCGCAGTGGCGATCAGGCCTTTGAGCTGCTGGCTCACGAATGGCGAGAGCAGGGCAGCACGCAGGGTGCGGGTGACGCTGCCGACGAGCTTGCCGCCGCCTTCGCCGCCGACGATGATCAGTGTTCCCTTGGGGGTGAGGTGTTGGCGCAGTTGGGAAAGCGGCCGGTCGCCGGCGGTGTCCAGGATGACGTCGTAGCGGCCGGTGATGGATTCCCGTTTGTAGTCAACGATCACGTCGGCCCCGATCGTCTTGACCAGGTCGACCTTGGCGGTGCTGCACACCCCGGTGACGTGGGCCTGCCGGGCCTTGGCCAGCTGCACGAGGTAGCTGCCGACCCCGCCGCCGGCGCCGATGACCAGCAGCCGCTGTCCGGAGTGGACGGACTGTAGCCCCTTCAGTGCGGTGCAGGCCGACACCGGCACCGCGGCGGCCTGCTCGAAGGCCAAATTGGTCGGCTTCGCGACGACCCTCGACGCCTTGGCGATCGCGTACTCGGCGAACGACCCGTCGGCGGTGCCGAAAACCTCGTCGCCCGGCTGTAGCTCGGTGACGCCAGGGCCGATTTCCTCGATGGTGCCGGCAAGGTCGAGGCCTGGTATGGGTCTTTTCGGTCTGCGTAAGCCGAAGCCCAGCAGACGGATCAGGTACGGCTGGCCGCTGGTGAGGTGCCAGATGCTGGGGTCGACACCGGCCGCCCGCACCCGGACCAGCACCTCGCCGGGGCCGGGCGTCGGCCGTTCGATGTCCTTGAGCTGCAACACGTCCAATGATCCATAGCGGTCGCGGACGACGGCTTTCACGGGGAATCTCCCTCCGGGTAATGGAAAACGTCGTCGAGCGGCACCCCGAACACGCGGGCGATCTGGAACGCGACCTCCAGCGACGGCGAGTACTTGCCCTGCTCGATCGCGATCACCGTCTGCCTCGTGACGCCGATCCGGTCGGCCAGCTCGGCCTGGGTCATCTCACCCTCGGCGAAGCGCAGCGCGCGGATCGAGTTCGTCACCCTGGTCGGCTTCACCATGCCTGGAACCCCCGCCGGTAGCCGACGATCCGTGCCACCGAGCCCAGCACCGCCGACAGCGTGAAGGCCAGGTAGATGACGTTGGCGATCCAGAAGTGATCCAGCCGGAACATCGCGAGGAACATCGCCAGCACCCCGCCGACCACCACGAACGACTGGCCGACCCGGTCGCCGAACTGCCCGATCTCCCGGTCCCGCTGGTCCCGCCGGCTGTCCTTGGGATTGCGGATCGACACCGCGATGTTCAGCACGATCGTCGTCACGATCGACGCCGCCGTGATCCACAGCAGCGTCGCCACGTAGGGCACCTGGGCCAGTGGTGTCGGCCCCGATCTGCTCAGCACCGTCACGGCGTACAAGGCATAGCCGATCGCCGACACCACCAGCATGATCCACGCGCGCTTCTCTTCGTACGCCACGGCCGCGCTCCTCCCCGCTCGATGCCGTCAAATGTAAAGAACCTCAGACATCGTGTCAAACATTCTTAACTTCGGCGGGCACTGCTGCCGCGCACGGCGACATCAACGCCAAGGTTGTCGCGCTCAGCGCCACCAACGGCGCTTTCGTGGCACGACGTCTCCCGGCGGCGAGTTCGGCGAAATGTCAGACCCCGCCGGCAGGATGACGGGGTGAACGTTGAGGTGGCGAGCAAACGGCGGAGACTGGCGTTCCCGGCGGACGTCGTGGTGGTGGACGTGACCTCGCGCGGGCCGGAGCCTTGGGTGCGATTGAGCCCGTTCTACCCGCACGGCGGCATTCCGGTGCCGCTGTCGCCGGGCGAGGTCGGCGCGTCGGTGGAAGGCATCTGGCAGGCACTGAAGGTGTTTGCCGACAACGATGTGGACGCGTCGAAGCTTGCCGTCACGAAAATGACCGGTCTCAAGAGGACGGTTCGCCGGTTCGGGCCGGTGTTGGGGCATCGTGACGGTCTGCGGGGGAGCGGCCTGCTGGACTACGAGACCGCGCGGCGGCGGATCTACCTGCCGACCTACCGCTGGGTGTTGGACAACTGCGTGCAGGACGAGTTGGCCGCGTTGCGGGCGGTTGCCGCGGCGAAACCGTTGGTACTGCTGGACTACACCACCAACGGGGATGTGGCTAACCTGGCCACACCGCTGTCGCACGCTGCCCTGGTGGCCCGCTACCTGACGGATCGATGGGACGACTGAGGGCGGGTTGCGGTCGGCTGATTCTTCTGAAGCTGCTGTGTCGCAAAGACTTTCCGGCTTTCTGAGCGCGGCCGTACGGCGCTGTTGATCAGCAGTTTGCGCATCACGGGAAAGTGCCGGGCGGGTGGTGTTGAATCGGTGGCATGGACACACCACCGATCGTCCCCATCGAGGAGTGGCGGCAGGCCCGGGCCGAGCTGCTCGCCGCGGAAAAGGAAGCGACCCGGACGCTGGACGCGATCGCGGCCCGCAGACGTCGGCTGCCGATGGTCGAGTTCCCCGACACCTACGAGTTCGACACACCGTCGGGCCGCAAGTCGTTGCTGGACCTGTTCGACGGCAAGCCACAGTTGGCCGTGTACCAGTTCATGGATGTCGGTCCGGACGCCTACTGTCCGGGCTGCACGTGGTTCACCAACAACGTGCCCACGCCGGCCGTCGGCCTGCTCGCGGACAGCGACGTCAGCTGGGTGACGATGTCGAACATGCCGCTGGCGCAGATCACCGGCTACTGGGAGAAGATGGGCTGGACCGTGCCGTACGCGTCGTCGCGTGCCACCACGTTCGCCGCGGACACCGACGCGGAGGGCGGCTTCATGCTCACGGTGTTCCTGCGCGACGGGGACCGGATCTACCGCACGTACAACACCACCCACCGAGGCGTGGACCGCCTGCTGTTCGCCAACAACATCCTCGACCTGATGCCCTACGGCCGGCAGCAGGACTGGGAGGACTCGCCGCCCGGCTGGCCGCAGCACCCGACCTACGGCTGAGCCCGCCCACGGCCGTGTCCTCGGTGCGGGGGATGCGCCGGCCCTGAAATCCGTTGGACCCGATGACATGATGGGGAGGTGGAGTCCACCCGAGTGGACCGCTGGCTCTGGGCGGTCCGGCTGACCAAGACCCGTCCGGACGCCGCGGCGGCCTGTCGGGGCGGCCATGTGCGCGTGAACGACAAACCGGCGAAGCCGGCGACCGTGGTGTCGCCCGGTGACGAGGTGCGCGCCCGGGTCGGTGACCGGACCAAGGTCGTCGAGGTGGTGCGGGTGATCCAGAAGCGGGTGGGCGCCGCGGACGCCGCGACCTGCTTCATCGACCGCACGCCCGCGCCCCCGCCGGAGGCCGCGATCCCGGTCGCCCGCCGTGAGCGGGGCGCCGGCCGGCCGACCAAGCGGGAGCGGCGCGTGCTGGACAGGTTCCGCTCCGGCCAGTTCTAGTCCAGGAACTCGGCCAGCAGCGGCAGCAGCAGCTCGGACCGCAGCGTCACGTTCATGTGCGTGGTGTTCGGCAGCACCGCCAGGTGCGAGCCGGGGATCAGCCGCTTCATCAGCGCGCCGTGCTCGATGGTCGTGAAGTCGTGGTCGCCGAGCACCAGCAGCGTCGGCGCGGTGATGCCGGCCAGTTGGTCGTCGCTCCAGCCCTTGAGGTCGGCGGCCGAGGCCGACATCGTGGCCAGGAACTCGTCGAAGTGCTCCGGGTGCGGCGACAGCCGCTGGTAGGCATCCCGGAACTCGGCGAAGTCCTGCTGCGTCGGCAGCCGGTCGGAGGTCGCGTGCCGGGACGGGTCGAGCAGGTCCTCGTGCATGCCGTCAGGTCGGACGCTCGCGGAGATCGGCACCACCGAGAGCACCCGGTCCGGGTGGCTGACCGCCAGCTCGAGGGCGACCGCCGCCCCCATGCTGTGGCCGAGCACGTGGGCCCGGTCGATGCCCAGGTGGTCCAGCAGCGCCACCACGTCGCCGGCCAGCGCGGCCGGGGTGATCGCCCGGTCGATGTCGGCGGTGCGGCCGTGGCCCTGCACCTCCACGGCGATCACCTGGTGGTCGCGGGCCAGCGTGGGGATCAGGCCGGCGAACTGCTCGATGGTCAGCATGCCGCCGTGCAGCAGGACCAACGGTGTGCCGGCCTCGCCGTGCCGCTCGTAGTACAGGTGCAGGCCGTTCACGTCCGCGTAGCCCATGACCGTTTCCTCTCAGCGCAACTCGTGGTGTCACCAGTGCGTCGAATGGAGGTTCACCCGGATCGACACGTCCCTAGAGTTTTTTCGTGACGAGTTTTCGCGTCGACGACGTGCGTACCGCGACCGAGCCGCTGCCCACCCGGCCGCTGGCCGAGGTGCAGGCCGAGCTGTTCGGCGAGGTGCTGGCCCTCGGTGGTGACCCCGGCACGCCGGTGATCGAGCCCAACGGGGTGCACCCACTGCTGGACGCCGTGTCCCGGGCGTTCGTCGACCACCGGTGGCTGGTGCTGTCGCCGGATGCCGTGTGGCTGACCATCGCCCAGGGCGTGGCCCAGCACATCCGGCTCCACGCGGAGGAGCTGCGGCCGAAGCTGGTCGGGCGTCAGGGCCGCGAGGCCCTGACGCTGGAGATGCTGGAGCCACCGGCCAATGCCGACGAGTGGCGTGCGGTGATCGAGCAGTTAGGAAAGGAGGTGGTGCGCGGGGCAGCAGGCGCGGACCTGTTCGAATGCGACTTCAGCACGAGCACGGAGGTCGAGCGGACGGCCAGCCGGGTGATCATGCTCGACGGCTACTCGCCCTACTTCTCGTACTCGGTGCAGTGCGTGTGCGGCATCCCTCGGATCACGCTCACCGGCACGGTCGAGGACTGGCGGAAGATCCGGTCGCGGATCGATCGCCTGCCCGAGTTCGGGCTGGAGCAGTGGGCCCGGTCGCTGGCGCCGATCGCCGACGAGTTCGTCCAAGCCGCGAGCGGCGAGCCGAACCTGTGGTTCTGGCAGCGCATCTACAACCCGGCCGACGC
>DATJJB010000027.1:0-7143 GCA_035492655.1 Kutzneria sp. | reverse complement strand
TACACCAAAATCGACCGCATCGCCCGGCAGGAACCCAAGAACGGGCGCACCATCGACGAGGTTCGGGCGGACGTGATGGCGGGGTTGATCCTGGAGGACCCCAAGACCGCCGGCCTCAAGCCGTTGATCCAGGTCACAGTGCCGATCACCGCTTTGTTGGGGGTCGACGAGCGGCCGGGGAAGCTGGACGCCGGGCAGTTGATCCCGGCACCTGTCGTGCGGGACCTCATGTCCCACCCCGGCACGGTGTTTCACCGGTTGTTGACGGACAAGGCCGGTCAGCTGTTGGAGTACAGCCCGGACATCTACCGGCCGAAGGCCGATGTCGACCGGTTCATCCGCACCCGCCACCAAACCTGCGTCATGCCCTGCTGCTCGCATCCGTCGCGGAGTTGCGATATCGACCACGCCACGGCCTGGCCGGAAGGGAAGTCGACCGGCACCAACCTGGGACCGTTGGATCGGCGACACCATCGCTACAAACACGCCACCAAGGCGAAGGTCGCCATTGCTGACGATGGCACTACGACGCTGGAAACCCGATGGGGGTTGACCTACACGACGACGCCGGAGCCGGTCGAGGTACCGCCGTTCTAGGACGAGCCGCACATCTCTCGACGACCGGCCACGCCAAGCGACGACCATCAGTTTGGCGGAGCCGCTGCCGCGGCCACGACGGCCAGGCCACGTGTAGACAGACCACGGGGCCGTCGTGACCTTGCCCCTTGACACCGTGGGCACCTCGGGCTGTGGTCCAGTCCGATGGGGGCGTTCGTTGGTTCGCTTGCGTTACGTCGTGGTCATGCGCATGGGCTGGCATGTGGTGGTTCCTCCACCGCGTTCCCTCACCATTCCCGGGCTACCAACCAGCGCGGACCGCCTTAACCAGCACACGCACTGACCGGAAGGGCTTCTGTGCCGGCCGCCCCGGCCTACCGGACTGGCAGGCGGCACACCTACTACATGCGGCGGGTCACGGTGGTTACGGGGCCTCGCTGGGAGACGCCGGAGTTGGCCAGCCAGCCGTCGAGTTGTTGCTGGACGCGGCCGAGGGTGGGGCGGTGGGCGGGGTCCTTGTCCAAGGAGGCCATGAGGAGGCGACGGTGGACGGAGCGCTCGGGGAGCTTGGTGTTGGGCTCCGCGTTGGCGCCGGCCAACAACGCTGCCATGGGGTTTTCGCGGGTGCCGCGAGGGGGGTGGCCGGTGAGGGCATAGCTGACGGTGGCGGCCAACTGCCAGGCATCCGAAGCGGGACTGGCGGTTTCGCCTCGGGCGACCTCGGGGGCCAGGTAGTCGGGGGTGCCCATCATCATGCCGGTGGCGGTGAGGGTGGAGTCGCCACGGCGACGAGCGAGGCCGAAGTCGATGAGGTGGGGGATGCCCTCGGGATCGATGATGACGTTGGACGGCTTGAGGTCCCGGTGCAGCACGGACTTCTCGTGGGCGGCGCTGAGGGCGCCGGCGAGGGTGGACCACAGGCGAGCGGCTGCGACGTCGTCGAGGAGACCGTTGCGCTGCATGGTCTGGGCCAAGGACATGCCCTCGACGTACTCCATGACGATGGCCATGCCGTCGTCCTCTTCGAGGATGTCGTAGACGTGCACACAGTTCTCGTGGCGGACGGCAGCCAGGGCACGGGCCTCGCGGTACATGCGCTCCTGGGTGTCGGCGTCGGAGGTGTGGGCGATCTTGATGGCGACCTGGCGGTTGAGGTTGCCGTCCATGGCCAGCCACACCTTGCCGAAACCGCCGGCGCCGAGCTGACGGATCCGCCGGAAGCGACCGCCGAAGGAGTCCCCCGTGCTGTCGAACTTGGTGGGAGCGTCCAACGGGTTGTAGACGGTCTTGTCGGGATCGGGGGCGGGCGGGGTGGCCCAAGGCAGGGGACCGGGGGTCATGGCCAGGCCACCGGCGGCCGAAGAAGGGCCGGCGGGCTGCACACGGGTGGCGGGAGGCAACGGCCTGGGCGGCACGGGGCGAGGGGGCGGCTGCTGGGCCAACGGCTGGGCCTGGCTGTACATCTGGGTCGGCGGGTTGGGCCGGGGAGCAACGGGGTTCTGCCGGGACATGGCGGTCTGCGTGGCCGGATTCTGGCGGGGCATGGCGGCCTGCGCCGAAGCCCCCTGGACCTGGGGCTTGGTCTGGGGCTTGGCGGGCGGCAGCGACGGCGGCACGGGGCGCTGCTCGCTCAACGAGTCGGCCTTGGAGGGATGCAGGACGGCGTCGCTGGGGGTGCCGAGCAGCTTGACGGCCAACACGCCGACGGCGCTGACCGGCAGGAAGCCGAGCCACAGGAGACCGACCACGCCGGCGGGCAGGCTCAGGGTGGAGAACACCAGGATCACGAACGGCGCGTAGTACAGCCGGGCGGGCCAGCGGGCGCCGCCGCGGAAGGCGTTCTTGGCCTGACGGGTGATCCAGAACAGCACGAACGCGGGCACGACGACCAGGGAGGCGATGGCCAGCCAGCGGAGGGGCTGCCCGGAGGTGGTGATGGCCCGAACAGCGGCCATGGAGCCGCCGAGCAGGTCGTTCTGGCTGGAGAGGACGTAACAGAAGTTCTCGCCCAGGCTGCCGCCGCCGGACAGCTGCGACGGGTTCTGCAGGGCGGCGGTCGCGCCGGCGAAGGCGGAGAACGGCAGCAGGAGGTTGCCGACCACGCCGATGGCAGTGAACAGGATCACCATGCCGGGGTGGTAGTTGTTGCCGCTGACCTTGCGGACCAGCGCCACCAGCATGGCGGCGGCGATCGGGGCCAGCGCGAACAGGCCGCCGGCCAACGCGGTCGTCAGCAGCCAGTCACCATTGCAGACCCGCAGTCCGAACGCGCTGTGCAGTCCAGAGAGCAGGCCGATCACCAGCGCGCCGACACCGTCCACGGAGCCACTGTATCGCCGAGGCACGGGTGGTAGGCCGAACAGCGCAGAACCGAGACCCGGACTCACCCCGGCCGGCCGTTCGCGCGAACGACCGGCCGGGGTGACCCGCTAGGGCAGGGCCCAGTGCTGGGCGTTGGTGTTGTTGCACTCCCAGATCTGCAACTGGGTGCCGTTGGTGAGGGTGGAGCCGGGGTCGTCCAGGCAGCGCCCGGACTCCGGGTTCACCAGCGACGCCCCCTGCACCCGCCACTGCTGGGCGCCGGTGCCGTTGCAGTCGTAGAGCTGCACCTTGACGCCGTTGACGAGGCCGGAGTTGTTCACGTCGAGGCACTTGCCCATGGTTTGCAACGAGCCGTCGCCGGGCGCGGCCCAGCGCTGGGCGTTGGAGCCGTTGCAGTCCCACAGCTGGATCGGGTTGAAGTTGGCGATGTTGCTCGCGCTGTCGTCAGCGCACTTGCCGGCGAAGCCCGAGTTGATGGGCCCGGTCTTCACGTACGGCGCGCCCGTGCCGGGGTAGGACGGCGGCGGGGCGGACGCGGCCCACGAGGTGTTGGCCGTGGTGCCGAGCACGTAGTCAAGCGTCCCACCGGTGTTGACGATTGACGGCGGCAGGAATGCGTTGTTCCACGTGGATCCATTGAGGGACAACGACTGCACGTACGGCGCGCTGTCGGCGGCCTGCGGCGCGTTGATGGTCAGCTTGTTGCCCGACCCCAACGTGATCACGGCCTGCGGGAACACCGGGCTGCCCAGGGCCAGGTCGGCGGTGCCCGGCGTCTCCGGGAACATGCCCAGCGCCGACCACACGTACCAGGCGCTCATGGTGCCCAGGTCGTCGTTGCCGTGGCCGAGGCCGCCCGGCGTGGCCAGGAAGTGCTCGGCCTGGACCTGCCGCACCACCTGCTGCGTCCGGTACGGCTGACCCACGTAGTCGTACTCCCACGGCAGCCCGAGGCTGGGTTCGTTGTAGAGATCGGCCTTGCCGCCGGCCCCGGAGAACGTCGAAAGCACAGTGTTCAGATAGCCTTGATAATTGGCGTTTCCGCCGAACGCCGAGGCCAGGCCGGCAATGTTGAACGGAACCATGCCGGTGTACTGGTACGAGGTGCCCTCGACCATGTTCAGCGGCCCGGCCGGATCGAACGGGGCGGTCCACGTGCCGTCGACCTGACGGGGCTGCATGAGGTGGTTCGTCGGGTTGAGCAAATTCACCCACTGCTGGGCCCGATTGACGAACTTCGTCTGGTTGGCCGTGTCACCCAGTGCGCCGGCAAACGCCGAGAGGGCGAAGTCGGCGGTGTTGTACTCCAGGTGCGTTGACACCGCGCCGTACAGGTTGCAGCAGTTCCACAGGCCGTTGGCCGGCAGGTAACCCGGCGTGGTCAGATAGTTCTGCCCAGGACGGATGTTGTTCTGCGTCGACGCTTCCCTCACCATGGCGGTCAGCGCGGTGGACGTGTCGAAATTGCGGGCGCCGAAGGCGTAGTAGTCGGCCAGAATGGCGGTGCCGGGGTCGCCGACCATCACGTAGGTCTCGCCGTTGTTGAACGACCACTTCGGCAGCATGCCGCTCTGCTGATAGTCGAATATCATGGACTGCGCCATGTCGCTGGTCCGGTCGGGCGCCAACAACGCGGACAACTGGGCCTGCGATCGATAGATGTCCCAGCCGGAGAAATTGGCGTACTGCGCATGCCCCGCGGGTACCGAGTGCACCTGGTTGTCGAATCCGAGATACTGACCGTTCGAATCCGAGTACACGTTCGGATGCAGCAGGGAATGGTAGAGCGCGGTGTAGAAGACCTGCTGCTGGGCGGCGGTGCCGCCGCCGACGGCGATCCGGCCCAGCATCGAGTTCCACGCCGCGTGGGTGGCCTGGTGCACCCCGTCGAAGTCCCACTGCGGGTTCTCGGTGTCCCGGTTGCCCTGCGCGTTGGCCGTCGACACGTAGGAGATACCGACCTTGGCCTGCACGACCTGGTTGGCCGTGGTGTCGAAGGTCAGGTACTCGCCGGTCGGCCCGGTCACGTTCGGGGTGGCGCCGAGCGACTTCGGCTGGATCTTCGAGCCCGGCCGGGAGTTGGTCTTCGCCGGCGTCAGGTTCTGCTGGAAGGTGCCGGTGCTGGTGAACGGCCGGTCGAACTTGGCCGCGAAGTACATCGTGTACGTCGGGCTGGCGCCGCAGAAGTGGCCGGTGGTGACCGATCCGACCACCTCGGTGTTGTTGATGACGGCGAACGTGGTGTTGCTGACGGGGTTCTGGCTGCCGTTCAGCTTGAGCATCAGGTTGGCCTGGGTGGTGGCCGGGAAGGTGAACCGCCCCATGCCGGACCGGGTCGTCGCGGTCAGCTCGGTGGTGATGCCGGTGTCGAGCCGGACCTTGTAGTACCCGGCGTCGGCCTGCTCGTTGGCGTGCGAGAAGCCGGCGTTGGTGGTGCCGGTGACCGCGCCGGTGGTCGGCAGGAACGGCACATCGCCCATGGCGCCGCAGCCGGGGCCGGCGATGTGGTTGAGGCTGAAGCCGATGATCTGGTTGTCGCCGTACTCGTAGCCGCCGCCGGCCGGGCGATTGGGCGTGTCCGGACTCCACTGGACCATGCCGAACGGCGCGTCGGCGCCGGGGAAGTCGTCGGCCTCGTTGGTGGTGCCGATGAACGGGTTCACGGCGGATGCAGGGTCGGCCACCAGATCATGCGGCGCCGCTGCCGCGTAGGGTGTCTGGAGCAGGGGTAAGAGCAGGGTCGCCAGCGCGGCCAACGCCAGCCTCGGGGTAGACGTCATCAATTCGCCCTTCTGCGATGACATCGTTGTCAGAAAGCAGAATCGGCGGCGGAAAGCGGATCCCGCACCGCCGTCCGGCCGATCATGGCCGCACGGTCCTGTACGCCGATCGGCCCATGGACGAACCGGACACCGCCGCGGACCCGTTGACCGGGCCGGTTTCCCCGCGTACAAAAGCACTGCCGCGCCACCGCCCTGCCGCCCTCGCCCGCTCCACGAGCACGAGTGCGGCCGTCTCCTCGTGAGGACGTGGACAGGTGATCGGAAAGCTCGGTGCGGCGCTGGTGACAACGCTGGGCCTGCTGGTGGCCCCGTTGGGGGCCGACGCGGCCACTGTGAAAACCCCGCACACCGTGGTGATCGACGGCCATGCGCTGGCCGCCACCAAGACCCAACTCATGCACGGCACCGCGTCCAAGGCGACCCGCTCCGCGTACACCCTGCTGCTCAAGGCGGCCGACGCCGATCTGAAGGCCGGGCCATGGTCGGTGATGGACAAGCCGCAGACACCGCCCAGCGGCGACAAGCACGACTACATGAGCCAGGCCCCCTACTGGTGGGCCGGCCCCAAGACGCCGGACAACCCGCAGGGCTGCCCGTACGTCAGCAAGGACGGCCAGCGCAACCCTGAGGCCGACGCGATCACCGACCACACCTACCGGATGGTGGCCTGGGACGCGATCCGCGACCTGGCGCTGGCCTGGTACTACAGCGGCGACCCGCGGTACGCGGCACGGGCCGAGCTGGACATCCGCACGTGGTTTCTCAACCCGGCCACCGCGATGAACCCGAACCTGAACTTCGCGCAGATCATCCCGTGCAGCACCAAGATCTCCGGCACCGGCATCATCGACTCCTCACAGAGCCTGACCCAGGTGCTCGACGCGATCACCGTGCTGGAGTCGGGCGCGCCCGGCTGGAGCGGCAAGGACTCCAGCGGACTGAAGTCCTGGTTCACCAAGTTCCTGACCTGGATGCAGACCAGCCCGCAGGCCAAGCTGGAACTCGCCGCCACCAACAACCACGGCAGCTTCATCGACCAGCAGAACGCCGCCATGGCCGTCTACACCGGACAGACGGCGCTGGCCCGCAGCATCGTGCAGTCGGTCAAGACCAACCGGATCGACAAGCAGATCAAGCCGGACGGCAGCCAACCGCTGGAGCTGTCCCGCACGATGTCGTGGCACTACAGCAACTTCAACCTGGTCGCGCTGGGCCGGCTGGCCGAGATCGGCAAGAACCTCGGCATCGACCTGTGGCACTACACCGGCCCCAACGGCGGCAACCTGCTCAAGGCGGTCGACTTCCTGATCCCGGCCGCCGAGCAGGGCCAGAGCGCCTGGCCGTACCAGCAGATCAACGTGTTCGACCAGTCGATCGCGGTGGACATCTTCCACGCCGCCGGCGAGCAGGCCGGCGACAAGGCGGCCGGTGCGGCCATCGCCAAGACCCCCGTGCCGGCACTGGGCGACATGTGGCCCGT
>DATJJB010000026.1:0-4907 GCA_035492655.1 Kutzneria sp. | reverse complement strand
CCCGATGCACGGCAACACCGTCAGCACCGCCGACGGGGCCAAGACCCGGTTCGTCGGCACCATCACCGCCGAGGTCCGGGGGTTCCGGCGGGCGGTGGACCGGGCCGGTGGCATCGCCGGCGGGCTGCACCTGGAGGCGACCCCGGACGACGTCGTGGAGTGCGTCACCGAGCGGTCCGAGCTGGGCTCCGGGCCGTACACGACGCTGTGCGATCCGCGGCTCAACCCCGCCCAGGCCCATCACGTGATCCGGGCCTGGACCCTCCAGCGGAAGGAGGCAACCGCATGACCGCCGACCTGCTCGACCGGGTCCTCACACCGACGCCGCCGCCGTTCGCGATCATTCACCGGCCGGAGCGCACCGGGTCCTCGGTTCAGGTGCTGGTCGGCGACGTCACCGAACACGCGACGCTGGCCGACATCCCGCTCCCCGAACCCGGCGGCGACGTGCTCGTGGTGGTGCCGTACCGGCAGATCGCCGAGCGCGGCTTCGAGGCGGCCGACGACGGCACTCCGCTGCTGGCGATGACCATCGCCGACCGCGACCTGGTGCCGGTCGACACCGCGCTGGCCCGCCTGCCACGGACGCCGATCACCTTGTCCGACGGGCATTTCGACCTGGACGATGACGCATACGCCGCGATGGTCCGGCGCGTCATCGACGACGAGATCGGCACCGGTGTCGGGGCCAACTTCGTGCTGAAGCGGTCGTTCGTGGCCCAGATCGACGACTACGGCGTGCCGACCGCGCTGTCGTTCTTCCGGCGGCTGCTGGAACGGGAGGAGAAGAGCTACTGGACGTTCATCATCCACACCGGCACGACCACGCTGGTCGGCGCGACCCCCGAGCGGCACATCTCGCTGGACGCCGGCACCGTGGTGACCAACCCGATCAGCGGCACCTACCGCTACCCGCCGGGCGGCCCGACCCTCGACGGGCTGATGGAGTTCCTGGCCGACCGCAAGGAGACCGACGAGCTCTACATGGTCCTCGACGAGGGCCTGAAGATGATGGCCCGGATCAGCGACGAGGTGACCGTCAGCGGGCCGTTCCTCAAGGAGATGCGGTGGCTGGCGCACACCGGCTACCAGATCGACGGCCGGACCGACCGGGACGTGCGGGAGATCCTGCGCGAGACCATGTTCGCCGCCACGGTGACCGGCAGCCCACTGGAGAGCGCCGCGCGCGTCATCCGGCGCTACGAACCGGAGGGGCGCGGGTACTACAGCGGGGTCGCGGCGCTGATCAGCCGGGATGAAAACGGTGCGCAGCAAGCGGATTCGGCCATCCTGATCCGCACCGCCGCCATCGATCCGACCGGGCACGTCCGGATCTCGGCCGGCGCGACGCTGGTGCGGCACTCCGATCCGATGGCCGAGGCCGCCGAGACCCGGGTGAAGATGGCCGGGGTGCTCAACGCGTTGTCCCCGGCCGAGCCAGCCCGGTTCGGCACGCATCCGTTGGTACGGCAGGCTTTGCGTCGGCGCAACGACAGCATCGCCGACTTCTGGCAGGCTTCTTCGGTTCCTGCCGCGGCCGAGTTCGCCGGTCTGACGGCGGTCGTCGTGGACGGCGAGGACACGTTCACCGCGATGCTGCGCAAACAGTTGGAGGCACTCGGATTGTCGGTGGAGGTGCGCCGCTACTCGGAGCCTTTCGACCAGGCTGATCTGCTGGTGATGGGGCCGGGGCCGGGCGATCCCCGTGCCGTGTCGGATCCGAAGATCGCGGCCATGGGGGCGATGATCGACCGGGCGCTGGACGAACGCCGTCCAATGCTGGCCATCTGCCTGAGCCACCAGTTGTTGGCCCTGCGCCTCGGCTTCGACCTGCGGCGTCTGGACCGGCCCAACCAGGGCGTGCAGCGCAAGATCGACCTGTTCGGCACGGGCGAGCGGGTGGCGTTCTACAACACCTTCGCCGCCTTCGACACCGGAGACACGGGGGTCGAGGTGAGCCGGGACGAGCGGACCGGCGAGGTGTACGCGCTGCGTGGGCCTCGGCTGGCCGGGCTGCAGTTCCACCCGGAGTCGATCATGACCGTGGACGGGACGCGGCTGCTCGCCGACGCCGTCCGGTCGGTGCTGGCCTGACATCGGATCCGCCCCGGCGCCCAAGCGCCGGGGCGGATCCGTGTCTCAGCTCTTGCGGAAGTAGCCGGCCGCCATCAGGCCGGGGCCGACCAGCACCGACACCTGCTCGGGCTTGTCGGCGAAGAACTCGTCGCAGGCCTGCTTCGGGCCGGGGAACCCGTCGAACGCGTTCGGATTCTTGGCCCGGTCGCAGTAATCGTCCACGATCACGATCGCCCCTGGCGACAGCCGCGGGTAGACATGCTCCAGGCTCACCTTCACCGAGTCGTACAGGTCGCCGTCGAGATAGGCGAAGCACAGCCGCGCCGGCAGTCCCTCGGCGAGCGTGTCCTCGAACCAGCCGGCGTGGATCACCGGCTCCCGCACGTCCCAACGCTTGAAGGTCTCGCGCAGCTCCTTCTCCCCCGTGCTGTTCATGCCCGCCGCCGCGAACTCCCCGTCCTGCGGGCCCGGCGCCGGCAGGCCCTCGAACGAGTCGAAGACGTGCAGCTCGCGCTCCGGGGCGTAGTGCTCGATGACCTTCTGGAGCAGCACCGCCGTGCGCCCCTCGTAGCAGCCGACCTCCGTGACCTCCCCCGGCACGTCGGCCGCGAGCACGCCCGACAGCGCCCAGTAGAGGTTCATCAGGTTCTCCACGCCGCCCATGGTGTTCTCTTCGGCCAGCCGCAGCATGAAATGGTTGTCCACGGGTCCTCCCGGTGCGTCACGACAGTCTCACCCCCAGCCTCGGCCGGCCCGCTGCTACGCCGCTCTCGTCCCGGTCCTCTCCGATGGCCGATGCCGCCGCGCGGGCGTACCGTCGGCCCCGTGACCAGCGAGCACGACGTCTGGGCAGTTGGTGACGCGTACGAGGCGTACATCGGCCGGTGGAGCCGCCCGGTCGCAGACGTGTTCGTCCGCTGGCTGGCCGGGCCGGCGAGCGGCCGCTGGGTCGACGTCGGCTGCGGCACCGGCGCGCTCACCGCGACCGTGCTGGCCGCGACCGATCCCGCCCACGTCCTCGGTGTCGACCCGTCCTCGGGATTCCTGGCCGGGGCCCGGGCTCGCGTCACCGACCCGAGGGCGTCCTTCCAGGTCGGGGACGCCCAGTCGCTGCCGCTACCCGACCGGAGCGTGGACGCCGTGGTCAGCGGCTTGGCGCTCAACTTCGTCCCGAACCCGCAGCTGGCCGCGACCGAGATCGCCCGCATCCTCGTCCCGGGCGGCGTGGCCGGCGCGTACGTATGGGATTACGCCGACGGCATGGGCATGCTGCGCCACTTCTGGGCCGCCGCGGCGGCCCTCGATCCCGCTGCGGTCGAGTTGGACGAGGGCAAGCGCTTTCCGTTGTGCCGCGACGACGTCTTGGCCAGGCTGTGGTCGGACGCCGGTTTCGGCGACGTGCGGGTTCGGGCCATCGAGGTGCCCACTGTCTTCGCCGACTTCGACGACTACTGGCGGCCGTTCCTCGGCGGTCAGGGCCCGGCTCCCGGGTACGTGATGTCGTTGGCCGACGACCGACGCGGTGCGTTGCGGGACCTGCTGCATGACCGGCTGCCGATCGCCGCCGACGGCTCCGTTCCGTTGACCGCCCGGGCCTGGGCAGTGCGTGGGACGGCCTTGGCGTAACCCTGTTTCGTGCCGTGAAACAGTCGTGGTTCCGGCCGGCGGCCATGGGTAGCGTCCGAGGACCAGCCCTGTCTCATGGCATGCGGGAGGAAAGCATGGGAAAGCTGTCCCTGGTCAGGCTGAATCCGACGCTGGAGTGCTACGCCGCGGCGAGCACGGATGCGGCGGACGACGCACGGTTTCTCTACCAGGAGATATTCGAGCGGCATGAGTACCTGCGGCACGGAGTCACGTTGCCGCGCAACGCCTTCGTGGTGGACGCGGGGGCGAACATCGGGCTGTTCTCGCTGTTCGTGAAGACGGAATCGCCGGCGGCGACGGTGCTGGCCGTGGAGCCGATGGCCGACACGCGAGAGGTGTTGCGGCGCAACATCGAGCTGCACGAGCTCACGGACTGCCATGTCTACGGGTGTGCCCTCGGCGCGGTGGCGGAGACGGCGACGTTCCACCATTTCCCGGGGCTGCCGGCGAACTCGACGCGGTACCCGGAGGAGAAGCAGGGCCTGCGGGACCTGATGCGGGACGACCGCGGGGCCGACGTCGCCGAGGTGACGATGCGCTCGCACCGCGAGGAAGTCACCGTACGTCCGCTGTCGGACGTGCTCGACGAGTGGCGGCACGTGCCGCGGATCGATCTGGTCAAGATCGACGTCGAGGGCGCGGAACTCGAGGTGCTGACGGGCATCACCGAGACGGACTGGACGCGCATCGAGCAGTTCGTGGTCGAGGTGCAGCAGGTCGGAACCCGGCTGGACGACGTCGTCGAACTACTGCGGGCCAAGGGATACACCGCCACGCTGGACCGCCCGTCCATGGTGCCGGCGACACTGGACCTGCACCTGGTCTACGCCCACCGCTGAGACTTGACGACCCGGGTCCCGAACGGGTCGTGCGTGTCCCACCCCAGCTCGTCGCGGCCGCGGAAGAACCTTCCGTTGGTCACCGAGGCCGGTGCGCCGAGCAGGTGCACCACGTCCGCGGCCGCGAGGGCGGGCTCGTTCGGCGCGGCCGCCGTGCCCATCCCGGTGCGTATCCACCCGGGGCAGAAGGAAAACGCGGCCAGATCGCCGTGAGTGAAGTGCCGCGACACGGTCACCGCCAGCGAATTGACGGCGAGCTTCGACGACCGGTACGCGAAGGAAGCCCCGTCCGCGTCCTGTAACCGGCCCAGGCCGGACGACACGCACACCATCCTCCCGCGCCCT
>DATJJB010000025.1:0-11680 GCA_035492655.1 Kutzneria sp. | reverse complement strand
GCCTGAGCAGCTGCGACCGACTGGAGAGCAGAGGCCGCATCCGCCGCGGCGCTGGCCGCAGACTGGGCGGCAGCCTTGGCCGATGCGTCGGCGCGCGTGGCGGCGTCGGCAGCGGCCCGAGCAGCGGCGGAGGCCTCGTCGGAACGGGCCTTGGCCGCGTTGGCCTGTTGCTGGGCAAGGGTTTCGGCGGTCTGGCTGACCAGAACCGCCATGCCCGCCGAGGAATCGGTGAGTTGGAAAGGCTTGCCGAGACGGATCGACTCGTTGGCCGAGGTGACCGTCGCGGCGGCGGAGTCACGGGCAGCGGTGGCGGCTTCCGCGGCGGCGAAGGCCTGTCCCGCCGTCTTGATCGCGTCGGCCTGGGACTGGTCGGCCTCCACCCGGGCAGCGGCCGCGTTGGTCTTGGCCTGTGCTGCGGCCGCATCGGCCTTGTCCGACAGGTCCTTGGCCGACTGCGCGTTCCGAGCGGCCTGGTCCGAAGCCACGATCGCATCGGCCGCCGCGGCATGCGCGGTCATCATGGCGGCCCGGCTGGCATCGGCGTCGGACGTCGCGGACTTCGCGGCTGACTCGGCCCGCGCGGCCGCGCCACCGGCCTGGGTCGCCGCCGCCCGGGCGGCCTTGGCCGCGTTCTCGGCCTGATCGGCGTCGGCCCGCGCGGTCGTCGCCGCGGCACCGGCCTGGTTGGCCGCCGACCGGGCTTGGTCAGCCGCCGTACGAGCGCCTTGGGCGGCATCGGTTCCGTCGGCGGCGGCAGCCCAAGCATCACAAGCAGCTGCACGGGCTTCGGCTGCCCGTCGTGCGTTCTCCGCCGCCACCGCGTTGTTGCGCGCCAGCACGGCCCTGGACTCGGCGTTCTCCGCGGCTTGCCGCTTCTGTGCCGCGGTGTCGGCCGCGGTCTGGGCGTCGGACCGCTTGCTTTCCGCGGTGGCCTGCTTGGCCTTGGCGTCGGCATCGGCCTGCTGCGCCTTGGTCCGCTGGTTTTCGGCCTCGGTCCGGGCCGTGCCGGCCTTGGCCCGCTCGGCTTCGGCTGCCGCACGCTGGTTGTGGGCGTCGTTCGCGGCGCTCTGCGCGCTCTGCTGCGCGTTTTCCGCGGTGGTGCGGTCGTTGTGGGCACGCGTTGCCGCGGCGGCCGCCTGAGCCGCCTGAGCCGCCGCCGCCGTGGCCGCGGCGTGCGCCTGGTCGGCCGCTTGCTTCGCGGCGGCTTCCCGGAACGCGGCCTGGGTGGCGTGCGCCTGCGCGGATGCATTGGCCCACAACGCGCCCGCGTCAGCGGCCGCGGCCTTGCTGGCGTTGAGCGCGGTCTGCGCCGCTGACGCCGATGCCTGCGCGGCCGCGGCCGACGCTGCGGCGACCTGGGCGGACTGCTGCGCATAGGCCAGGCCTCGCCCGTACGGCGTGCCATTGGCAGCGGCGATCGCCGCCGCCTGCGCCTGTGCCGCGATCGCGTTGTCGGACTGGGTCTTCGCCGAAGCCGCCGCCTGCTGGGCCAACGGCACCTGCGCGGCGACCCGCTGCTTGGCCGTCGCCAAGTCGCTTGCGGCCTGGGCGAGCAGCGCCTGCGAGGGATAGCCGGGGGTCGTCGGCGACTGGCCCTGCCACTTCTTCTGCCACTCCAGCAGCCTGCTCACCACCGCGGCCTGTCCGACCGCCTCGATCATCGCGTCGGTGGCCGACTTCAGGTCCTTGGCCGCCTGCGCCTCGGCCGCGATCAAGGTCGCCCGCTGCGGCGCCTGCGCGGCGTACTCGGTTTCCCATTCCGCGCTTGCGGTCGAGACAACCGCGCCGAGCACCTGGTTCGGGTCGGCCGGGTTGTCGCTGTCGCAGCTGGCGTAGCGGACCTTCAGCGCCTCGACTTCCATCCGGAACTCGGCCGAGCCGGGGAGCGGCGCTGTCTTCGCGAAGCCGCCGTACTGGAGGAACTCCCGGATGTCGTCGGCGGAGTGGCCGTTGACCACGACATCGCCGAAGTAGAAGAGGGCGGCGTCGTCGTTCTTCTTCTGGTTCAGCACCACGGTCGCGGCGTCGATCGCGGCCTGGTTCGCCTTCGGCGCCATGTCGGCGTGGATGGCGGCGTACGTCATGTTCTGCCGCTGGGCCAGGTACTGGTTGATGTCGTCTTCGAAATACGGGATGACGCCGGCGTAGTACGGCTTCAGCGCCGTTTCCCAGCCGGCGTGCCGAGCGGCCGCGGCCTGGGTCTCCGTGCTGTTGTCGGTCTCGTCGCGCCGGTACGCGTCGCCGATCGTGCCGAGCGTGTACTCCAGGCCGTAGGCCGCCGTGCGCAGGTCCGCGTCCGAGCCGACCAGCGCCGTGTCGGCGGACGCCTTGAGCTGCGGGCCGCCGGCGTGCATGACCAGCCCCACCCGGCACCGGTCGGCCCTGGCCTGCGTGCCCAGCGCGGAACGCAGGGCGGGCGGATTGTCGGCCGGCTGCGCCGTCGACGCGGCGGTGCTCGCGATCGCCGCCGCGTCGGCGGTGGACGCCACACTCAGCAGCACCGTCGCCAGCGCGACGGCGGCCAACGACCGGGACGTGCCTCGTCTCTTTCCGGGCACGCGGAACAGACCTCTTCTTGCCACTCTGTGTTCCCCCCTGACAAATCAGACAACCAGCCTGATCCTGATCAGTGCGGGACACTAGCGACCAAGTGCGCAAATCGACAACGGTTGCCTCAGAGTTACGCCGTGTGACGCACGGCACCCGGCGACCGGACGGGCATTCGGCCTAAGAAACACAGGCAGCACAGCACTTTTCCGACCAAGGCCGGGCGGTCGACGTCGACCGCCCGTGCGAGCATGGCTCACCTATGGCACGAAAAGGCTTGCACTAAAAGCAATGCCGCTCAGGTGGCGATGATGTGGGCGCCGGGGATGGTCAGCGTGCCGCCGGTCTGGTCGGTGTTGGTCACGACCACGTTCTCGAAGGTGACCTCGGGCGGCGTGATGAGCGGCGGGCTGGTGGCCGTGTAGTCGATGGGCAGCCGCAGCGGGGGCAGGCCCGGAATGATGGTGACGGCGGCGGTGCCCTTGATCTCGGCGGTGAGCATGGTGATGGTGTCACCGGTGAGGGTTGAGGTGCTGCCGGGCGCGGCGGTGGTGATGATCTTGTGACCGCCACCGCGATCCGCGGTCTGGACGAGGTTTTTGATCTTCACGGACGTGGCGGTGAACTTGAGGACCTTGATGGTCTTGCCGCCGACGACGGTGTCGACGATGCCGTGATAGGCGAGGCCGGACATGGCGATGGACGGCGATTCCAGGGTCCACGCCCGCGTCCCCGCCGGCAGGGCGGGCGGGGACGGGGTGGCGGTGGTCGTGCTGGTCGCCGCCGCCGATGTGGTGGTGGATGTGGCCGTCGCGCTGGTCGACGACGACGGCAGTGTCGTCGAAGTGGGCGCGACGGTGGTCGTGGTGGTGGCCGCGGTGGTGGTGGAAGTCGTGGACGTCGAACTGGGGGTGGGATCGGCAAGCGCGCGAGGGGAGTCGCCGAGGCCGTGGGCGGTGAGGCCGAGCAGCAGCACGAGTGCGGCGGCAGCGGGTGGAACCGCCTTGGCGGCCTTGGGCTTACGGGTCTTGGGCGTCCACGACAGCGCCAGCGCGGCGCCGAGCAGGCCCAGCAGGGTGCCGACCAGGAAGCCACCGAGGTTGGTGGTGATCAGGGCGGTCAGCGACAGGATGAGCGCGGCGACGCCGGCGGCCAGCCGGAACTGGGCCCGCAGCCACATCGTCAGGGCGCACACCAGCAGCAGCGAGCCGATGAGCGCGCCGGACAGCCCGCCGATGGTCTGGATGGCGATCGCCATGGAGCCGAGTTTGAGCGAGGCGAACGGCGGGAACAGGATGATCAGTCCCGACAGGAGCAGGAACAGGCCGGCCCAGAACGGACGGCTACGCCGCCAGCGGCTGAACGCGCGCCAGGCCCTGCCGATCACGGAACCGGCCACGGGGGAACTCCCTTCCAAGCACGGAAGCGGCAGCACCCGGGGGAATGTGCTGCCGCGGCCGTGCGTGATGGACCTACTTGATGCACTGGTTGTTGCCGGACACGATCCGCAGGCTCATCCCCTTGAAGGCGATGGTCTCGGCGGACGTGCCCCAGGCAACCTGCTTCAAGTTGTAGATGTCGAGCGACTTGGCCTGCATGCCGAAGTCGCCGGGACGGCCCTGCACGCCGACCGGGCCGGCGGAGACCTGGCTGGCGTCCACGCCGATGTCCGCGGTGTGCAGCGTGAAGTCGCCGTCCACCTGCGCCACGTCGGCGACCATGTTGTCGGCGTGCATGCCCTTCGACCCGTCCGCGGTGATCCGCAGCGTCAGGTCGCCGATGAACGGGTTGTTCGGCAGGAACACCGACTGGCAGAAGTTGTCCAGGTCGGCGCTCCGGAAGGCGTTGATCGCCACCGGGTGCGCCGCGTCGGCGTTGGCCGCGACCCCGCCGAACTGAGCGAAACCCTCAGCGTGCAGGTGGGTGGACGTGACCTCGAAGCTGGTGCCGGACACGGCGAACGAGGCGGCGAACGCGCCCTGGCCCACCCCGACGAGCAGGCCACCGGCCAGCACGCCGCCGATGGCGAACGTGCCGGCGAAGCGCAGCCACCGGGTACGGCCCCGGACCGGCGCGACCTCGGGTTCGACCTCCTCGCCGAACTCGACGTCGTCGGCTTCGCGCATGGCTTTCTCCCTTCCAACAGGCGAAGTACCCGTCGGTAACTTCGTGACGAGACTCACTGCCTGTCGGGGACAACACAAGCTATCGGCTCACCGAAACCCAGAATTCACCCCCCAGAGTGAGATATTTTCACGTTCCGATCACGGGTGAAACGCTTGCCCAACCGCCGGACAGGCAGGTCATTAGGCCAGTAGGGTGCTCGCGGCGAAGCAAAGGGCGGCAAGGGGAAACGCTGTTATGAGCACGGCAGGTCGGCGCATCGGGTCGACGGTTCTGGCGCTGGCGGCCGCGATGGCGCTGTTGAGCGACTGCTCGGCGAAAGTGGCCGGCACGGCGGGTCCGCTGGGACAACTGGATCCGGGCTCGGCCGGCGGCATGCCGGTCAATTCGGGCGCGAGCGGACCGCGGCCGAACGTGCCGGACGCGACGCTGCCGGTGGCCAACAGCGACCACGGCGAGATGGACCGGCTGGCCGTCAACACCCTTGCTGACGTGGACGATTACTGGCGGGACCAGCTGCCGAAGGTGTTCGGCAAGCAGTTCAAGCCGGCGGCCAAGCTGACCTCGTACGACTCGGACGGCGTCAACGTGCGGGTCTGCGGCGGCCACGAGGACACCGCCGGACAGGTCAATGCCTTCTACTGCGACCTCGACAACAGCGTGTCCTGGGACCGGGGCGTGCTACTGCCGGGACTGGTGCAGAGTTTCGGCCCACTGGCGGTGACGATGGTGCTGGCCCACGAGATGGGCCACGCGGTGCAGTCGCAGCTTGGCCCGTTGTCCGGCGTCAACAATGCGACGCCCAGTATTGTCCTTGAGCAACAAGCGGATTGTTATGCCGGCGCGTTCATGCGCTCGGTTGCCGAGGACAAGGCCAAGCATTTCCAGTTGTCCACCGGCGACGGACTGAACAAGGTGTTGGCGACGACATTCTTCGTCCGCGACCAACCCGGCGACTCGTTCAAGGGCAAGGGCGCGCACGGCAACGCCTTCGATCGCGTCTTCGCCTTCCAGACCGGCTTCACCGACGGCCCCAAGCGCTGTGCCAAGATCGACGTGGCCGAGATCAACGCCCGGATCACCGAGACGGCCTTCCGCGACGACACCGACGCGGCCCAGAACGGCAACGTGCCGATCACCACCGGCAACATCCAGCAGATCGGCAAGACCCTGGACACGGTGTTCGCCAAGGCCGGCACGAAGCCGCCGACGCTGAGCACCGCCAAGGCGGCACAGTGCAGCGACGCCAAGGCGACCTCGCCGGCCGCCTACTGCCCGGCCACCGACACCGTCTCGATGGACCTGGCCAAGCTGAAGGTGCTCGGCACGCACACCAAGAAGGGGCCGGGCATCGGCGACTTCGCGGCCTTCGGCGAGGTGGCCTCCCGCTACGTGCTGTCCGTGCAGAAGAAGGCCGACCTGCCGCTGGACGGCACCAACACGGGCCTGCGCACGGCCTGCCTGGTCGGCTTCTGGGGCTCGGCGATGAAAAAGGGCGTCGACGACTTCTCGCTCAGCGCCGGCGACCTGGACGAGGCGGTGGCGGAGCTGCTCACCACGAACAGCCTGATCGCGGCCGACGTCAACGGAACGGCGGCCGCGTCGGGCTTCTCCCGGGTGGAGGCCTTCCGGATCGGCTTCCTCCAGGGCGCCGACACCTGCACGCAGAAGTTCGACTAGCCGGCCGCGTCCCACTCCCGGGCCAGCCGGATGAGCTCGGAACGTCGCCGGCTGCCCAGCTTCTCCCGGATGTTCTCCAGGTGCCGGTTGACCGTCCGGACGGCGACGCCGAGTTCCTCGGCGATCTCCCGGTTGTCGTAGCCGCGGGCCAGGCAGCCGAGGACCTCACGCTCCCGTCCGGTCAGCGACGACCGGTGCTGGAACTCGCCGACCAGCCGCGCGGCCAGTTCCGGCGGCAGCACCGGGCCCTCGGTCACGGCCAGCACGGCATGGGTGAGCTCGGCGGTCGTCGCCGCTTTGCTCACGTAGCCGTGCGCACCGGCCTTCATCGCCGCCAGCACCTCGCCCGGCGACGCCTGCGAGAGCACGAGCACTCTGGTCTGCGGTCGGGTGCGGGCGAGGTGCTCGATGAGATCCATGCCTTGTTCGTCGCCTAGTCGTAGGTCGACGAGCACGACGTGGACGAGTTCCACGTCCAGCACGCGCAGCGCCATGGCGGTGCTGCCGGCCTCGCCGACCACGGTGACGCCGGGGTGCTTCTCCAGGCTGGCCCGGATGCCGGCGCTGGTCACCGGGTGGTCCTCGACGACGAGCACCCGCACGATCCTGATCGAAGCTGTCATGTCCCGCTCCTCAGTTCCAGCCGCACTTCGGTCCCCCGGCCGGGACGGCTCCGGATGGTGACGCTGCCGCCCAGCCGGGCCAATCGGGCGCGCACGCTGACCGCGAGCCCCAGCCGGCCGGACGCGGCCAGCTCGGTCTCGTCGTAGGCGAAGCCGACGCCGTCGTCGCGCACGTCGACCGTGATGACGGCGCCGTCGTCCAGCACCGAGATCCACACGTGTTCGGCCTCGGCGTGCTTGACGACGTTGCCGAGCAGTTCGTTGACGGCCGCCGCCAGCTCGGCGGCGACGTCGGCCGGCACGGCGATGTGGCCGCTGTCGACCAGCCGGACCGGCCACTGCCGGAAGCCGTCGGCGACCTCGGCGATGGCCTCGACCAGGGATCGGCTGCCGGACGGGCCGCCGGAGTCCTCGGCCAGCACGAGCCGGCGCAGGCTGGCCTCCTGCCGTCCGACGTCGGCCATCAGCGCCCGTAGCTCGGTCCGGGTGATCGCGCCGCGGTCGGCCAGGTCGCCGCCGTGCTTACGGATGTGGCCGAGGCGCTGGAGCACGTCGTCGTGGATGTTGGCGGCGATCCGCTCCCGTTCGCGCAGCCCGGCGACCACGGCACGGCCCTCGGCCAGGCGCAGCGAGACGCGTTCGAACTGGGCGGTGGCGATGCCGACGGCCCCGCCGAGCACCACGTAGGCCAACGCGCTGCCGAGCAGGCTCACGCGGTCCAGGTCGCCGGACAGGAACAGGGAGCCATTGAGGTGGTAGCCCACCGGCAGACACAGGGCGACCGCCCCGCCGGCGAGCACGCCGCCGCGCACGCCGTAGACGGTGGCCCAGGCGGCGACGGCGGCCATCGGATAGGCGCCGGCGAAGGTGGGATGATCGGTGAGCAGCTGCCCCTGCGGGCCGACCCAGCCGGAGACCAGCAGCACGAGGACGGCCAGCAGGAGGTCGACGCTCAGCACCCGGGCGGTGCGGCGGACGGCGGCGACGGTCAGCCACGCGGTCCAGCCGAGCATGGCGGCCAGCGTCGCCACGGCCAGGCCGGCGCGCTCCTCCAGCACCTGGTTGCTGAGCAGGGCGATCACGGCGGTCCACCCGACGGTGAGCCACCGGAAGCTGAGAATCAGCAGCATCGGCGCGGGGTGGGCCCGCGTCACGCCACCGTCGGCCATGCGACGACCCCCATCGCGCTGATTGCCCTATTACTTTGGAGCATCCGGCCCTACCGTGGATACACGTGAGGACGGGGGACCTTGTCGACATAGTCGGCGTTCAGGTTGCTTGGTGGCAACTTGGATTTCGTGGCCGTCGGGACGTGTTGCGGCGGGCCAGGATAGGCGGAACCGGTTCCGGCGACGAAGTCGGTCGCGCCTGGGCGATGCAGGTGTTGCTCGCGCCCTGGTGGTGGCGGGCCGCCCGCACCGCGCTGGCCGCCGGGGCGGCGCTGCTGGTGGTCGTGATCGCCGAGGTCGGCCTGCTGTCGGAGATCGGCGACGCCACGGTGGCCGTGCTGCTCACCGTGCTGTCCTCGTTCGGCGTGACCGGCTACATGACGTGGCGGCAGACCCGCTGGGCCCGGGAGATCGCCGGGCCGGCCGGCGAGCACGCCCGGCCCGAGTCCCGACAGGCCCACAAGCTCCGTCTGACCGGCGCGGTGTTGCTGGCCGTCGCCGTGCTGTCGCTGTTCCTCCAGGCCGCGGCCGAGACCGCGACCGTCGACCACAACTGCCGGATCCACGGCGGACCCGTCGACCCGCACTTCCCCAGCGTGTACGAGGGTCATGCCACGACGTACATGTGCCCGGTCGGCGTCGACCCGATCCATCACAGCGGCGACGTCGCCTGGATCCAGGGTGCGAACGGCGACTACGACTTCTGGTTCCCCAGGTTCGGCGCCACCCTCACCATGACGCCGGCCATGCGGGACGCCTGGGTTCGCTACCACCAGCTGCTCGGCGACCCCATCGACGTCTCCCGCTTCGACGGCTGCCGGCGGTATGCCAACTTCAGCCACGGCTACATCGTGGACCGGCCGCTCCAGTCGGCGGTGGTCGACAAGGGCCGGTACATACCGTCACCCGACACCGAGGGCTGCGTCATGCCCGACGCGCCGTACTTGACCAGCGTCGTCCAGGACCGCACCGGCATCCTCCAGGTGGACTGGCGCTATTTCGGCCCGGCCGACGCCTACAACGTGACGTACTGGGTGGTGGGGCGGCCCGGCGCGCTCGGCACCGAGTCCGCCCACACCCACTTCGTCCTCGACCGGCCGGAGCCGGGCGTCATCTACGGCTTCCAGATCCAGGCGTGCCAGAAGCACTTCCTGGCCCGGTCCACGTGCACCGCCTACTCCAACGCCGTGGCCCTGAAGATTCGCGACTAGTACAGGGCGCTGGCCAGGTTGCGGCGCGCGGCGGCGACCCGGGGGTCGTCGGCCGGGAACAGCTCGAACAGGCCGACCAGGTGCTGGCGCACCCGGTCGCGGTCGTCGCCGAAGGTGCGACGCACGGTGTCGACCAGCCGGGCGAAGGCGGCCTCCACGTCGTTGCCGGCGATCAGCGCGTCGGCCGCGGTGAGCTGGGCCTCGACGTTGTCCGGGTCGGCGTCGGCCGCAGCCACCGAGGACGGGTCCGCGGCCTCGGCCCGCGCGGTGAAGCGGACCTGGGCCAGCGCCGCCTTGGCGTCGGCGTTGGCCGGCTCGGCAGCGAGAATCTCCTGGTAGGCAGCCTCGGCGGCGGCGTAGTCACCGGCCTCGAAGGCGTCCTCGGCGGCGGTGAAGCGCGGGTCCTCGGGCTCCTCGTACGGCTCGCCGCCGGCGGCGCCCTGCTCGGCGATGCGGATGCCGGGCAGCCGGTCACGCAGCGCGTCCAGCAGGGAGTCCAGCCACTTGCGGATCTCCGGCTCGGGCAGCGCGCCGGCGAAGGCGTCGATCGGCTGGCCGCCGGCGATGGCCACCACGGTCGGGATGGACTGCACGCCGAACAGCTGAGCGATGCGCGGATTGGCGTCAACGTCCACCGTGGCCAGGTACCAGGCGCCGCCCGCGGCCTGGGCCAGCCGCGCCAGCACCGGGGACAGCTGCTTGGACGGCCCTGCCCAGTCGGCCCACAGGTCCACGATCACCGGGACCTGCATGGACCGCTCGACCACGTCGTTCTGGAAGCCGGCCTCGTCGACGGCGATGACGAAATCACCCGCGGGCGTCGGCGCGCCGGGCGCGCCGCCGGCCGGCGGGGCGGCGGGCGGCCGGCTCGCCGCGTCGGCCTTCGCCTTCAGGCCGGACAGGTCGACGGCACCGGACAGCGCCGCGGACAGAGCTGCGCTCTGGCGGGGGTTTGGCCTTGTCACGGTTCCATCCTGGCACGAACCGGTCGACGGTTGCCCGCGAGTCCGACTGACAGGACACTGTGAACGCACAGTTACCGGTCGGGACACTGGGGGTGGCCATGGTGGCCGGCGGCGAGGATGTCCCCGCCCGACTGGAACGGCTGCCCGATTCCGGCTGGCACCTGCGGGTTCGCTGGCTGATCGGGGTCGTCACCTTCTTCGAGGGCTTCGACCAGCTGGCCATCGCCTACACGCTGCCGTCGCTGAGCGCGGAGTGGGGCCTGAGCACCGGGCAGCAGGCGCTGGCCATCACCAGCGGCTCCGTCGGCATGCTGATCGGGGCGGCGGTGTCCGGCATCCTGGCCGACCGGGTCGGGCGGGTGAACGTCGTCGTGCTGGCGCTGGCCGTGACCGCGCTGTCGTGCATGGGGCTGGCCATCTCGCCCGGGTTCGTCTGGTTCCTCGTGCTGCGCTTCATCCAGGGCCTCGGCATCGGCGGCGAGGTGCCGGCCGCCGCGACGTACATCGGCGAGCTGGCCCGGTCCGACCGGCGCGGCCGGTTCGTGCTGCTCTACGAGCTGGTGTTCCCGGCCGGGCTCACCGCCGTGGCCATCGTCGCCGCGTGGGTCGTGCCGGTGCTCGGGTGGCGTTGGGTGTACGGCATCGGCGTGCTGCCCGCGCTGCTGGTCGGCCCCATCCTGCGTCTGGTGCCCGAGTCCCCGCGCTGGCTGGCCGCTTCGGGACGCGACGAACGGGCCGTTGGTGTCATGGAGCGCATTGAACGGGCCGTTCAACGCTCCACCGGCCGTCCCCTGCCGCCTGTCGTCGCCATCACCCGCGCGCCGTCCGTGCGCCGGCGCTACCTCCGGCGGACCGTGATCGTCGGCTTGTTGTGGCTGTTCAGCTACTTCGCCAACTACGGCATCGCCAGCTGGCTGCCGACCATCTACACCAGCACCTTCGGTCTACCCGTGTCGACCGCTTTGACCTACAGCGTCGCCACCTCCGTCGCCGGCCTCCTCGGCGCCGTCGCCGTCGCCCTGCTCGTCGACCGCATCGGCCGCCGGGCTTGTCTGGCCGGCGGCAGCGCTTTGGCCGCCGTCACCTTCGGTGTGTTGGCCGCCCTCGGTGCCCGGTCGCCTTGGCAGCTGTTGGTGCTGTCCGCCCTCGGGGCGCTCTTCGTGTTCGCCGTCAACCTCGGGCTCTACCTCTACGCGCCCGAGCTCTACCCCACCCCCATGCGCGCCGCCGGGGCGAGTCTCGGCGGCGTGTGGAACCGCGTCGGCGTCATCGCCGGGCCTCTGGTGGTCGGCGCTTTCGCCGCCAACCTCGGACTGCCGGCCGCCTTTGCCGTGTTGGGCGTGGCAATGCTGGCCGCTGCC
>DATJJB010000024.1:0-49283 GCA_035492655.1 Kutzneria sp. | reverse complement strand
TTCATCGGCTTCGACGAGCGGCTGGCCCTGATCAACGAGGTGATCAAGCCCGGCTACGCCGAGCTGATGGCCTGATTCCAGGATCCGGGAATTTGTTGCCGTAGTGGAAGTATTGGCACTAGCGTCCAACATGTAGGCAGTGGTGTCCACATGTTGGGAGGCACTCGGTGGCCGAGAACCCGCGCCGGTGGCTGATCCTGGGCCTGGGGCTGTCCGCCCAGGCCGCCGCGTGCACGTTCCTGTACGGCCTGCCGTTCCTCGTGCCGGACGTCCGCGCGGCCGAGGGACTGTCGCTGGCCCAGGTCGGCGTGCTGGTGTCGGCGCCGACCGTGGGCCTGCTGCTGACGCTCATTGCCTGGGGCGCGGCGGCCGACCGGTACGGCGAGCGGGTCGTGATGGCACTCGGGCTGGGCGCGGCCGGTTTGCTGGTCGCCGCCGGCAGCCTCGGCACGCACGACGTGACGCTGCTGGCGGTCCTGCTGCTGCTCGCCGGCGCGGCCAGCGCGTCGGTCAACGCCGCCAGCGGACGGGTCGTGATGGGCTGGTTCGGGCCACGTGAACGAGGCCTGGCCATGGGCATCCGCCAGACCGCGCAGCCGGTGGGGGTCGGCATCGCCGCCCTGACGCTGCCGTTCTTGGGGCAGGCCTTCGGTTATCGGGCGGCGCTGCTGTTCCCTGCCGGGTTGTGCGTGCTGCTGGCGGTGCTGGTCGCCGTGCTCGTGCAGGATCCGCCGCGACCGCCACGCAAGGAGACGGAGCGGACGCGGTCGCCGTACCTCGGATCGTCCGCGTTGTGGCGGCTGCATGGCGCGAGTGCGCTGCTGGTCGTGCCGCAGTTCGTGATCTCGGCGTTCAGCCTGGAGTACCTGGTCAGCGCGCAGCACTGGACTCCCGGCGGGGCCGGCGTTTTCCTCGGTGTCGTACAGGCCGCCGGCGCGGCCGGGCGGATCGTCACCGGGCGGTGGGCCGACCTGGTCGGCAGCCGGCTGCGGCCGATGCGGCAGCTGGCCGTGGCCAGCACGCTGGTGATGCTGCTGCTGGGCCTCGGCGACCGGGTGGCGCCGTGGCTGGCCGTCGCGGTGATCGCCGTCGGGGCGGTGATCACGGTGGCGGACAACGGTTTGGGCTTCACCGCAACCGCCGAGTTGGCCGGCACCGAGTGGTCGGGACGGGCATTGGGGGCACAGAACACCGCTCAGAACATCGCCGCCGCGCTGACCCCGCCGCTGCTCGGGGCCCTGGTCGGCGGCTTCGGCTACGCCACCGCCTTCGCCGTCGGGGCGGTGTTCCCGCTGCTGGCCATCGTCGCCACGCCCGTGAAAGCAGAAGATGCCCGCCGCCAAGAGGCGACGGGCATCTCTACGAGGTAGTTCAGTGGGTGCGGAAGCGGTCTTCGAGGCCCTGCACCAAGGTCTTCCACGCCTCGACCTCGGCGTTGAACGGGGCGCTCGGGGCCAGGCGGGTCGGGTCCGGCCGCACGACGAAGGAGACCAGCCAGCCCAGGCTCTCGGACTGGGCCAGTGCCTCGCTCACCGAGTCGTCGCCGGCCCAGGCCGCGGCGTCCTCGATCAGCTCGACGGCCAGGTCCAGCTGCACCGGGTCCATCGAGTCGGGGCCCTCGGCGATGTCCTCGGCGATGCCGTTGAACACGTACACGTTGTCGTCGTGCACCTCGACCTCGAGCTCGCCGGCGGTGGCCTTGGTGGCGACCTCGTCCCAGGTGGCGACCTCGGTAATGTCGTTGCCGGCCAGCTCGTTGCCGGTGTTGACCAGGAAGCGGCCCAGCGCCTTGGCCGAGGTGAAGATGTCGATCTCGCCGGAGTGGCCGAGGAAGACCGGCTCGTCCTCCACGTAGCAGCGCAGCGTGTAGTACTCGTGGTCACCCAGGATGATCTTGATCGGGTCGATGCCGACCTCGCCCCAGAAGCCGAGGTCCTCGGGCTCGTCGTCGGGCTGACGCTCCGCGTCCGCGTCGGCGTCCGCCTCCTCGGCCTGCTGGGCCTCGGCGTCGGCCAGCTCCTGCTCGGCCTCGGCCAGTGCCTTCTCGTCGACCTCGGGCACGGTGACGATGGCGTCGATGGCGTCCAGGACCTCGTCCCAGCGCTCCACCACGACCTTGGCCAACTCGGTCCAGCGGCGCTCGCCGTCCCGGCCGGTGAACGGGAAGGTGCCCTGCGGCAGCAGCGCGAAGCCGTCCACCGAGTCCAGCACCTCGTTGACCTTGTCCAGCTCGCACACGTCGGCCAGCGACCGCAGGATCGACACCACGTCGGCCAGCTCGCCGATGGTCCAGGTGTCCGGGTCCTCCGAGACCAGCTCGGGCACGCCGACCAGGTCGAACTGGTGGTTCTCGTCGGGCACCAGCTCGACCGCCGACAGCGCCGGCAGCACGTGCCAGGCCGGGTGGTCGGTCAGGTCGTGCTCGGTGGCGGTACGCACGAAGGCGGCCAGGCGCGCGGCGTCCGGGAAGGCGTAGAGGTCCTCCTCGTGCCCGAGGAACGCCTCCCACTCCTCACCCTCCTCGCGCCAGCGCGGCGCCCACAGGGTGATCAGGTCGCCCTGCGGCAGCCCGAGCTCGATCGGGACGATGTCCTGAGCCATCTGGAGACCTCCCGGTCACGGCCAGCGCTGTCTGCGGGAACGGGGCAGAGCCTACGTGGTCGCTCGATCATCACAGTTGACTAGGGGGTCTTCTCCCACACGGTGAGGTCGAAGGTGAGCTGTCCGCCGACCGCCGGACGGAACGCGACCAGCGCGAACCGGCCCTGGGCGCTGGTCGTGCAGTAGGCCCCGCCGGCCAGAATCTGGTTCACGTCCAGCTCCGGCGTGTACGCCGTGGCGGCCACGCAGTCGGCATAGCCGGCGTTGGCCGGGGCCGGCGCGAAGCCGCGGCCGGAGCTCAGCACGGTGTCCTGGGTGTCGAACCGGAGGTCGGTGAAGTAGACCGGGTCGCTGCTCTGCACCACGTCCCAGTTGGGCTGGGTGCTGTCCAGATTCACGCCGTAGCCGACGTTGAGCACGATCGGCGTGCCGTTCAGGGTGGAGTTGCGGATGGTGCCGCTGCCGATGGCCGTCGTCGTCGTGGTGGTGACGGTTGTCGTCGTGTCGGTGGTCGTAGTCGCCGTGGTGGTGGTCGTCGTCGGTGGCGCGGAGGTCGCGGTCGCGGCGGGGCTCGACGACACGACGGAGGACTGCGCGGTGTGCACGCCCAGCAGGTAGCCGCCCATCAACGCCGCGGCCAGCAGCGCGATGACCAGCACGATGAGAAAGGCGATCAGCGGCTTGCGGTCCGGCCGCTGCGGCGGGCGGTCGTCACCGGACGGAGACCACATCGTCTCGGTGTCCGACACGACAGCCCTCCCTCGCACGCGTCCGGGCAGGTTAACCCGTTGGGCCCGATGCCGTCAGGCGGAGACCGGATTCACCCGATCGTCCACCGATGAGCGGTACCGGCGGGTCACTTCTTACTCGATCATGAACGAATGGCAGTGGCCGACGCGTGGGGTCGGATCGTGCGCTGGCTGTCCTTCTACGCACCGTCGACCGGGTCGGTGCTGCGCACGATGGCAGACCGGGAAGATGTCGTGATCCTCGAGCAGGAGATCGGTGTCGAGCTGCCCGACGACCTGCACGACTGGTGGTCGGTGTGCGGTGGCACCGGGAACTCGGCGTTCGCCGAGATCATCCCGCCCTTCTACACGCCGCACGGCCCACAGGGCGCGCTGGACGCGTTCCGGGTGCAGCGGAAGCTGTGGGCGGACACCTGGGACACGCCGGAATGCGGCCTCGACGCGGGGTCGGCCGGCAACAGCTACCACCCGCTCTGGGTGCCCTTCGCCTTCGACGGCCTCGGCGACGCGCTGGTCGTCGACCTGCGGCCGGGCCCGCTGCGCGGCTGCGTGCTGGAGTGGGACCACGAGCGGGCCGAGGCGCACGGGCCGGAATGGCGCAGCATCACAGAGATGCTGGCGCAGATCGCCACCGCGCTGGAGGAGCGGACGAAGGTGCGGCACTGCCGCCCCGAGACCACCACCGACGGCCGCATCGACTGGCGGACGAGCTAGATCAAGGGGGCTTTCCTCCACTCCGAGTGCAGGAAAGCCCCCTTCCAAGCGAAAATCAGCCGCGGATCGTGTCGATGACCAGGGTGGTCGGCTCGGCGTGCTCGCCGATGACGATGCCGTTGGTGAGCGCGTCGCGGCCGGCGTCGAGCAGTTCCGGGGTGTCGGTGCGCAGTTCCAGCAGCGGCTGTCCCTTTTCGACGGTGTCGCCGGGCTTGGCCAGGCAGAGCACGCCGGCGCCGTGCTGCACCGGGTCCTCCTTGCGGGCCCGGCCGGCGCCGAGCCGCCAAGCGGCCACGCCGATGGCGTAAGCGTCCAGCCCGGTCAGCACCCCGTCCTCGGTCGCCTCGACGACCTCGACGTGCTTGGCGACCGGCAGCGGGGCTTCCGGGTCGCCGCCCTGCGCGGCGATCATCCGACACCACGTCTCGTACGCGTCGCCGGCCGCCAGCACGGCGGCCGGGTCCACATCGGACAGTCCGGCCAGCGACAGCATCTCCCGGGCCAGCGCGACGGTCAGCTCGACGACGTCGGCCGGGCCGCCGCCCTTGAGCACCTCGACCGACTCGGCCACCTCGACGGCGTTGCCGACGGCCCGGCCCAGCGGCACGGACATGTCGGTCAGCACAGCGCTGACGCGAAGCCCGTGGTCGACGCCGATGGACACCAACGCGCGGGCCAACTCGGTGGCGTCGGCCAGGTTCTTCATGAACGCGCCGGAGCCGACCTTGACGTCCAGCACCAGCGCGCCGGCGCCCTCGGCGATCTTCTTGCTCATGATCGAGCTGGCGATCAGCGGCACCGACTCGACGGTCCCGGTGACGTCGCGCAGCGCGTACAGCTTGCGGTCGGCCGGGGCCAGCCCCTCGGTGGCGGCGCAGACGACCGCGCCGACCGAACGCAGCTGGGCCCGAATGTCCTCAGTGGACAGCTGGGCCCGCCAGCCGGGAATGGACTCCAACTTGTCCAGCGTGCCACCGGTGTGGCCGAGTCCACGACCCGAAAGCTGCGGCACGGCCGCGCCGCAGGCCGCCACCAGAGGCGCCAGCGGCAGCGTGATCTTGTCGCCGACACCGCCGGTGGAGTGCTTGTCCACGGTCGGCCGGTCCACGTGCAGGGTCAGGCGCTCGCCCGACTCGACCATGGCCCGGGTCCACCGGGCGGTTTCGTCGGAAGTCATGCCGTTCAACAGAATCGCCATGGCCAGCGCCGACATCTGCTCGTCGGCCACTACGCCATGGGTGTACGCGTCGATCACCCAGTCGATCTGCTCGCCCGACAGAATCCGCCGGTCCCGCTTGGCCCGGATGATGTCGACAGCGTTGAAGTGGCTCACGGCAGGTCCTCTGGTCCGAACGCGTCTGGCAGAACTTCCCGCATCGTAAGCACACCGCGGGGCGTGTCCACCAGACAGTCCGGGCCGCCGAGCTCGTGGATGATCTGACGGCAGCGGCCGCACGGCATCAGCAGCTCGCCCTCGCCGCTGCGGCAGGCCACCGCCACGAACCGGCCGCCGCCGGTCAGCCGCAGCTGCCCGGCCATCGTGCACTCGGCGCACAACGCCACGCCGTAGGCGGCGTTCTCGATGTTGCAGCCGGTCACGACACGGCCGTCGTCACACAGGGCGGCGGCCCCGACCCGCAACCCCGAGTAGGGGCAGTAGGCCGACGCCGCCGCGGCCACGGCCAGTCGCCGCAGCTCGTCCCAATCAATCTTGGCCAAGTCCACTGTGGACAACTAACTTCCCTGTCCTCGTCGATATATCAGTCCGTCGGCCGCGGGCATGCGCAGTCGTTGCGACGACATCGCCAGCACCACGATCGTCACGATGTGCGGCAGGTAGGTGGTCAGCTCCTGCGGCAGCGAGTCGATCGACAGGTACAGCAGGTAGAGCGCGCCGCCGACCACGACGGACACCAGGCCGACGATCCACTTGCGACGGATCAGCTGCACCAGGGCGATCACCCAGATCAGCAGCGAGACGCCGTAGAACAGGCCAAGCACCGTCTTGCCGTCGGTCAGCGTCTGCAGGCCGTCGGCGTAGCCGAACAGCGCCGCGCCGCCGAGCAGGCCGCCCGGCCGCCAGTTGCCGAAGATCATGGCGGCCAGACCGATGTAGCCGCGGCCGTTGGTCTGGTTCTCCAGGTAGCCGTTCTGGCCAGGCGCCAGCACCAGCGCCGCGCCGCCGAGCCCGGCGAAGCCGCCGGAGATCACCACGGCGATGTACTTCTGCAGGTACACGTTGACGCCGAGCGACTCGGCCGCCACCGGGTTCTCGCCGCAGGACCGCAGCCGCAGGCCGAACCGGGTGTGCCAGAGCACGACGAAGCTGATCGGCACCAGCAGGATGGTGATCATCGTCAGCGGGGAAACGCCGCTCAACAGGCCGTGGAAGATGCCGGCGATGTCGGAGACCACGTACCGCTGCTGCTTCTCCAGGTCCGCCAACCAGTCCGCGACCGGCTGCGCCGAGTACGTGTCGAACGACGGCACCTTCGGCGACTGCCGCGGGTTGTGCGACACCGGCGCGAACAACAGCGTGGACAGGTACTTGGCGACACCGGCGCCCAGCAGGTTGATCGCCACACCGGACACGATGTGGTTGACGCCGAAGGTCACCGTGGCCAGCGCGTGCAGCAGGCCGCCGAGCGCGCCGAACACGATGCCGCCCAGCACGGCCGCCCACGGACCCCACTGGTAGCCGGCCCAGGCCGCGCCCCAGGTGCCGAGGATCATCATGCCCTCGAGGCCGATGTTGACCACGCCGGCCCGTTCCGCCCACAGGCCGCCGAGGCCGGCCAGCAGCAGCGGCACGGCCAGCTGCAGCCCGGCCTGGATGGTCGAGGTGGCGGTGATGTTGGGCAGGCCGGTCAGGTCGGCGGTCGCCGTCAGCAGCACGATGGCGGCCAGCGACCACAGCACACCGTTGGCCCAGCCGGGAATCCGGCGCTTGACCGGGGCGGCGGGGGCGCGGGTGACCGACGCCGGAGGGTTCATGTCGATCACGACGCGCTCCCGGTGGTCGCGGCGGCCAGCTGGCTGCCGACCCTGCGTTGCTCGGCGGCCAGTTCGAGCCGGCGGATCACCTCGTAGGACACCACGACCGACAGCACGATCGCGCCCTGCATGATGGTGACGATCTCCCGTGGCACCTGGATCACGTCCAGCGACACCGCGGCCTGGTCAAGGAACGCCCACAGCAGCGCGCCGAAGGCGATGCCGCCGGGGTTGTTCCGGCCGAGCAGCGCCACCGCGATACCGGTGAAGCCGTAGCCCTGCGGGGAGATCAGGGTGTACGTGTGATCGCGGCCGAGCAGCTCCGGCAGCGCGGTGAGGCCGGCGATCGCGCCGGACAGCAGCATCGCGATGACGATCATGCGCTTGGCATCGACACCGCCCGCGGTGGCCGCGGTCGGCGACTCGCCGGAGGCCTGGAGCTCGAAGCCGAACCGGGTGCGGTTGAGCATCACCCAGTAGCCGACGCCGACCAGGACCGCGATCGCCACGAAGCCGAACACCGTGCCGGCCGAGCCGAACGAGATGCCGGGAATCCAGTTGGACGACGGGATCGGCCGGGTGCCGATGTTGTTGTTGCTCAGCACGCCGAACACGCCCTGCTTGATCAGCAGCGCGATGATGCCGCCGGCGATGGCGTTCAGCATGATCGTGGTGATCACCTCGCTGACGCCCCGGGTGACCTTGAGGATCGCCGGCAGCGCGGCGAACAGCGCGCCGCCGAGCATGGCCACCAGGATGATCACGAGCTGGCCGATGACCGGCGGCAGGTTCAGCTCGCCGCCGACGATCGCCGCCAGCACCGCGCCGATCCGGTACTGGCCCTCGACGCCGATGTTGAACAGGTTCATCTTGAACCCGATCGCCACCGCGATGCCGACCAGGTAGTACACGCTGGCGCTGTTGATGATGTCCACGGCCGTCGTGTTGTGGCCGACCTGGACCACCATGGCGGCCAACGCCTGCGCCGGGTTGCGGCCCGAGATGATCAGCGCCACCGAGCACAGCAGCGCCGAGAACACGATCGCCACCACCGGCGGCAGCAACTTGCCACGCAGTGAGCGCATCAGGCGTCTTCCTCTCCACCGGTCGTCGCGCCGGTCATGGCGCTGCCCAGCTCCTCGGGCGTGACCGTCGCCGGATCGGCGTCCGCCACCAGCCGTCCGCGCAGCATCACCTTGATCGTGTCGGACAGGCCGATCAGCTCGTCCAGGTCGGCCGACACCAGCAGCACGGCCAGGCCGGCCGCGCGGGCCTGCTTGATCTGCTCCCAGATCAGCGCCTGCGCGCCGACGTCGACGCCGCGGGTCGGGTGCGAGGCGATCAGCAGCACCGGGTCGCCCGACAGCTCACGGCCGACGATCAGCTTCTGCTGGTTGCCGCCCGACAGCGCCGCCGCCGGCACCTCGATGCCGGGCGTGCGTACGTCGAACTGCTCGACGATGCGCCGGGTGTCGGCGCGGGCCCCTTCCACGTCCAGCCAGCGGCCGTTGACCGCAGGCTTGCGGGTCTGGAAGCCCAGGATCCGGTTGAACCACAACGACTGCGTGAGCAGCAGGCCGTGCCGGTGCCGGTCCTCGGGGATGTAGCCGATGCCGGCCTCGCGGCGGTGCAGGGTGTTCAGCTTGGTCAGGTCGGTGATCGCACCGTTCGAGCCGACCAGCAGCACCGAGCCGCCGTCGGCCTTGCGCATGCCCATGACCGCCTCGACCAGCTCGGTCTGGCCGTTGCCCTCGACGCCGGCGATGCCGAGGATCTCGCCCGCGTGCACGGCCAGGTCGACGTCGTCCAGGATGGCCCGGCCGCCGGCGTCGCGCAGCTGCAGGCCGGCCACGGTGAGCACCGCTCGGTCGGTCACCGTGGACTCGCGGGTCTCCGGGCTGGGCAGCTCGGAGCCGACCATCATCTCGGCCAGCTGGCGCGAGGTGACCGACTTCGGGTCGACCGTGCCGACCGTGGTGCCGCGGCGGATCACCGTGATGCTGTCGGCGATCGCGCGCACCTCGTCCAGCTTGTGCGAGATGAACAGGAAGGTGAAGCCCTGCTCGCGCATGCCGCGCAGGGTGTCGAACAGCTCGTCGACCTCATGCGGCACCAGCACGGCCGTCGGCTCGTCCAGGATGATGATCCGGGCGCCGCGGTAGAGCACCTTGAGGATCTCCACCCGCTGCCGGTCGGCCACGCCCAGCTGCTCGACCAGCTCGCCCGGGTCGACGCGCAGCCCGGTCTGGCCGGCCAGCTCCTGGATCCGGGCCCGTGCCTTGCCGCCGATGCCGTGCAGCGCCTCCGCGCCCAGCACCACGTTCTCCTGCACGGTGAGGTTGTCGGCCAGCATGAAGTGCTGGTGCACCATGCCGATGCCGGCCTTGATCGCGTCGGCCGGGGTGCGGAAGCGGACCTCGTCGCCGCCCACCTCGATGGTTCCCTCGTCCGGCTGCTGCATGCCGTAGAGGATCTTCATCAGGGTGGACTTGCCGGCGCCGTTCTCGCCGCACAGCGCGTGCACCTCGCCGGCGCGGACGGTCAGCCGGATGTCGTCGTTGGCCACGACGCCGGGGAAGCGCTTGGTGATCCCGGTGAGCACGACCGCGGGCGCGCCGAGGTCGGTGGCGGTGGTCATGGGGCAACTCCTTACAGCACTACCGCGGGCCCGGCCAATCCTGGCGGGCCCGCGGTAGGGGTGCTTGCCGCTGGTGTCAGCTGCCGGACAGCGTCGAGGGGACCTTGATCGCGCCGGAGATGATCTGCGCCTTGTAGGCGTCGACGGTGCTCTTGATGTCGTCGATCTTGCCGCCGGAGGTGGCGTAGTCCACACCGCCGACCGAGAGGTCGAAGACCTTCGGGATGGCGGTCAGGTCGTTGGACGCCACGCCGCGCAGGAAGTCGTACACCGCGGTGTCGACCCGCTTCATCATCGAGGAGATGATGACGTCCTTGTCGTCGGCCACGCCGGCCTGCTTGTACTGGTCGGAGTCGACGCCGATGGCGTAGGCGCCGCCCTTGGCCTTGACCGCGTCGAAGATGCCCTTGCCGGAGTTGCCGGCGGCCTGGTAGATCACGTCGGCGCCGGCGGCCAGCTCGCCCTGGGCGACCAGGCGGCCCTTGTCCGGGGCCTGGAAGCCGGTGAAGTCACCGGCCGGGGTGATGTACTTGTCCTCGATCTTGATGTCCGGCGCGGCCGCCTTGGCGCCCGCGTCGAAGCCGGCCTGGAACTTCTGGATCAGCGGCACGTTCACGCCGCCGACGAAGCCGACGTGGCAGGACTTGGACTTGTAGGCCGCGATCACGCCGACCAGGAAGGAGCCCTGCTCCTCGGTGAAGGTCAGCGGCGTGACGTTGGGCGAGTTCTCCACCGTGGAGTCGACGATGGCGAACTTGGTGTTCGGGAAGTCCTTGGCCACGTTCTGCAGGGCCGGGCCGTAGGCGAAGCCGACCGTGACGATCGGGTTGTAGCCCTCCTGGGCCAGCTGGCGCAGCCGGGTCTCCTTGGCCGCGTCCGACTCGTTCGGCGCGGCCGTGGTCTCCTTGATGTTGTCGGCCTTGATGCCGAGCTGCGACTTGGCCAGGTCGAGACCCGCCGCCGCCGCGTCGTTGAACGACGCGTCGCCGCGGCCGCCGATGTCGTAGGCCAGGCCCACCTTGAGCGCACTGCCGTCGACCTTGGTCGAACCGGAGGTGGTCGTCGTGCCCGCCGCCGTGGCGTTGGGCGGCGTGGCCAGCTTGCACCCGCTGGCCGACGAGCCGCCGGTGCTGCCGCCGCCCCCGGTGGAAGCACTGTCCTTGGCACACGCGGCCATCGACATCACGCTGGTCAGCGCGATCGCCGCTACCGCTACTCCACGCATTCGACGCACGGTTTGTCGTCCTCTCCCTGCTTCGACGAGCAGCGATGCCCCGATCCCGGTTGTCGGTGTCGGTCCCGCCGAGGGCGAAACGGTACCTCTCGGTTCCGGGCCCACGACACCGGTGACGGTCCGTGTAACCGAATCGTTGACCCGCTCGGACGAATAGTCGACACCTGGTGACTGTGGGTGACCGGGAACCGTGGCCCGTCCGCTAGCGTCACAGCCGGCACACGAGGACAGGGGGAGGCCATGCCGTGAGCGGATTCGAGACCGACCCGGACCATCTGCGCCGGTCCGGCGGCATGCTGTCGAAGTTCGGCCAGACCGTCGGCAAGGCCGGCGAGAAGCTGGAGGGCACCGGCCAGCACCTCGTCGAGCACGCGTCCGGCGACCGCTCCGGCGTCGGCTCCGTGGTGGCCAAGTTCTCCGGCCGGGCCATGTCCATCCTCGGCAAGGTCTTCCAGCAGGGCGGGCGGGTCGCCGACAAGGCCGGCCAGAACCTGCACAAGACCGGCGACCTGCACGAGGGCGCCGACCGCGACGCCAAGGACCTGATCTCACGGCAGCACCCGGACAACAAGTCCAAGCACCTGCCCGGCGGGAACACCCGCACCGCCTCCGCGGTGACCAGCGGCGGCAAGGAGTCGGCTCCCAAGAAGCTGCCGGGCGGCGACGAGCACAAGCCGGAGGACGTCGGCGAGGGCAGCGGCGGCAAGAAGGACAAGACACCGCCCAAGGTCGACGGCGAGGACCACCGCAGCGGCGACCTGTTCGACCGCAAGCCACCCTCGGCATCAGCGCCCGCGGACCACCCGATGCAGCTTCCCGAGTCACACAGTCCCGGCCGGAAGCCGGACGGCACCGACGACGGGATACCCCACACCACGCCCACCGGGCCGGAGGACAAGCGCCGCGGCGCGGTGCTGGAGCAGATCGACCCCAAGGGCGACCGCGTCACCACCAAGAACGGCGTGATCGACACCATCGACGGCAAACCGGTCAAGCAGTACATGGACGAGCTGTCCGAGAAGCGGGCCCACGAGATTTCGGCCGGCATGCACAAGAAGGACGGCCCGTGTTCGGCCGCGGCCATCGACCTGCGCACCGGCACGATCACCGAGGGCGTCAACGGGCGGCCCAACAGCCTGATCCCGCAGGACAACCTGCACCCCACCCTGCAGGACAACCTCAAGAACATGGGTGACTGGAAGCACGATGTCGTCGGCAAGGACGGCGAAGTGCTGGCCACCTTCGATGGCAAAGCCCACCACGACCAGCCGCTGCGACACGCGGAGGTCAAGGCCGTCAACGAGCTGCTGTGGGAACGCGAGCGGCAGGGCCTGCCGGCCGACCGGTCGGCCCTGGACGAGTTGCGCATCGACCCGCGGTTCCTGAAAGACGGCAACCACATGTCGGTGGGCGGCGAGGCCGGGGCGTGCGCCAACTGTTACAACATCCTGGACGGCGTGCCGTCCTACACCGGGCGGTTTCCCTACCATCCCGATGACCACCGTTACTCCCGAGTTGATGTGGCCGACAGGTGAACCCGATGCGTGTCAATCGCGAGCAGACCACTGCAGACACCGACGACGGCTGGATGGTCCGCGTCGACGGCGTGCCGTTCACCGGCGAGGTCGTCGACACCGAGGACGGCCGGATCACCAGCCTCACCACCTACCGCGACGGCCAGCTGGACGGGCCCGAGGTGGAGTACTACCCCGACGGAAGCAAGGAATCCGAGGGCACCTACTCGATGGGCACCACCGTCGGCGAGTGGCGGACGTGGTACCCGGACGGCCGGCTCAAGGAGTTCAACCTCTTCGATCGCTGGGGCGACGTGCGCAAGATCCAGGAATGGGACCAGCAGGGCAACCTCGTCCGGGACACCGAACACGCCGGCGCCCACGGCGACGAGCTGTGACCGGGTGAAGCGTATCGACGCGGCCGAAATCGAGTGGGACGATCTCGGCCGCGTCCGGCACGACGGTGCGCTCTTCACCGGCGAAGTCGTTCGTGTCGAGGCGGACAAGATCATCGAACTGTGGACCTGTCGCAACGGCCGGCAGGACGGCCCGGAGATCGAGTACTACCCGGACGGCTCCAGGAAATCCGAGGGCCGTTACTCCGCGGGGACGCTCGTCGGCGAGTGGCGGACCTGGTATTCCGACGGCAAGCTCAAGGAGTTCGACGTCTTCGATCGTTGGGGCAGCGTACGCAAGGTCCAGCGCTGGGACGAGCAGGGCAACCTCGTCGAGGATGCCGAATATCAAGGAGCTCATGGCAGTGAATGGTGACGCCGTGCGGAGGATCGACATCGACGGCCCCGATGCGGAGTGGGACGGCTTCGGCCGGCTTGTCCACAACGGCGAACTCTTCACCGGCGAAGCCGTCACGGTCGAAGACGGCAAGACCCTCGCACTGACCACCTACCAGGACGGCCGGGCACACGGCCCACAGTGGGAGATCTACTCCGACGGGACCAAACGCCACGACGGAATGTTCGACCATGGCAACACGGTCGGCGAATGGCGCGCCTGGTTTCCGAATGGAAGGCCGCAGTCCAACCAGGTGTTCGACCGCTGGGGTGATCTGCGCAAGACTCAGCAGTGGGACGAGTACGGCGGCGTCCTCGAGGACCAGGAATACGACGGGACCCACTTCGGTGAATGGTAGCCACACGTCACCTGAGCGGGATTCGCGCCTGAGCCAGGTAAGACGGATCGGCCGAGAGCACACGACTTCGGACACCGACGACGGATGGACGATCCGCGTCGACGGCGTGCCGTTTACCGGCGAGGTGGTCGACACCGAAGACGGCCGGGTGGTCGGCGTGACGACCTACCGGGACGGCCTGGAGCACGGCCCGTCGGTGGAGTACTTCCCGGACGGCGACAAGCACGTCGCAGGGCAGTCGGCGGAGGGCTACGCGGTCGGCGAGTGGTGGGAGTGGTATCCGGGCGGCAAGCTCAAGTCGTACAAGGTGCTCGATCGCTGGGGTGATCCGCGCAGGTCGCAGCGGTGGAGCGCGGACGGCGTGTTGATCGAGGACAGCGAGTCCCAAGGGCTGCACGGGGGCGAGTGGTGAAGCGGATCGACATCCAGGCGGGAGATGTCGCATGGGATGACGACCAGCGGCTGATCGTCGACGGAGTGCCGTTCAGCGGTGAGGCAGTCACGTACAACTGGCTGGACGAAGTGACGTCGCTGGCGACCTATGTGGAAGGCTTCCGCGAGGGCGTGCAACGGGAGTGGCACGACGGCGGGCAGCTGAAGTCGGAGATGACCGTCCGCAATGGACGGATGGTGGGCGCGGCCCGGTGGTGGGGTCGGGACGGGAACCTCGTCCGGGAAGAGCGACACGACCGGACCGCACTGGTGAAGCTGGCTCCGGAGTGGGGAACGGGACCGCTGTGGGTGGACGGCGAATACCGGAACCTGGACGACTTCGGCCTGTCCGACGAGCTGGTGGCGTTGATCGAGCAGTGGGACGAGGAGTTCCAGGCGATCTACGACCCGGACGACCCGCCGGCGTCGAGTTTCCCGGACGAGGAAACGACGCGGCGGTGGCTGGACCGCGGGCGGGAGCTGGCCGGGCGGATCGGGCCGGAGGTGGTGTTCTCGGTCTGGGGTGTGCGGGAGACGAGCCAGGGCCGAAACGCTTCGACTCCCACGCTTCCGGCGAAGGGGGATGTCTGAGCACCGTCGGGAGAAGTACGTTTGACGGGTGAGTGACTGGCTGCCGGTCCGCTGGCCGGACGATGACGACGCGGCGGTCGCGCTGGAGGACTGGCTCGACGAAGGGGTCGGCGACTTCACGGGACTGGACCTGCGAGGGGCGGACCTGACTGGTGCGCCGCTGAGCGGGGCGGTGCTGCTGGGCGCGGACCTGCGGGACGTGGTGTTACGCCGGGCGGAGCTGGACGGGGCGCAGCTGACCAGCGCGGATCTGCGGGGAGCGGACCTGGCGGAGGCGCAGCTGCAGGACGCGAACCTGGACGACGCGAATCTGGCCGACGCGACGCTGACCCAGGCGAACCTGACCCGGGTGTCGGCGATCGGCGCGGTGTTCAAGGACGCGGACCTGCGCGGGGCCAATCTGACGGCGGCGATGCTGGACGACGTGGACCTGTCGGCGGCGAACCTGGCGGAAGCGGTGCTGGACGGGGCTTTCCTCCCCCGACGGACCAGGCGGATCGAGCTGTACGCGGATGCCCCGACCACGGACGACGAGGGACGTCTGTGTCATCACGACGAGCCGTTCACCGGCGAGCTGGTCCGCGAGAACGGGGATCGGCTGCTGTCGCTGGAGACGTACCAGGACGGCGTCCGGCAGACGGCCAAGACCTGGTACGACAGCGGGATCCTGCGCAGCGACGGGGAGAAACGCTGGCACCCCAACGGAATGCCGGCGCAGGACGGCGACACCCGCTGGGACGAGCGGGGCGAGCCGACGACCAGGGTCGACCGGAGCCGAACGACCGAAGAAAACGGCCTGGTACACAACGGAAACACGCCGTTCACGGGCCAGCTCCAGGACGGCGACGAGATCACGTCGTACCGGGACGGCCAACCGGACGGCCCGTGGTGGTCGCCGACCGCGGAGGGCCGGTACGAACAGGGCGTCCGCGTGGGCGAATGGCGACGCTGGCACGCCAACGGCCGCCTCCGCGAGCTCACGGTCCACGACCCCAAGGGCGCCGTCACCAAGATCCAACGCTGGGATGCCAACGGCTTCCTCGAAGACGAGCGCGAGGTGCCGGCGGACGAGCCGCCGCAGCCCCGCATCGACCTCCAGGTCAGCACGGTCGAATGGGACGACGGGGCACGGCTCAAACACGACGGGCACGCCTTCACCGGCGAGGCGGTGACCCACGGCTACAGCGGCGAGGTGACCTCGCTGGTCACCTACCGGTACGGCGTGGAGGACGGCCCGCAGCGCGAGTGGTACGAGGACGGCACACCCAAGTCGGAGCGGACGGTCCGCCGGGGCGTCCTGACCGGCGTCGCCCGGGACTGGCACCCGGACGGCCGGCTGGCCCGCGAGCGGGTCTTCGACGAGCGCGGCGAGCTGGCCGCGGAGAGGCACTTCACATGACCTGGCCGTCGACCCCGGACGAGGCGATAGCCCTTCAGCTCACGATGGCCCCGTTGGTCGACCCGCACCCGCCGGCCGACTGGCAACCGCGGACCGCGGCCGGCCTCGACGTGGCCTACGACGGCGACAAGCTGTGCGCGGCGGTCGTCGTGGTCGACCTCACGTCACTCGAAACGGTGGATCAGGTCGTGGTGCCGGGCGGCACCGATTTCCCTTACGTGCCAGGGCTGTTCGCGTTCCGTGAGCTCCCGGCGCTGACGAGTGCCCTCGAACGGCTGACGACGTCGCCCGATGTGCTGATCTGCGACGGCCAGGGCGTGGCCCATCCGCGCCGGTTCGGGCTGGCCAGCCACCTGGGCGTGGTCACCGGGCTGCCCTCGATCGGCGTGGCCAAGACCCCGATGGGCCACTACGACCCGCCCGGCCCGAACCGCGGCGACTGGACCGAGCTCACCGACGCCGACGACGTCGTCGGCCGGGCGCTGCGCACACAACGGGAGGTGAAGCCGCTGTTCGTCTCGATCGGCCACCGGATCGATCTGGACACCGCGTGCGCGCTGGTGCTCGATCTCGCCCCGAAGTACCGCCAGCCGGAGACCACCCGCCGGGCCGACCACCTGTGCAGGCAGGCACTGTGTATAAAGGGAAACGATGGGTCTTGATAGTTAAAGCGGCCTGGACCACACCGTTGTGTGTCTCATCGATCACAGACGGCCGGTCGCCGTTGGGCCAGCCGCAGGGCCCCGGTCTAGCATCCGGAGGGTCAAGGCCCCGTGCGCACCAGCCACCTGGGGCCGCGCCCACCACTGACGCTGGAGGCCACGCGCACCATGGCCAGTACCACCGCCCCGCCAACGGGCGCAGCACCGGAAACAGGGGGCAGCAGCCGACGCGGTAGCACCGTCTACCGCGGCGATCTGGGCATGTGGTCCTGGGTGGCCCACCGGATCACCGGGGTGCTGACCTTCTTCTTCCTGTTCGCGCACGTGCTGGACACCGCGGTCGTTCGGGTTTCCCCGAACGCCTACGACAAGGTGATCGAGCTCTACAAGAACCCGCTGGTCAACCTGTTGGAGCTGGGCCTGGTCGCGGCGGTGCTCTACCACGCGCTCAACGGCATCCGGATCATGTTGGTCGACTTCTGGGCCAAGGGCCCGCGGTTCCAGCGTCCGATGCTGTGGGCGATCATCGTGATCTGGGTGCTGGTGATGATCCCCGGCGCCTACTTCATGCTGCAGCGGACCGTCACTCAGCTTCTTGGTGGTGGCAACTGACATGAGCACCCTCGACATCGCCTCGCCGCGCTCCCCGCGCCGCCCGGCGGCCCGCCGCAGCAACTTCGAGCTCTACAGCTGGCTGTTCATGCGGCTGTCCGGCCTGCTGCTGATCGTGCTGGTGCTCGGGCACCTGTTCATCATGAACATCCTCGACGGCGGCGTGCACCGGATCAACTTCGCCTTCGTCGCCGGCCGCTGGTCCTCGCCGTTCTGGCAGTTCTGGGACCTGTCCATGCTGTGGCTGGCCGAGCTGCACGGCGGCAACGGCCTGCGCACCGTGATCAACGACTACGCGCGCAAGGACGCCACCCGGTTCTGGCTGAAGATCCTGCTGTACGTGTCCATGGCGCTGATCCTGGCGCTGGGCAGCTTCGTGATCTTCACCTTCGACCCGAACATCAGCGGCTGACCGCGGGAGACGCCGGACATGCAGGTACACAAGTACGACGTGGTCATCGTCGGCGCCGGTGGCGCCGGGATGCGCGCGGCCATCGAGGCCGGCCAGCGCGTCCGCACCGCGGTGCTGACCAAGCTCTACCCCACCCGGTCCCACACCGGCGCGGCGCAGGGCGGCATGTGCGCCGCCCTCGCGAACGTCGAGGAGGACAACTGGGAGTGGCACACCTTCGACACGATCAAGGGCGGTGACTACCTCACCGACCAGGACGCCGCCGAGATCATGTGCAAGGAAGCCATCGACGCGGTACTCGACCTGGAGAAGATGGGCCTGCCGTTCAACCGGACCCCCGAGGGCCGGATCGACCAGCGGCGCTTCGGCGGGCACACCCGCGACCACGGCAAGGCGGCCGTGCGGCGCGCGTGCTACGCGGCCGACCGCACCGGGCACATGATCCTGCAGACGCTGTACCAGAACTGCGTCAAGCACGGCATCGAGTTCTTCAACGAGTTCTACGTGCTCGACGTGTGCATGACCGAGACGGCCAACGGCCCGGTCTGCACCGGCGCGGTCGCGCTGGAGCTGGCCACCGGCGAGATCCACGTGTTCCAGGCCAAGGCGGTCGTGTTCGCCACCGGCGGCTTCGGCAAGGTCTTCAAGACCACGTCCAACGCGCACACCCTGACCGGCGACGGCATGGGCATCATCTTCCGCAAGGGCCTGCCGCTGGAGGACATGGAGTTCTACCAGTTCCACCCGACGGGTCTGGCCGGCCTGGGCATCCTGCTCACCGAAGGCGCCCGCGGCGAGGGCGCGATCCTGCGCAACGCCGACGGCGAGCGGTTCATGGAGCGCTACGCCCCCACCATCAAGGACCTGGCGCCGCGCGACATCGTCGCCCGGTCCATGGTGCTGGAGGTGTTGGAGGGCCGCGGCGCCGGTCCGCACAAGGACTACGTGCTGCTGGACTGCACGCACCTCGGGGCCGAGGTGCTGGAGACCAAGCTGCCCGACATCACCGAGTTCGCCCGTACCTACCTCGGTGTGGACCCGGTGACCGAGCCGGTGCCGGTGTACCCGACCGCGCACTACGCGATGGGCGGCATCCCCACCAACATCCACGCCGAGGTGTTGCGGGACAACGACACCGTCGTCCCCGGCCTGTACGCCGCCGGCGAGTGCGCCTGCGTGTCCGTGCACGGCGCGAACCGGCTGGGCACCAACTCGCTGTTGGACATCAACGTGTTCGGCCGGCGGGCCGGTCTGGCCGCCGCCGAGTACGTCGCCACCGTGCACGACCACGTCGACCTGCCGGAGAACCCGGCCGCCCTGGTCGAGACCATGGTCGAGGGGCTGCGCACCTCCACCGGCGCCGAGCGCGTCGCCGACCTGCGGATCGCGTTGCAGAACACCATGGACGCCAACGCCGCCGTGTACCGCACCGAGGACACGCTCAAGCAGGCGCTGCACGACGTGCAGCAGCTCAAGGAGCGCTACGCCAACGTTGCCGTGCAGGACAAGGGCAAGCGGTTCAACACCGACCTGCTGGAGGCCGTCGAGCTCGGCTTCCTGTTGGAGCTGGCCGAGATCCTGGTGGTCGGCGCGCTGGCCCGCAAGGAGTCCCGTGGCGGGCACGCGCGGGAGGACTACCCGACCCGCGACGACACGAACTTCATGCGGCACACCATGGCGTACAAGCAGGGCGACAACCTGTCCGCCGACATCCGTCTCGACTACAAGCCGGTGACCTTCACCCGGTACAAGCCGATGGAGCGCAAGTACTGATGACCGCGACCACCGAAACCGCGCCCTCGGGTTCCCGCGGCTCGCAGCCGCCGGTGCCGCCCGGCGCGGTCACCCTCACCGTGCAGATCCGTCGGTTCAACCCCGAGTTCGACGACGAACCGCGCTGGCAGTCGTTCGAGGTCCCGGCGCTGCCGACGGACCGCGTGCTCAACGTGCTGCACTACATCAAGTGGTACGTCGACGGCTCGCTCACCTTCCGGCGCTCCTGCGCCCACGGTGTCTGCGGGTCGGACGCCATGCGCATCAACGGCGTCAACCGCCTGGCGTGCAAGGTGCTGGTGAAGGACCTGTTGGCCGGCAACGGAAAGCCGACCACCATCACCATGGAGCCGATCAAGGGTCTGCCGGTGCAGAAGGACCTGATCGTCGACATGGAACCGTTCTTCGAGGCGTTCCGGGCGGTCAAGCCGTACCTGATGACCACCGGCCACGAGCCCACCCGTGAGCGCATCCAGTCGGCTGCCGACCGGGCCCGGTTCGACGACACCACCAAGTGCATCCTGTGCGCCTGCTGCACCACGTCGTGCCCGGTGTACTGGACCGAGGGCTCCTACTTCGGGCCGGCCGCCATCGTCAACGCCCACCGCTTCATCTTCGACAGCCGGGACGAGGGCGCCGAGGAGCGGCTCGACATCCTCAACGACGTCGACGGCGTGTGGCGTTGCCGCACCACGTTCAACTGCACCGACGCCTGCCCCCGTGGCATCCAGGTGACCAAGGCCATCCAGGAGGTCAAGCGCGCCTTGCTGTTCAAGCGCGTCTGACCGGCAGACACGTCGGGGCCCCACTGCCACAAGCGGTGGGGCCCTGACGCGTTTCAGACCTGGTAGCTCAGATCGATGGCCTGCAACGACTCCGGGACCACGCGGATCCACACCGTGCCGAGATCGTCGTGCAGGTACCGGCGAAACCTGTTGTCCCACCTAGATTCCTCCGGCCCGAGGTAGCGACTCAGCTTGCGCCGTCCCCGGTCCGTGTCGAACGGCAGCACCTCGGCCTCGCCGCGAGCGATGACCTGGCGGACCAGGCCCGTCGGCAGGTCGCACACGTCCACCGTCAGGGCCAGCCTCGGGTCCTTGCGCACCCGGCCGAGCAGCCGGGCCCATGGGCCGGACAGGATCCAGAACGCCCCGTCCTCCCAGAGGTACCAGGTCGGGCGCACCGTCGGCCCGTCGGTGGCCACCCGCGCGGTCAGCGGCTGCGCCAGGAACTCGTCGACGTCGAAGTCGGTCATGCCGTCGAGTCTGGCTGACGGGCTGGCACTCCGGTGGGCCTCAGCCGGAAGTGGTGGGCGGCAGCAGCGGCCCGCCGTCCCACTGCTGGAAGATCAGCGTGGTGTGCACGAGGGCGACCTCGGGCCGGGCGGTGAACTCGTCGAGGACGAGGCGCTGAAGGTCGGAAGCACCAGCGGCGGCTACGTGCACCATGAAGTCGTCGGCCCCGGTGAGGTGGAAGACAGCCCGGGTCTCGGGCTGCTCCAGGGCGTGTTTGACGAACGGCTCCAGCACACCGCGATGGGGCTGCACGCGGATGAACAGCAGGGCCTGCAACGGGCGGCCGAGCGCGGAGGCGTCGACGCGGAGGACGGTGCCGAGGATGACGCCGGCGGAGCGCAGCCGAGCGACCCGGTCCAGGCAGGTCGACGGGGCGATGCCGACGGCGGCGGCGAGCTCCTTGTTGGTGATCCGGGCGTCGTTCTGCAACTCCCGCAGAATGGCAAGATCAACCGGATCCAGGCGCACGTCAGAAGCCATGGGCCGAATTTAGTACGGAATTGAAAGCAAAGCACCGTGACCTGCCCAGGATGAGCGGCATGGAGCTGAACACCAGGGCAGTGCACGCGGGCCGCGAGGATCTGACCGAGCTGGGGCTGCACGCGGTCCCGATCGACCTCTCCACGACCTATCCCTCCCGTGACAGCCACGAGGAGGCGAACCGTCTCGAACGGGCGGCGAGCGGCGAGGACCTGGGCGGCAGCCCGATCTACGGCCGCGTCGGCAACCCGACGGTGGCCCGCTTCGAGCGGGCGCTGGCCGACCTGGAGGGCGCGGCGTCGGCGGTGGCCTTCGCGACCGGCATGGCGGCGCTCAGCGCCTGTCTGCTGGCCGTTGCGGCGCAAGGAAAGCGGCACGTCGTGGCGGTCCGCCCGCTCTACGGCACCAGCGACCACCTGCTCGACTCTGGCCTGCTGGGCACCGACGTCACCTGGTCGACGGCCGAGGACCTCAAACTCAACCTGCGGGACGACACCGGCCTGGTGATCGTGGAGTCGCCGGCCAACCCGACACTGTCCGAAGTGGACATCCGGGCCATCGACGTGGACGTGCCGGTGCTGGTGGACAACACCTTCGCCACGCCGGTGCTGCAACGGCCGATCGAGCTGGGCGCGAACATCGTGCTGCACAGCGCGACCAAGTACCTCGGCGGCCACGGCGACGTGCTGGGCGGGGTGGTGGCCTGCGACGAGGACTTCGCCCGCCGCCTGCGCACGATCCGGATGGCCACCGGCGGCATTCTGCACCCGCTGGCCGGATACCTGTTGCTGCGCGGCCTGTCCACGCTGCCGATCCGCATCGCCCACGCGTCGACCACCGCCGCCGAGCTGGCCCGACGGCTGGCGAGCCACCCGAACGTCAGCAAGGTCTACCGGCCGGAGATCGGCGGCCCGATGGTGTCGTTCGACGTCGTCGGCGACCCGCACGCGGTGATCGCCGCGGTCCGGCTGGTCACGCCGGCGGTCAGCCTCGGCAGTGTCGACACGCTGATCCAGCACCCCGGCTCGCTGAGCCACCACATCGTCGCCGAGGACGACCGGCGCGGCGCCGGCATCGGCGACCGGCTGCTGCGCCTGTCGGTCGGCCTCGAAGACGTGGACGACCTCTGGGCCGACCTGGACCAGGCACTCAACTAGTTCCGCACGGCCACCGCGGGATCGAGGCGCTGTTCCGGCACGAACGGGAACAGCGCCCTCGTGCCGTGGGCCTCCTCGCGGCAGGCCGACGCCTCGTGCGTGACGACCTCCAGCCGGCTGATGGCCAGCACCAGGAAGGTCAGGTCGGGCAGCGCCCGCACCACCGGCAGCCGGTCGGCCTGCGGGTCGCGGGCCAGTGACCGGGCCAGCAGGATGTCCTGCTGCGGCCCGAGATAGCAGCGCTCGATCAGGTGCTGCAAGCGCTCGCTGTCGCGCTCCAGCCGGGCGGCCAGCCGGCCGAGCTCGGCGATCTTGCGGTCGATCGAGCGCAGCAGCCGGCGGCGCTCGGCGTCGGCGGCCAGCACGACCCGGCCGAGCTCGGCGGTGCCTACGGACGGTGAGCGGTCGAGCTGTCGGCGGGCCTGGGCCGCGGTCAGCAGCTGCGAGCCGATCTTGCGCGGCCGGGACTCGGTCTCGACGGCCTGCCGGCCCAGCCGTTCGATGGCGTAGCCGAGGCGCATGCCGTGATCCACGGTCCGCGCGACGCGACGATGCCAGCGCCCGACGACCCGGGTGGCCTTGCGCAGCCCGCGGAACTCCATCGCCAGCTCACTCTCGATGGTGATTTTCGCGGCCCGCGCGGGGTGGATCAGGCGGAAGATCAGAGGTGACCGCTCGACAGTGCTCATCTCAGCTCATCCTCTCGGGAGTAGGCCGGGACTCAGGGGTAGAGTGCGGCAGGAAAGCGCACAGCGCAATGCCACCGTGCAATTGCATGCGTGGATTGCTTGCCACGGTCACCCCGATGGCCTAGCGTGGCGCCACGCGCCTCCAGCGGCTACGCGGGCATGGTGGTTCAGGAGGTGTATGGATGCCCCCTTCTCAGGGACCGTTGATCCCGCGCCGCCGCCTCGGCCACGAGTTGCGCAAGCTCCGCGAAGCCGCCGGGCTGCAACTCGTCGACGCCGCGCGTCGCCTGGAATGCTCCCCCTCGAAGGTCAGTCGGCTGGAGAACGGCCAGGGCCTGCCCAAGCTGCGTGACGTGCGCGACCTGCTCGACCTGTACGAGGTCCGCGACCACCGGCTGCGCACCCGGTTGCAGAGCCTGGCCACGGCCAGCCAGGACGAGGGCTGGTGGTCGGACCACCCGGAGGCCTGGCCGCCCAATCTGGGCAGCTACATCTCGCTCGAATCGGCCGCCACCGGCATGCAGTGGTTCAGCGGATTCGCGATCTCCGGGTTGGTGCAGATACCGGAATACTGCCGGGAAATTTTTCGTAACAACTTCCCCGAGGCGCCGGACAGCGAGATCGACCAGCTCGTCGAGATTCGCGGAAGACGCCAGCGTTACGTGCTCGACCGGCTAGGTGAACTGCAGATCACGGGCGTGATCGACGAGTGCGCGCTGCACCGGGTCGTCGACTCGACGAAGACCATGCGGCGTCAGCTCGCGGCCTTGATCGACTTTGCGCAACACGATAGTGTCGATCTGAGGGTTTACCCATACACTGCCGGCTACAATCTCGGCATCCAGTGCAACTACGTGATCTTCACTTTCGACAACGACACCGATCAGGACACTGTCTACCAGGAGCTGAGCGGTGGCGACCGGTTCTCGGCCACGGAGTCGGAAGTGAAGAAGTACCAGGACATCTTCTCCAATCTGTTGTCGAAGTGCCCGGACCACAAGTCCTCACTCGACCTGATCGAGAAGGTGATGAGAACCGCCACTGAGTGAAAGATACTACGTTCAATGGAAATTACGTTCAAGAAGAGCAGCTTCTGCCAGGACGGCGGTTGCGTCGAGGTTGCTGCTCTGCCGTCGGGCGACATCGCACTGCGTGACGCCAAGGACCCGAGCCTGCCGGCTCACGTTTTCAACAAGGCCGAATGGACGGCCTTCGTCGCCGGCGTCCGCAACGGTGAGTTCGACTTCTAAGACTTTGCAGCGGGCACGGGAAGCGGGGACTTCCCGTGCCCATCTGTCACTCAGCGCACAACCGCGGCCAGGGCATTGACCAGGCCGTGCCCGTAATACGTGTTGTCCCCCGCCGGCCCGGTGCAGGTCGGCGTCGCGGCCGGGCACGCGACGGGCGTCGCCTCGGCCCGGAGCAGGCCCCGCAGCTGCGCGGGCGAGGCCCACGGATGCGTGCTGGCCAGCAGCGCCGTCACTCCGACCACGTGCGGTGACGCCATCGACGTGCCGCACATGCTGCCGTAGCCGCCACCGGGCAGCGTGGACAGCGGGCACGCGGGTCCCGCGCCGGTGGGCGGCAGCTGCGCACGGTCACCGCCCGGCGCGGTGACATCGACCTTGCCCCAGTCGCTGTAGCTCGACTTGGTGCCGTTGTAGCCGACTGCCGTCACGGCGACGACGTCCGGCAGCCCAGCCGGCAGCGTGGCGCAGTTGCGGTCCACCGGGTTCTGCTTACGCACGGTGTCGTGATCGGGGTGGGCGATGTCCATCGCCTCGTTGCCGGCGGCGGCCACGTTGAGCACGCCACGGCCGGTGGAGTACGCCACCGCGCGCCGGATCGCCTCGTACGCCGCGGCGTCGCCGGGCTTGTTGCGGCAGAAGTAGAAGCCCGGGTCCACGAAGTAGCTGTTGTTGGTCACGGCGAAGTGGTGCCGGCCGGCCCACATGAAGCCGCACACCGCCGACTCCGGGAAGATGAAGCCGTCGTCGCTGACCACCTTCACCGAGGCCAGCCGCACGCCGGGCGCGATGCCGGTGACGCCGTTGCCGTCGTCGGCGGCGGCGATGGTGCCGGCCACGTGCGTGCCGTGCGGGCTGGTCGTCGGCGACCAGGCGGCCACCGCCGGGTCGGCCTTGCCGGTCACGCAGCCTGCGGAGTCGGCGGCGTCCATCGACTTGGCGAACTCCGGGTGGGTCGAGTCGACGCCGGAGTCCAGCACGCCGACCACCACCCGGCGGCTGCCCTCGTTGACCTTGTTGGCCTGCTTGGCCTTGATCAGGTCCATGTCCCACTGCTCGCCGCCGCGGTCGACGGCCGGCAGCGCCGCCTCCAGCGAACGGGAACTCAGGGTGGCGGCCGGCACGTCCTTGCGGCCGCTGTAGGCCCGGTACGGACCGAGCTTGTCGGCGAAGTCGGGGGCGGCCGAGGTGGCCACCGCGACGCCGATCTCCGGGTAGTACTCGACGAGGGCGCCGCAGTCGAGGCGCAGCTCGGCGTCGGCGACGAACCGGGGCACGCCCGGCGTGTAGAGCACCACGTAGGTGTAGGTGGTGCCGGTGGCGGTGCAGTGGTGGTCCGGGGCGGCGGACGCGATCGGCGCCAGCCCGACCAGGGCTGCTCCGGCGGCGATCAGCAGCGTCAGCAGACGTCTCATTCGCCGGAACGTAGCAATACGGACAGACGCGAGCCAGCGCCGGCGTTATCCCGATTCGACAGTGCGAACGTTCACAGTTGCCAGCGCGCGGGCAACCCTTGAGCCGCCTCACCCAGGGTGAGCGACCTCGGCCGGCCGCCGGGACGCGACCAGTCCGCGCACGCCGAACAGGCCGATGATCGTCCCGAACACGATGGAGATGATCGCCAGCGTGAGGTGGACGTAGAAGAAAGCCGTGGCCGACCCGGCCACGAAGGCCCGGGGGTCCTGCGCCACGTTGATCACCAGCGTCACCCAGATGAACCAGCTCCACGCCCCGAACAGGAGCAGGAACACCGACTTGCCACGGGTCAGCTTCACGTCCGCAGTATCCGCCCCGGGCGGGATCGGGTAACCCACGGGTCCAACCGGTCACACCGCGTAAGGCACTAGCCTGCGAGGGTGCCTCTCCCAGCTCGACGGCCCACAGCCGCCCTGCTCATGGCCCTGGCCTCCGTGGTCGCCGCCATGTTCGTAGCGACGGGCGCTGCCGCGGCCACCACCACCAGCACGACGGCGTCGTCCACCACCAGCGCCGTGCCGAGCGAGTGCACGAACAAGCAGTCGCCGCCGGCCGCCGAGGACGACGCGGAACAGCCCGCCCCCGGTTCCGCAGTGCCGACGCCGCTGCCGGTGCCGGCCGACCCGGTGGGTGGCGACCAGCTCGGCAAGTGCGGCTTCGTGCTGCCGCCGGACGCCGCCACCGCGCCGCCGTCCGAGGTCAACGCCGCCTCCTGGGTGCTGGCCGACCTGGACACCGGCGCCGTGCTCGCGGCCAAGGACCCGCACGCCCGGCAGCGCCCGGCAGCACTGATCAAGGTGCTGCTGGCCATGGTGTCGTTGCAGGACCTCAAGCCCAGCACGCCGGTGCTGATCACGCAGGAGGACGTGGACGCGGCCAACGGCTACTCGGCCATCGGCGTGCAGGCCGGCGCCAAGTTCACCGTGACCCAGCTGGTCGAGGCCATGCTGCTCAAGCCGGGCAACGACGTGCCGCACGCGCTGGCCCGTGCCCTCGGCGGCATCCCGAAGACGCTGGACCTGATGAACGCCGCGGCCAAGCAGATGGGCGCGCTGGACACCCGGGTGGCCACGCCGGGCGGCCTCGACGGCCCCGGCATGAGCACCTCGGCCTACGACATGGCGGTGATCTACCGGCACGCCATGCAGCAGCAGGCGTTCGCCGACGCCGCCGGGGTCAAGTCGGTGAACCTGAGCGGCCTGATCGTGAAGAACGCCGACCAGCTGATGACCACCTACACCGGCGCGATCACCGGCATCACCAGCAACACCACCGACGCGCACTTCACCAACCTGTCCTCGGCGACCAAGAACGGGCACCGGCTGGTGGCCGTGCTGCTGCGCGGCGAGCAGCAGCAGTACGCCATGTACCGGCAGAGCTCGAAGCTGCTGGACTGGGGCTTCGGGCTGACCGCGGCCAACGCGCACGCCGTCGGCCAGCTGGTCGACCAGGCCCCGCCGGTGAAGCCGTCGGCCTCCGCCACGTCCTCGACGACCGACACCACGGACTCGCCCGGGGTGCAGACCGCGGCCGACAAGAGCCCGATGTACCAGGCGTTCGGCAACGTCGGCATGCCGCTGACCATCGTGGCCGGTGTGGTCGTGCTGGGCTTCGCGGTGATGGTGCTGCGCAAGCGCCGGGCCAAGGCGGCCCGGGCCCGCCGGCTCGCGGCCCAGGCCAACAACGGTTAGGCCTCAGCGCCGGCGCAGCAGCCTGGTCAGCGTCACGCCGATCAGCGCGCCGGCACTGAGCAGGCCGGCCGTCAGGACACCGTCCGGGCGGGCGGCCACGTGCACCGTCGGCCGGATCAGCACCGGCTGCGGCGGCAGCACCGGATCGGCCGAGCGGGCCATGTTCTCCTTGGCGGTGGCCGTCCAGGCGGTGATGAAGACCAGGAACCGCGACACCAGGTTGATGAACACCAGCAGGCCGAGCAGCGTGCCGAAGACCGAGCCGGACGGCGAGTCCTTGATCATCTGCAGGTAGATGTTGCCGACCTGCTTGAGCACCTCGAAGCCGATCGCGCCGGTGATCGCGCCGCGCACCGCGCTGCGCCAGCCGACCTGGAAGCGCGGCAGGCTGGTCAGCACCCACAGGAACACCAGCCAGTTGGCCACCAGGCCGAGCACGATGGCGGCCAGCGAGAGCAGGACCTCGGCCCAGCCGGTCTGCCGCAGGCCCAGCCACTCCAGCACCAGGCCACCCAGCGCCGAGCCGGCCGCGGTGATGCCGAACGAGATGACCAGGGCCAGGCCGAGGCCGATCAGCGTGAGCAGGTCCTTGACCGCGGTGATCAGGAACGGCAGTTCCGGGCGCTCACGGGTCCACTGGGCGGTGAGGGCGTCGCGCAGGCTGGTCATCCAGCCCAGCCCCGAGTAGAGGGCGGCCAGCAGACCGAAGATGCCGACCGTGCCGCGTGACTCGATCAGCTTGCCGATGATGGTGTTGACCTGGTCGCCGAGCGCGCCCGGCACCGCCGCCGTGATGCCGCTGCGGATCTGGTCGAGCAGGTCCATGTTGCCGGCCAGGACAAAACCGGCCACCGAGAAACCCAGCATGAGCAGGGGTATCAGGGACAGGACGCTGTAGTAGGTGATGGCCGCGGCGTAGTGGTCGCCGTATCGCTCGGTGTACCGCGACCCGGCGCGCACCAGATGGTCGAGCCACGCATGCCGCTTGCGCAGCCGGGTCAGCAGGGATTCCTTCTCCGCCACGCGCTTACGGTAACGGTGCGTGCAGGCGGTTGCAGAGCGTCGAACTACTCAGCTCAGAGCTGGCTCGGCGTGGGCAGCGGGGCCGGCTGGACGACCGCCGCGGCGGCGGCGCTCTCCTCGACGACCGCTTTGGCCGCCGCGGCGGCGGCCTTGGCCTCGCGGGCCAGGCGGTGACGGTGGCGCAGCAGGCCGGCGATCAGGCCGCCGAAGCCCAGCAGGATGGCGATCAGGGCGACGCCGTCCAGGGTGACCGGGACGCGGCTCTCGACCGGGGCGTCGGTCTCGGTGGCGGCGGCCAGCCCGGCGGTCAGCAGCATGGTGGCCGGCAGCAGGCAGGCGGCAGTCAGGGTGGAACGCGTGAGGTGCCGAACCTGGTTACGCAAGGCAGCGTCTCCCGACAGTGAGGTCGCCCCGAAAGAGTGAACACGAGGGTGTCCGTCGTTCGGAAAACTACCGAACGTGTCAACCCCACCCGTTCCGGGGACTGTGCGGTCCATCACGAGGAGCGAGAATAACCGCGCTGGTCGGCCCGCCCGGCGGCGGGTCCCACAAGATCAGGACCTGCGCTTACGGGCTCACGGCCCCCTTCGGGGTCGTCGATCATGCGCCTTCGGGCAGATGTGACGTGCCGTACGTCGCGGGCGCCCCGGGCGGGCGGGGCGCCCGACGACTCAGCTACGGGCCTTCGGGTTCCGACGGACCAGCAGCATCAGGCCGCCGCCGACGATCAGCAGCATGCCGATGCCGATCAACATGCCGGTGTCGGCAGTGGTGCCGGTGTAGGCCAGCTGCTGTGTGCCTGGCGCCGTGGTCGTGGTCACCGGTGGCGTGGTCGACGACGAGTGCGACGGACTGGTCGTCGTGGTCGTCCCCGTCGTGGACGTGGTCGTGGACGGTGTCGTCGTGGTGGTCGACCCCGTCGTCGTCGAGGTGGTCGTCGACGGCGTTGTAGTCGTCGTCGAGGTCGTGGTCGACGGCGTCGTGGTGCTGGTCGTGGTCGACGACGTGGTGGTCGTCGTGTACGTCGTCGTCGTGGTGGACGGCATGGTCGTCGTCGTGCACGGCGTGGTCGTCGTCGACCGCGTGGTCGTCGGCGGCGTGGTCGACGTGCACGGCGGCAGGCCGCGGCCGTGGCCGGCCGGCTCGCACGTGGGCGGCGGCGTGGTGGTCTGACAGGACGGCGGGTTGCCCCGGCCGGTCCGCTCGCACGGCGGGTTGCCGCGCTCCGGACTGCTACCGCGGTGGTGGTCGACGGCCGCGTGGACGGCCGGGCCGATGTCGCTCGGTGTCGCGGCCAACGCGGCCCCGGCACCAGCGATGATCGTCCCGGCCACCATCACGGCCAGCGGGAACGCGAGCGCTCTTCTGTTGCGCACGGGATTGTCCTTCCGAGGCCGACGTTGCTGGGAGGCAACCTCAGAAGCTACCCATTCGACGTAACGTCAGTGCTCCGAAAGGCTCACTCGAACGGGTCCATTTAGCGCAACCTGGCCGTAGACCGTGGTTCGCTGACGCGCGTGCCGGCCGGCCAGTGCCGCCATCGCGTCCAGTTCGGCGATGGTGCGGGCCGAGCCGTGCTCGGAACCGGCCATCCGGCTGATCGTCTCCTCCATCAGCGTGCCGCCCAGGTCGTTGGCGCCGCCGCGCAGCACCTCGGCCGTGCCGCGGTCGCCCAGCTTCACCCAGGAGCACTGGATGTTGTCGATCCGGCCGTGCAGGGCCAGCCGGGCCATGGCGTGCACGGCGCGATTGTCCCTTCGGGACGGTCCGGGGCGGGCCACGCCGGCCAGGTAGATCGGGGCGTTGTTGTGCACGAACGGCAGGCCAACGAACTCGGTGAAGCCACCTGTCTCGTCCTGGAGGCGGGCCAGCGTGCGCAGGTGCCCGAGCCAGTGGCCGGGGTGGTCGACGTGGCCGTACATCATCGTCGACGAGGAGCGGATGCCCAGCTTGTGCGCGGTGCCAACGACTTCGAGCCAGGTCTTGGTCGGCAGCTTGCCCTTCGTCAGCACCCAGCGCACGTCGTCGTCGAGGATCTCCGCCGCCGTGCCGGGAATCGTGTCCAGGCCGGCGTCACGCAGCTCGGTCAGCCACTCCTCGACGCTCACGCCTGCCTTGGTCGCGCCGCTGACGATCTCCATCGGGCTGAAGGCGTGCACGTGCATGCCCGGCACCCGGGTCTTGATCGCCCGCACCATGTCGGCGTAGAAGCTGGTCGGCAGCTTGGGGTCGATGCCGCCCTGGATGCAGACCTCGGTCGCGCCAACATCCCACGCCTCCTGGGCGCGGTCGGCGATGTCGTCCACGGTCAGCCGGTACGCGTCGGCGTCGCGTTCCCGTTGCGCGAAGGCGCAGAACCGGCAGCCGACGTAGCAGACGTTGGAGAAGTTGATGTTCCGGTTGACCACGTAGGTCACGTCGTCGCCGTTGACCTCGGCCCGTAGCTGGTCGGCCAGCCGGGTCATGGTCTCCAGCGCCTCGCCGTCCGCGGTCAGCAGGGCCATCGCCGCGTCGACGTTGGCTTCCTCCAGCAGCGCGGCCGGATTCTCGGCGGCGATGGTCAGTCCATTGAGGACGTCGCTGGGCAGCTTGCTGAACGTCGGGCTGCTGTGCAGCTGGTGGCGCAGCGACTCCCAGTCGCCGTACACGCTGTCGAAGTCGCCGCGACGGTCGCCGGTGCGGCCGGTGGTGTCGATGGTCTCGTGCAGATCGGTGCGGCCCTGCGACTCCAGGGCGTAGTCCGGCTCCTGCCACGTCCGTCCACTCAGGACGGCCGACTCGTCGGCCAGGCCGGTTTCCCTGTCCGCCAGGGCATCCACGTGCGCGCTGATCCGGGTGTCGATCCACGGCTGGCCGGCCTTGACGAAGCGCGGGTAGGCGGTCAGCCGCTCGCGCAGCTGGAAACCCGACTCCGCGGTGACCGCGGTCAGCTCGTCGATCGCCGGCCAGGGCCGCTCCGGGTTGACGTGGTCCGGGGTCACCGGCGAGACGCCGCCCCAGTCGTCGATGCCGGCCCGCAGCATCAGCTCGAACTCGTTGCCCACCAGGTTCGGCGGGGCCTGCACGCTCACGTTGGACGGCATCAGCAGCCGGCCGACCGCGATGGTCGCCGCCAGCTCGTGCAGGTCGGCGTCGGGCATGCCGCGCATCGCGGTGTCCGGCTTGGCCCGGAAGTTCTGGACGATGATCTCCTGGATGTTGCCGTACTGGCGGGCCACGCCGCGCAGCGCCAGCAGCGACTCCGCCCGCTCGTCCAGGTTCTCGCCGATGCCGATCAGGATGCCGGTGGTGAACGGCACGCCGACCCGGCCGGCGTCGGTCAGCACGCGCAGGCGCACCGCCGGCTCCTTGTCCGGGCTGCCGTAGTGCGGGCCGCCCGGCTCGCTCCACAGGCGGGTCGCCGTGGTCTCCAGCATCATGCCCATGCTGGCCGCGACCGGCTTGAGCCGTTGGAACTCCTCCCAGCTCAGCACGCCCGGGTTGAGGTGGGGCAGCATGCCCGTCTCCTCGAGCACCGCGATGGCCACCGAGCGCAGGTAGTCCAGGGTCGAGCCGTAGCCGCGGGCCTCCAGCCACTCCTTGGCCGCCGGCCAGCGGTCCTCCGGCCGGTCCCCCAGTGTGAACAGGGCCTCCTTGCAGCCCTGGGCCGCCGCCTGCCGGGCGATGTCCAGCACCTCGTCGCGCTCCAGGTACGCCGCCGGCACGCGGTGCGGCACCGTCGCGAAGGTGCAGTAGTGGCAGCGGTCCCGACACAGCCGGGTCAGCGGGATGAACGCGTTCTTGCTGTACGTGATGACGCCGTCGCGTCCCTCGGCCCGCAGATGCGCGTCCCGGACCCGGCCGGCGATCGCCAGCAGCTCGTCCAGGTGATCGCCGCGGGCGTGCAGCAGCACCGCCGCCTCGGTGGCGTCCAGCGTCGAACCGTCTGCGGCGCGGCGAAGTGCCCTGCGGAGGGCCGATTCGCTCGGGCGCGGGGTGTCTGTGACCACGGAGCGAGCGTAAGTCGGCTTTCGCGAAGCACCGTCGCTCAGCGTAGGGAGACCACTCTCACACCACTCCCGGGAATAAACCCAATGTCACATGCGCAAGTCCTACTTGCCTCCCAGAGGCACATCCGGACCGCATGTGCCAAAAAAAGGGGGGCGGTCAGACGTCGTAGCGGACGGTCACGGGGGCGTGGTCGGACCAGCGCTCGGCGTAGGTGGCGGCCCGTTCGGTGACGGCGGAGACGGCCTTGGTTGCCAGCCCCTCGGTGGCCACGTGCAGGTCGATGCGCCAGCCGGAGTCGTTGTCGAAGGCCTTGCCGCGGTAGGACCACCAGCTGTACGGGCCGGCGACGTCGGGGTGCAGCGAGCGCACGACGTCGACGTAGCCGGCGGCGTAGAGGCGGTCCAGCCATGACCGCTCCTCGGGCAGGAAGCCGGCCGAGCGCTGGTTGGTCTTCCAGGACTTCAGGTCCTCGGGCCGGTGCGCGATGTTCCAGTCGCCACAGACGAGCACCTCGCGGCCGTCGGCCTCGGCCTTGGCCTTCAGCTCGACGAGATGGGCGTAGAAGGCGTCGAGGAAGCGGTACTTCTCGTCCTGTTTGGGCGTGCCGGCGTCGCCGGAGGGCAGGTAGAGGCTGGCCACCACCACGTCGGCCAGCTCGAACTCGACGTAGCGGCCGCTGCGGTCGAACTCGGCCGAGCCGAAGCCGACCCGGACGGCCTCCGGCGCGGTCCGGGACAGCAGGGCCACGCCGGCCCGGCCCTTGAGCTCGGACTCGGCCAGCACGGTGTGCCAGCCGGCCGGCTCCCGCAGCTCGTCGGAGAGCTGGTCCAGCTCGGCCCGCGTCTCCTGGAGGCACACCACGTCCGCCTCGGTGGCGGCGAGCCACTCGACGAAGCCCTTCTTGGCGGCCGCGCGGAGCCCGTTGACGTTGATCGTGGAGACGGTCAGCACACCCCGAGCCTAGCGGCATCAAGAACGCGTAAACGCGGGCCACCTCGGCGTTAAGACGGCATCAGGGGCGGCGGGTCCGCCATTTACGCCGCACACGCTGGCACTGAGTGGTCCGTGGGAGAGGAAAAGCGTGTTCGACGTCGTGAAGCGGCTGCTCGTCGGCCGGCCCCTGCGCAGCGAGCGATTGGGCGACACGCTGCTGCCGAAGTGGCTGGCCCTGCCGGTCTTCTGCAGCGACCCCATCTCGTCGGTGGCCTACGCGACCGAGCAGATCCTGCTCACGCTGGCCGTCGGCGGCGCGGGCGCGCTGTCGCTGTCGACGCCGGTCGCGGCGGCGGTGGCGATCGTGCTGATCGTGGTCGTCGCCTCCTACCGCCAGACCTGCTACGCCTACCCCAGCGGCGGCGGCGCTTTCGTGGTGTCCAAGGAGAATCTGGGCGAGTCGGCGGCGCTGACCGCGGCGGCGGCGCTGCTGGTGGACTACGTGATGACGGTGGCGGTGTCGGTGGTCTCCGGCGTCGTGGCGATCACCTCGGCCTTCCCGGAGCTGGCGCCGCACGCCGTGGTCATCTCGGTCGGCTTCGTGGTGCTCATCGCGCTGGCCAACCTGCGCGGGGTCAAGGAGTCCGGCCGGACCTTCGCGATTCCGACCTACGCCTTCATCGTGCTGACGTTCCTGATGTTCGCCGTGGCGGCGGTCCGCGGCGTCGTCGGCGACCTGCCCGACGCGTCGACCGCCAACCTGCCCCTGCACCAGACCGAGAACGCCACCGGCTGGGGCGCGATCTTCCTGTCGCTGCGGGCCTTCGCCTCCGGCTGCACGGCGCTGACCGGTGTGGAGGCGATCAGCAACGGCGTGCCGTCCTTCCGTAAACCCAAGCCGCACAACGCCGCCCTCACGCTGGTGATGATGGGCCTGATCGCGGTGACGATGTTCGGTGGCATCACCACGCTGGCCGTGCACCTCAACGCGCACGCCATGGCCGACGGCAACCCGTCGGTGATCTCCCAGGTCGCGGCCAGCGTGTTCGGCGGCCGATCGCCGCTGTTCTACCTGTTCCAGGCGGCCACCGCCGGCATCCTGATCCTGGCCGCCAACACGGCGTTCAACGGCTTCCCCGGCCTGGCCTCGATCCTGGCCCGCGAGCGCTACCTGCCGCGGCAGCTGCACAACCGCGGCGACCGGCTGGTGTTCAGCAACGGCATCCTGCTGCTGGCGGCGTTCGCGGTGCTGCTGATCATCGGCTTCGACGCCAACATCGACAGCCTGATCCAGCTCTACATCATCGGTGTGTTCACCAGCTTCACGCTCAGCCAGGCCGGCATGGTCGTGCACTGGAAACGCCTGCTGGCCGGCGAAACCGATCCGGTGCGGCGCCGGAAGATGCGCGGCTCGCAGGCGATCAACACCTTCGGCGCCGGGCTGACCGCGGTGGTGCTGGTGGTCGTGTTCGCCACCAAGGTGGTGCACGGGGCGTGGCTGGCGGTGCTGGCCATGGTGGTGCTGTTCATCGTGATGCGGGCGATCAGCCGCTACTACCGGCGGTTCGAGAAGCAGGTCGCGACGGTCAAGGAGACCACGACGCTGCCGCCGACGGTGCACGCGCTGGTGCTGGTCTCCCGGCTGCACCAGCCGGCGCTGCAGGCGCTGGCCTTCGCCAAGGCGACCCGGCCGGACCGGCTGGAGGCCGTCACCGTGGCCACCGACGACGAGGAAACCCGCCGCCTGCAACGGGAATGGGAGCGCCGGGGCATCGCGGTGCCGTTGATCGTGCTGTCCTCGCCGTACCGGGACGTGGGCAAGCCGATCGTGGACCACGTGAGCCGGCTGCACGCCCGGGACCGGCGCGGCGTGGTCAGCGTGTTCATCCCGGAGTACGTGGTGCGGCGCTGGTGGCAGCACCTGCTGCACAACCAGAGTGCCTTGCGGCTCAAGGCCAGGCTGCTGTTCACGCCCGGCGTGGTGGTGGTCAACGTGCCGTACCACCTCGGCCTGGACGAGCAGCGTCAGCAGGTGTTGCCGGCCGCCGCGACCAAGTAGTCGGCCGAGGCCCAACGAGCGCCGTCGAGCTGGCGGAAACCGTTCTGCACCACCGGTTGCGCGGTGGTCGACTGGCTCTGCACCAGCCGGCCGACGACCCGCTCGGTGGTGGCCGGGCCGGCCCGCACGTTGAGCACGTCGGCGTTGACCGTGAAGGCGCACTGGGCATTGCTCTGCGACGCGTCGGCGTTGCGGTGCGCGATCATGGCGAAGGCCACCACGCCGACCCCGCCGATCACGGCCAGCTTCATCACCGGAATGCCGAACACCCCGCCCTCCTTCCACCGCTGCGACGCCGGCCGATTCCTTTTCGGCCGAGACATCTCAGCAATACCGGAGGACGGGGTGCGGCAGAACCACCCGGTCCGGAATCCACCCGGCCGAGGCCCCTACCGGGCTAGGCCGTCACCAACCGTCACAGCAAGGGCTGAAGAAGATTCGCGAACGCCACGTGGCCGTCGCGGTTGGGGTGGTAGGACTCGGTGGTCGGGTTGGACAGGCCGTTGAGCCACTCCACGTCGTCGCACACCGCGTGCCCGGTGAACGCCGACCGCACGTCCTCGAAGGTGAAGCCGTGCGCGGCGGCCCTGGCCTTGATGGCGTTGTCGAGCTGGTCCGCGCCGGCGTTGAGCTGCCCCTGCTCGGTCGAGCTGATCCGGGCCAGCAGGTTGCACTCCTCGCCGTTGAACAGGCGCGGATAGCCGACCACCACGACCTTGGCGTTGGGCGCCCGGTCGTGGATCTGGGTGTAGAGGTTGTCCAGCGACCCGTTGAGGGTGCTCGTGATCAGCGCCAGCGCCTTGTTGATGTCGCTGGTGCAGTTGTAGAACGGCAGCGCGCACTTCTCGACCACACCCGAGAAGCCGATGTCGTTGCCACCGACGGAAAGCGTGACGTACTTGGTCGAGGTGGACAGCGCGCCGACCTGCTTGCTCAGCACGTCGGCGGTCTTGGCCCCGCTGCACGCCTGGAAGTTCAGCGCCAGCCCGAGCCGACCGGCCAGCAGCTCGGCGTAGGCGTAGGAGGAGCGCTTGCAGGTGTCGTCGATGTAGGCCCGAGTGCCGACGCCGGAGGCGTAGGAGTCGCCGAGGGCGACGTAGCCGGGTTGAGCCGCCGCGGAGGCGGTGCCGGCGAGCGTGAGACCGAGCATCGCGGTCAGGGCCGCGAGCAAGAGCTTCTTCCCCATGTGCCGGACGGTAAACCGTGACCGGTAGGCAAAAGGGCCCCGTCACCCGACGGGGCCCTTTTGGTCACGCTATGCGGTTCAGGCGGACGCCATCCGCTTCTGCAGGTTCTCGTCGAGGGTGTTCAGGAAGTCCTCGGTGGTCTGCCAGGCCTGGTCCTTGCTGATCAGCAGGGCCAGGTCCTTGGTCATCGCGCCGGCCTCGACCGACGAGATGACGACCTCCTCCAGCGTCTGGGCGAACTGGGTGACGGCCGGGGTGCCGTCCAGCTTGCCGCGGTGCTGCAGGCCACGGGTCCACGCGAAGATCGAGGCGATCGGGTTGGTGGAGGTGGGCTTGCCCTGCTGGTGCTGGCGGTAGTGCCGGGTGACGGTGCCGTGCGCGGCCTCGGCCTCGACGGTGCGGCCGTCCGGCGTCATCAGCACGGAGGTCATCAGGCCCAGCGAGCCGAAGCCCTGCGCCACGGTGTCGGACTGGACGTCGCCGTCGTAGTTCTTGCAGGCCCAGACGTAGCCGCCCTCCCACTTCATGGCCGCGGCGACCATGTCGTCGATCAGGCGGTGCTCGTAGGTCAGGCCCTTGGCGTCGAAGTCGGCCTTGAACTCGGCCTCGAAGATCTCCTGGAACACGTCCTTGAACATGCCGTCGTAGGCCTTGAGGATGGTGTTCTTGGTCGACATGTAGACCGGGTACTCGCGCTGCAGGCCGTAGGACAGCGAGGCGCGCGCGAAGTCCTCGATGGACTTGCGGAAGTTGTACATGCCCATGGCCACGCCGCCGTCGGGGCCGTAGTTGGCCACCACGTGCTGGATCGGCTCCGAGCCGTCGGCCGGGGTGAAGGTCATGGTCAGCTCGCCGGCGCCGGCCACCTTGAAGTTGGTGGCCTTGTACTGGTCGCCGTGGGCGTGGCGGCCGATGATGATCGGCTTGGTCCAGCCCGGCACCAGCCGCGGCACGTTGGAGATGACGATCGGCTCGCGGAAGATGACGCCGCCGAGGATGTTGCGGATCGTGCCGTTGGGCGAGAGCCACATCTTCTTCAGGCCGAACTCCTCGACCCGCGCCTCGTCCGGCGTGATGGTGGCGCACTTCACACCGACGCCGTGCTTCTTGATGGCGTTGGCCGAGTCGACGGTGACCTGGTCGTCGGTCGCGTCCCGGTGCTCGATGCCCAGGTCGTAGTAGTCCAGGTTGACGTCCAGGTACGGGTGGATCAGCTTGTCCTTGATGAACTGCCAGATGATGCGGGTCATCTCGTCGCCGTCGAGCTCGACGACGGTGCCTTCGACCTTGATCTTGCCCATGCGCCGGGCTCTCCTCTCGCGACAATGCAAGCAGTACGAGTGTACTGCTAACCGTGGGTGACCGTCCTCGGGTGGTGGCGCAGCCCACGGCGAGGAGTGCCCTTCCGTCCCGCCGTGTCCTTGCCGCCGCGAGGTCGATCGCCGGTTACCCTGCCTGGCCGGCACAACTGATCATGAAGCAGGGGGGCGCTGTGTCGACCGGACCCACGCACGCGATGAGCGGCCTGATGGCCTGGGGCGGCGTGTCCATCGTGGCCATCGCCAACCACATGCCGATGACGCCGCAGACCTGGGTCGTCGGGGCGGCGCTGTGCAGCGGCGCCGCGCTGCTGCCCGACCTGGACCACCCCGAGGCGACCGTCGCCAACACGTTCGGCAAGGTCACCTGGGTGCTGTCCAAGGGCGTGCACTGGGTCAGCCACGTGGTCTACCGCACCACTCGCTTACGCAGTGACGCAAATCGGCACGGCGGCCATCGAGGCGTCACCCACACGCTGGTGTTCGCGGCACTGGCCGGGCTCGGCACGTACGGCGTGGTGCAGTGGGCGCACAAGGTGGCGCTGCTGCCGCTGCTGTTCCTCTTCTGTGCCCTGGCCGTGCGCGGCCTGCTGCACGAGTGGACGCCGAAGGGCCATGTACTCGGCGTGACCGTGCTGTCCCTCGGGCTCACGGTGCTGTGCTGGCACTGGATCGACGTCGGCCCGCCCGAGCAGGCCATGTGGTGCGCCATCGCGGTCGCCGCCGGCTGCCTCGCGCACTGTGTCGGGGATGCCATCACCGAGCAGGGCTGCCCGATCTTCTGGCCCATCCCGTTCTCCGGCAAGACCTGGTACCCGGTGGCGCTGCCCAAGCCGATGCGGATGCGCACCGGCGGCAAGGTCGAGCTGGGCATGCTGCTGCCGGTGCTGACCGTGCTCGGGGTGTGGCTGTCGCTGGCCTCGCTGCAGCGCACCGGCGTGGCCACCTGGGTCCCGTTCGACCTGCTGACCCTGCACCACGTGCCGGCCGTCGTCGCCGGCCGCTGATCTGCGACTGGCTTCGTACAATGGGCTCATGAGCAGCACCGCGACCGCGCTCGAGCACCCCGTCCGGGAGGACATCCGGATCGAAGGGGTGCTCCAGGCGCTGGCCGACCCGGTGCGGCTGCGGATCGTGCGGGCCATCGCCGACCACGGCGAGATCCCCTGCGGCGTGCTCGACCTGCCGGTCAGCAAGTCCACGCTGACCCACCACTACCGGGTGCTGCGCGAGTCCGGCGTCATCCACCAGCGCCCGGTCGGCACGTCCAAAGTGAACACCCTGCGCCGCGACGACTTGGACGCGCTGTTCCCCGGCCTGCTCGACGGCGTGCTGGCCGCCCGCCGCGACTGAGCGTTTCGCCGGCTGTAACCGGCGCGTCAAAACGGGCCGAGACGATGGTCGGGTGCCCGCCGCTACCTGGTGGCCCTCGGTCGTTCAGGGCCATGTGATGCATCTGCCGGAGACGGTCGCCGGGCGACCGCGCACCGTCCGACACGCGGGCGGCGAGGCGATCGTCGCCGTGTGCCGGTCATGGGTGCGCCCGCCGGCCAGCGAATCGGCCGGCGAGCACTGCCCCGACTGCGTGGAGATCGCTAGCGCCTGGGTCCCTTGATGTTCAGCGCGGCCATGTGCAGGTCGCCGCTGATCAGGAAGTGCGGCGTGCCCATCCGGCCCTGGTAGCCGGCCTTGTCGTTGATCGAGGCGCCCATCCGCTGGTTCAGGTCGCGGATGCTGACGCTCGCGGCCGCCGGCAGCCGCAGCGTGACGGCGCCGCCGGTGACCTCAAGCCGCATGTCCAGCTGGTCGTGCTCGAAGACGGCCTCGGTGAAGTCCAGGTTCACGCCCGACCCCCACTTGGACCGGATCACCATGGACCGCGGCACCGGCCAGTAGCCGTTGCGGGTGATGCTGGACCCGCAGCCGCTGGACAACACCATCGGGTCGCCGGGCAGCGGCGCGTAGCCCTGGCCCGCCCGGCCCCACTGCCCGCCCCCGCCCCGGACCCGCATCTCCGGATGCGTCATGCCGGGCAGGTCGGCCAGCACCACGTTCAGCTCGGCCCGGGTCCGCGAGGCCAGCGCCACGTCGGTGCGCTCGGTGAACTCCTCGAGCGTCAGCAGGCCCAACCCGATCGCCTTCTGCAGCAACTCGACCACGTGCTCCCGCTCCGCGTCCGAGACGCGGAGTTCCCTGCTGCTCACCCCGTTCACCATGACACCGAGGCTAGGCGCGGCCGACCCCGGTCCGGATCCGGGAAATCCCCGGATAAATGAGTTGCGGCCGTCCCTAGCGTGGACAGACGTGTGTGCAGTGATCGGCTGTTATCTCCGCATCACGCTCGCCGGATTCCACAGGTACTCCACCTACCGCCAAGCCGTGCTCGCCGGGACCGCGACCAACATCGTCTTCGGACTGATCAAGGTCGGCATCCTGTCGGGGGTCTTTCTGGCGCGTGATGGGGCCTCGATCGGCGGCTACGACCTGAAAACCACCATTACCTACGTCTGGCTCGGCCAGGGCCTGCTCGGTGTCGTCGACTTCTGGAGCGAGGACTACCTCGCCGAGCGGATCAGGACCGGCGACGTCGTCGTCGACCTGTCCCGACCCTGGAACCTCCAGGCCGCGCTGCTGGCCACCGACCTCGGCCGGGCCGGCTACAGCGCGATCGCCCGCTTCGTCCCCCAGCTGCTGCTGGGGGCATTGTTCTTCCCGTTCCGCTGGCCGGACGACCCGTTGGTCGCGCCGGCCTTCGTGGTCAGCACCGTGCTGGCCGTGCTGATCAGCTTCCACATCCGGTTCCTGCTCGGGTTGACCGCGTTCTGGCTGCTGGACTCCCGAGGAGTGCGCGGTTTCTACGGGGTGACCTCCGGTCTGCTGGCCGGGCTGGAGATCCCGCTGACCTTCTACCCGCAGTGGGCGCAGACCGCACTCGCGTTCACCCCGTTCCCGTCCCTGCTGCAACTGCCGATCAACGTGTTCGTGCAGGTCGGCGACCCGGTGCTGCTGCTGGCTCAGCAGCTGGCCTGGGCCGCCGTGATGGTGCTGGCCGGCCGGCTGGTGCTCCAGCGGGCCATGCACAAGGTGGTGGTGCAGGGTGGCTGAGGCGTCCGTCTACGGCCAGTTGGTCCGGGCCCAGATCCGCAGCCAGCTGGCCTACCGGGGCTCGTTCGTCATGAACTGCGTCGCGCAGGCCATCGCCCAGGCCGGCGACCTGGTGGTGATCGCGGTCGTGTTCAGCCGGGTGGCCGCGCTCGGCGGCTTCGACATCCACTCCGTGCTGCTGTTCTACGCCTTCTCCGGACTCTCGTTCGGGTTGGCCGACATGTTCGTCGGCAGCATCGAGCGGCTGCCGACCTACATCCGCACCGGCACCTTCGACGTGGTCCTCGTTCGTCCACTCGGGACGCTGATGCAGCTGTTCGCCAGCGACTTCCAGCTACGCCGCATCGGCCGTGCCCTCACCGCTTTCGGCACGCTGGTCTACGTGCTGTCCACTGCGGACATTCACTGGTCGCCGGCCAAGGTCCTGCTGCTGGTGCTGACCCCGCTGGCCGGGGCGGTGATCTTCGGCTCGATCTTCGTCGCGGCCAACTCGGTGTCGTTCTGGTTCATCGACGCCCGGGAGCTGGCCAACAGCGTGACCTACGGCGGCAGCTACCTCACGTCGTACCCGATCACCGTGTTCAACGAGTGGCTGCGGGCCCTGCTGGCCTACGTCGTGCCGGGCGCGTTCGTGGCCTACTACCCGGCGCTCACCCTGCTCGACCACGCCGACCCGCTGGGCGCGCCGCGCTGGCTGGGCTGGCTCGACACCCCGGTGGCCCTGCTCGCCGCCACCGCCGCCGCGCTCATCTGGCGCACGGCCGTCCGCCACTACCGAGGAACGGGATCATGATCGAGGTCAGCGAGCTGGGCCGCACCTTCACCGTGACGCGCAAGGCCGGCCGGTTCCGCCGCACCCGGGAACAGGTGGTCGCCGTCGGCGGCGTGTCGTTCGCCATCGCGGCCGGCGAGTCCGTCGGCTACATCGGGCCGAACGGGGCCGGCAAGTCCACCACGATCAAGATGCTCACCGGCATCCTCGTGCCGACCACCGGGCGGGTCCGGGTCTGCGGGCTCGATCCGTCCCGACAACGGGCCGAACTGGCCCGGCGGATCGGCGTGGTCTTCGGGCAGCGCAGCCAGCTGTGGTGGGACCTGCCGCTGCGGGAGAGCTTCGAGCTGCTGCGGCACATCTTCCGGGTGCCGGCCGGCGACCACGCCAAGCGTCTGCGGGAATGCACGGAACTGCTTGGCCTTGACGGATTTCTGGACACGCCGGTACGGCAGTTGTCGCTGGGCCAACGGATGCGGGGCGAAGTAACGGCCGCCCTGTTGCACGGCCCGGAGTTGCTGGTGCTCGACGAGCCGACCATCGGGCTGGACCTGGAGTCCAAGGAACGGCTGCGTGAGTTCCTGGCCGAGCTGAACACCAGCCGCGGCACCACGTTGCTGCTGACCACGCACGATCTGGACGACATCGAGCGGCTGTGCCGGCGGATGATGGTCATCGACCACGGCCGGGTGCTGGCCGACGGGCCGCTGGCCGAACTGCGGGACGAGGTCACGCCGGAACGGGTGCTGGTGGTCGACTTCGAGCGGCCTTGCGAGGAGCTGACCGGGCTGCCCGGCGTGCAGACGGTGCGGGTGGAGGCCAACGGCCTGCGGCAGCAGCTGTCGTTCCGCCGGGACACGGTGACCGCGGCGACCCTGATCAACCTGATCGCGCAGCGGTCGCCGGTGCACGACGTGGCGGTGATCGAACCCGACATCGATGACGTGGTCCGCCAGTTGTATCACCGGTAATGTCGTGTGATGCGGGCAAAACTGGTCGTGACGGTCGCACTGTCGTCGCTGTTCACGCTGACGGCGTGCGACGCCTCCGCATCGGGCGCGCCGCCGACGAAGTCGGAGATCTGCGCCCAGGCGCTGGGCTCGGCGCTGCTCGGCGAGATCGGCGACGCCGCGCAGCGGGACGCCACCCACGCCAAGGAACTGGCCGACCTGTTCACGAAGCTGTCCAAGCAGACCCAGGACCAGGAGCTGTCCAAGGCCCTGAGCGACGCCGCCTCGACCGCCGGCGAGGCGGCACTCGACCACCTCACCAACGGTGAGCTGCTCAAATGGGCCCAGCAGGAAACCGACCGCATCAACACCCTGCGCCGCATCTGCACGCACTGAGTCTTGAGGTTCGGAAGGGACCATTCCTCCACTCGGAGTGGAGGATTGGTCCCTTCCGAACGTCAGCCCTTGACCCAGAAGGTGTAGGTGGCCGAGTAGGGGACGGAGACCTCGCCGCCGTCGGTGCACTTGCCGGCGGGGGCGAGACCGCCCTTGGTGGCGAGCCGCTGCACGTACGTGACGTCGGAGAACTGCCCCTTGCCGCGGTTGGCCGACGCCTTCAACAGCAGCTCGGGGATGGCGTCGCTGTGCTTGACCGACGCACCGGGCACAGCGGTGCCGTCGACCTCGCTGCCGTCCTTGATCGACACCCAGATCGGGCCCTTGTAGTGCAGTGCCACCGGTTTGCCGTGGTCGGTGATGCTGGCCGCGGGTTCCAGCAGGGTCCACGCGGCGTTCGAGCACTGGTAGATCTGGACGCCGTCGCCGGCGAAGCTGGCCAGCAACTTGTTGCCGGCCGGGACCTTCACCGCATCGGGGGCGGCAACCTCTTGCTGGGCAAGGGGTTTGATCGCGGTCTCCGGCGCGGAGCAGGCGGCGAGGCCGGCCGTGGCCGTCACGAGGGCGAGCGCCAGTGCAACACGGTTCATGGTCTTGGTCTCCCGGGGCGAGGTGGCCGGCGAAGAAGCGACACCGCGAACACGAGTGATCCACAGACCCGGTTCGATCGAGTGACCCAGTTCACAGCGGAACGCGAATCCGATTCGGTTCGTTCAAGCGGGCGTGGAACGGCCGCCGCTGGTGTACGGACAGGGCCAGCAGCTGCTGGTCGTCGACGACGAGCCGGGCATCACCGAGATGCTGGCCACCACTCTCGGCCTGGCCGGCTACCAGGTCCGCACCGCGGCGACCGGCCGCGAGGCGCTGCGCCTGGTCACGGCCGAGCCGCCGGACCTGGTCATCCTCGACGTGATGCTGCCGGACATCGACGGCTTCGAGGTGTGCCGGCGGGTGTCCGAGCAGCCGGACGCGCCGCCGGTGCTGCTGCTGACCGCCCGGGACTCGGTGCTGGACAAGGTCACCGGCCTGACCACCGGCGCCGACGACTACCTGACCAAGCCGTTCAGCATTCCCGAGGTGCTGGCCCGGGTGCAGGTGCTGCTGCGCCGGGCCCGCCGCCGGGCCGACCCGGTGCTCAGCGTGGGCGACGTGGTGATGGACGAGGCGACCCGGCGGGTGACCAGGGACGGCCGGCTGGTCGAGCTGTCCCCGACCGAGTACCGGCTGCTGCGCTACCTGATGGTCAACGCCGGCCGAGTGGTGTCGAAGAGCCAGGTGCTGGAGCACGTGTGGCGGCACGACTTCGGTGACGGCGTGGTGGAGAAGGTGGTGTCGCGGCTGCGGCAGAAGCTGGACGCGGTCGGCGAGCCGCTGATCCACACCGTCCGCGGCTTCGGCTACAGCCTGCGGGAAGGCTGAGGTGCGCCGGGCCAACTCGCTGCGCGGGCGGCTGGTCTGCGCGGTGCTCGTGCTGGCCGCGCTGGGCATGGTCATCGTCGACACCGCCTCGATCGTCGCCTTGCAGGTGTACTTCCGGGACCGCGCCGACGTCTGGCTGGCGGCCACCACGAAGCGGGTGACGGCGCAGATCGACACCACACCGGTCGTGCTGACCAGGGACAACATGGCCGCGATGTTGCAGCCGGGCTATGTCGTGGCGCTGGTCGGCGCCGACGGCCGGGTCCTCGATCAGACGCCGGCCCAGAACTCGATGGGACAGGCCGCGCCGCCGCCGATTCTGCCGACCGTGCTCGGTCACGACTTCGCGGCCACGCCCACGACGCTGCAATCGGCCGGCGGCCCGGAGTACCGCGCACAACTGTTCGGCGTCGGCACGCACGTCCGCTACCTCGGTTCGGATGGCCGGTCGTCGCCGGTCGCCGGCGCGCTGATCGCTGAGAGTCTCGACCCCACGGCCGACGCGCTCAACCGGCTGATCCTGTTCGAGGTGATCGCGACGCTCGTCGCGCTGGCCGGCATCGGGCTGCTGAGCTTCGGCGTGCTGCGAGTGGGCCTGCTGCCGCTGCGGGACATGGCCCGCGCCGCGCGCCGGATCGCCGCCGGTGAACTGCACCAACGTGTCGACGTGCCGAACGAGGCCTCGGAGGTCGGTCAGGTCGCGACCGCGCTGAACGAAGCGTTCGACGCGCGCCAGCAGTCCGAGGAAAGACTGCGGAGGTTCGTCGCCGACGCGTCGCACGAGTTGCGCACGCCGCTGACCACCATCCGCGGCTGGGCCGAGATGCACCAACACGGGCTGGCCGACGAGGACCTGACCGCGTTGTCGATGTCGCGTATCCAACAGGAAGCGGCGCGGATGCAGGAGCTGGTGGGCGACCTACTGTTACTGGCTCAACTGGACCAGCAGTACGAGCCAGTAACCGAACCGGTCGACGTAGCCGGGCTCGCAGCCGACGCCGTGGCCGACGCCCGGGTCACGGCGCCGGACCGGCACATCGAACTCGTCACCGAGGGCGACACCGAGGTGGCCGGCGATGAGAAACGACTGCGCGAGGTGCTGCAGAACCTCATCAGCAATGCCCTCGTGCACACCCCTTCGGGCACGGAAATCGACGTCCGCGTGACCGGCGCGTCTGGCAGGGTGGAATTGGTTGTGGCCGACAACGGACCGGGGCTGGACGAGGCGACCGCGGGCCGGGTGTTCGAGCGGTTCTTCCGTGCCGACCAGGCGCGGAGCCCGGGCACCGGCGGCACCGGGCTGGGGCTGAGCATCGTGCGGTCGATCGTGGCCGCGCACGGCGGCTCGGTCGACCTGGTCACCGGTCCGGGCCGGGGCTGCGTCTTCACTGTCAGGCTTTCGTCAGCTTCGTGGGAGTCGGCGGTCAGGCGCGGCCGGTTGGCTGGGGATGACTTCTGAGGGGAGACCACAGTGACCATCGAGGCGACACCGTTGCCCACCACGCGGCCGACGCCGTTCGACCCGCCGGAGGACTACCGCAAGCTGCGGGAGGACCAGCCGGTGAGCCGGCTGGCCATGCCGGACGGGTCACTCGGCTGGCTGGTGACCAGCTACGAGCTGGTCCGCGCGGTGATGTCCGGGCCGCAGTTCAGCTCGACGCCGGAGAGCATCACCAACCCGCTGCGGCTGGTGGCCCCGGAGGAGAAGTTCACCGCCCAGCCGGGCATGTTCATCTCCATGGACCCGCCGGACCACGGCCGCTACCGCAAGCTGCTGACCGGCCAGTTCACCGTGCGGCGGATGCGGTCGCTGGAACCGCGCATCCAGCAGATGGTGGTGGAGCACCTGGACGCCATGCAGGCGGCCGGCGACTCAGCTGACCTCGTCGACCAGTTCGCACTGCCGATCCCGTCGCTGGTGATCTGCGAGCTGCTGGGCGTGCCCTACGACGAGCGCGACGAGTTCCAGCAGCGTTCGGGCAAGATGCTGGACACCTCGCTGCCGATCGCGGAGACCTCGGCGGCCGCCCAGGGCATCCGCGAGTACGTCGGTGGCCTGGTCGCGCGCAAGCGGGCCGAGCCGGGCGACGACATGATCAGCGGACTGTTCGAGTCGGACCCGACGCTGACCGACGGCGAAGTCGCGGAGATGGGCCTGCTGCTGCTCATCGCCGGCCACGAGACCACCGCGAACATGCTCGGGCTTGGCACGTTCCTGCTGCTCCAGCGCCCGGACCAGCTGGCAAAGCTGCGCGCGGACCCGAGCCTGGTCAACAACGCCGTCGAGGAGCTGCTGCGCTACCTGTCGGTGGTGCAGTACGGCACCATGCGCGGCGTGATCGAGGACGTCGAGATCGGCGGCCAGCAGTTCCGCAAGGGCGAGACCGTGATCTGCTCGCTGGCCGCGGCCAACCGCGACCCGGCGCGCTTCGACAACCCGGAGATCCTGGACATCACCCGGTCGCACAGCACGCACATCGCGTTCGGGCACGGCATCCACCAGTGCCTCGGCCAGCAGCTGTCCCGGATCGAGATGCAGATCGCCTTCCGCGAGCTGTTCGACCGCTTCCCGAACCTGCGGCTGGCGGTGGCGCCGGACGAGGTGAGGCTGCGCACGACGTCCGTGGTGTACGGCGCGGCGTCGCTGCCCGTCGCCTGGTGACCGGCGCGTGAGAAAGGCCCCCGCCGCGGCGGGGGCCTTTCTTTTCCGACGTTTTTTCAGATGGCGATCAGATCAGGCCGAGGCTGCGCACGGCCTCGCGCTCTTCCTCGAGCTCGGCCACCGAGGCGGCGATCTTGCCCCGGGAGAACTCGGAGACGCCCAGGCCCTGGACGATCTCGTACTTGCCGTCCTTGCAGGTGACCGGGAACGAGGAGATCAGGCCCTCCGGCACGCCGTAGGAGCCGTCCGACGGCACGGCCATGGACGCCCACTGGCCCTCGGCGGTGCCGTTCACCCAGTCGTGGATGTGGTCGATGGCGGCGTTGGCGGCCGACGCGGCCGAGGAGGCGCCACGGGCCTCGATGATCGCCGCGCCACGCTTGGCCACCGTCGGGATGAAGGTGTTCTCCACCCAGTCCTGGTCGTCGACCAGCTCGAGGGCGTTGCGGTCGCCGACGACGGTGTGCGACAGGTCCGGGTACTGGGTGGCCGAGTGGTTGCCCCAGATCACCAGCCGCTTGATCTCGGTGACCGGCACCTGGAGCTTGTTGGCCAGCTGCGAGTACGCGCGGTTCTCGTCGAGGCGGGTCATCGCGGTGAAGCGCTCGGCCGGCACGTCCGGCGCGTGCTGCTGGGCGATCAGGGCGTTGGTGTTGGCCGGGTTGCCGACCACCAGCACGCGCACGTCGTCGGCCGCGCCGGCGTTGATCGCCTCACCCTGCGGCTTGAAGATGCCGCCGTTGGCCGCCAGCAGGTCGCCGCGCTCCATGCCCTTGGTGCGGGGCCGGGCGCCGACCAGCAGGGCCACGTTCACGCCGTCGAACGCCGTCTTGGCGTCGTCGGTGATGTCGATGCCCTCGAGCAGCGGGAAGGCGCAGTCGTCCAGCTCCATGGCGGTGCCCTCGGCCGCCTTGACCGCCTGGGGGATCTCCAGCAGGCGCAGCCGGACCTTGGTGTCCTGGCCGAGCAACTGGCCCGAGGCGATCCGGAACAGCAGTGCGTAGCCGATCTGGCCAGCCGCACCGGTGACGGTCACGTTGACGGAGCGTGCCACAGGGAAGATCCTCCCGAATCGCAGTCTGCATCACGTCCACGGGTGCGACCACCATGGCAGGAGTCCTGTCCGGCGGTCTCAGCACCGGGACCGCGCACCGGGCGCGTCGCCCGGTTGCCGCAGATTACCAAGCAGCACAGCACCCCCGCCGTCCGCCGTGAGCAGCGTCTCGACGTGGCCACGCCCACCCCCGCTGATGCAGGGAAGGACGCCTTACCTGCGTTGAACGCAGGTAAGGCGTCCTTCCCTGCATCGAGCCGGGGTCACTGGTCGAAGGGGCCGCCGGTGATGGTCGCCGCGACGAAGATGATCAGGAGGCCGAGGCCGCCGTACAGCACGATGTCGGTGAGCTTGCGGCGCAGCGCGATCAGGCCCAGCTGCTTCTCCGGCAGCAGCACCCGCAGCCCGGCGGCGACCAGCAGCGAACCGCCGATCAGGCCGGAGCCGATCCGCCAGTGGTACAGGAAGATCAACACCACGCCGGCCGCGGCGACCGCCATGACCAGCGCGAACGGCGCGTAGCGGCCGATCTCCCCGGTCCACCGGCGGCGGCCGGTCACGGTGATCACGACTGTGCCGCGAGCGAGCGCTCGGCGGCCTCCACCACGTTCGCCAGCAGCATGGCCCGGGTCATCGGGCCGACGCCGCCCGGCATCGGCGCGATGAAGCCGGCGACCTCGCGGACACCGGGGTGCACGTCGCCGCGCAACCCTTCGTCCGTCCGAGTGATACCGACGTCCAGCACGGCCGCGCCCGGCTTGACCATGTCGGCGGTGATCAGGCCGGCCACGCCGGCCGCGGCCACCACGATGTCGGCCCGGCGCACCTCGGCGGCCAGGTCCTTCGTGCCGGTGTGGCACAGGGTCACGGTGGCGTTCTCGCTGCGGCGGGTCAGCAGCAGGCC
>DATJJB010000023.1:0-2334 GCA_035492655.1 Kutzneria sp. | reverse complement strand
GACAGATCCGGCTGGCCGACGTCCGGTTCCAGTATCCCGGGGCCGAGCAGGAAGCGTTGCGGGGCGTCGGGTTGAGCATCGAAGCCGGCAAGTCGCTGGCCGTCGTCGGCGACAACGGTGCCGGCAAGAGCTCGCTGGTCAAGATCCTCTGCGGCCTGCACCCGCCGACCGCCGGCACCGTCCACGTGGACGGCATCGACCTGGCCGAGCTGGATCCGGCGGCCTGGCGCAGCCGGATCGGCGTGCTGTTCCAGGACTTCGCCAAGTACCACCTGACCGTCGCGGAGAACATCGGCATGGGCGCACCGCACCATGCCGACGACCGCGACCGGCTGCACGCGGCGGCCGAGCGCGCCGGCGCGTTGCCGCTGATCGAGAAGCTGCCGAACGGCTGGGACACGATCCTGTCGCCGGAGTACACCGGCGGCACCGACTTGTCCGGTGGGCAGTGGCAGCGCATCGCCCTGGCCCGGGCACTTTTCGCGGTGGACGCCGGAGCCCGGGTGCTGATTCTCGACGAGCCGACCGCGGCGCTGGACGTGCGGGCCGAGGCCGAGATCTACGAGCGGTTCCTGGAGCTGACCGCCGGCCTGACCACGATCCTGATCTCGCACCGGTTCTCCACGGTGCGCCGCGCGGACCGGATCGTGGTGCTGGACAACGGAGTTGTCGTCGAGGACGGCAGCCATGAGGACCTGCTGGCGCGGGAAGGACGGTACGCCCGGATGTTCGACCTGCAAGCGGCCCGGTTCGTGGAACTGGAGGCCGGCCATGCGTGACACCGTCAAGGCCTACGCGGCGCTGATGGGCATCGGTTTCCGGGCCGCGCCATGGCATGCGACGGCCCAACTGCTCACCGGCATCGTGTTCGCCACCTCGGTGCCGATCGGCGGTTTCGGCGCGAAGCTGTTGGTGGACGCGGCAATCGCCGGTGATCTGCGGGCGGGACTGTTCGCCGCCGGGCTGATGGCGGTCACGGTCGGCGCCGCGCTGGCGTCCGTCTTCTATTACGTGCACTGCCTTTTCACGGTGCAGGAGCGCGCCGGGGCGGTGGCCAGCCAGCGGCTGATGGAGCTGATCGGCGGGGCCGAAGGGCTGGCCCACCACGAGCGGACCGACTACCTGGACCAGGTGCAGCGGATCCGCGAGGAGCACTGGCGGCTGCCGGGCATGGTGAACGCGACCGCCGGCCTCGTGCGCGTCGCGGCGACGCTGGTCGTCACGGCCGTGCTACTGGTGCAGGTCGATCCGTTCCTGCTGTTCCTGCCGGTGCTGTCGGCGTTGTCGTTCTGGCTCGGCAAGGTGAGCAAGGACCTCAAGGTGGCTGCCCAGGAGGCCACCAGCGAGCCGGAACGCCTGCGGCGACACCTGTTCGAGCTCGGCACGTCCGTGTCGACGGCCGGCGAGCTCCGGGTCTACGGCCTGACAGCGCTGCTCGGCGAGCGGCACCACCGCGTGTCGAACACCGTTATCGGCCAACGTAATCGGGCCAGTTGGCGGGGTGCCGGCCTGCAGGCGATCGACGGCGCGGTCAACGCCTTGGCCTACATCGGCGCGATCGGCCTGGCGCTGGCGCACGTCGTCAACCACAACGCCACCGCCGGCGATGTCGTGCTGGTGGTCGGCCTGGCCGCGCAGATGACCTCCACTGTCGGCACGGCCGTCATGTACGGCACCGACTTCCTGTTCGTGCTGCGGGTCGGCCAGCGGTTCATGTGGCTCAAGCAGTACGCCGCCGGCACGCGGCGAACCGGCTCCGAGGCGGTGCCGGAAACGCTGCACGACGGCATCGAGCTGTGGGACGTGCGGTTCGGCTATCCCGGCAAACCGGTGCTGGACGGCGTGTCGGTGCGATTGCCGGCCGGCGCGGTCGTCGCGCTGGTGGGCGACAACGGTGCCGGCAAGACGACGCTGGTGAAGCTGCTGAGCGGCTTCGCGACGCCGGAGTCCGGGCAGATCCTGGTCGACGGGGCCGATATGGCGGCGTTCGACACCGCGCGCTGGCAGGAGCGGTGCGCCGCCGCCTTCCAGGACTTCGCCAAGCTGGAGTTCCCGGTCCGGGAGGCCGTCGGCGTCGGCGACCTGCCTAGGATCGACGACCTGGTGGCCGTCGGCGCGGCGGTGGACCGGGCTGGTGCGTCCAGTGTCGTCGACAGCTTGCCGCAGGGCTTGGAGACGCAGCTGGGTACCCGTTGGGAGGACGGGGTCGAGCTGTCCGGCGGGCAGTGGCAGAAGCTGGCGCTGGCCCGGGGGTTGATGCGCACGGATCCGCTGCTGGTCGTCTTCGACGAGCCGACCGCCGCGCTCGACGCCCACACCGAACACGCGCTGTTC
>DATJJB010000022.1:0-10876 GCA_035492655.1 Kutzneria sp. | reverse complement strand
CACGGCGTCGAACTCCAGCCCCTTGGCCTCGCCCGGCGTCAGCACCACGACCGGCGCGGTGACGTCGGCCAGCGTCGGCAGCGCCAACGCCGCCGCGATCCGGCGGTGGTGGGGCGGCGGGGCGATGATCGCCAACTGGCCGCGGGCGTGCCGGGCGGCGAGGCCGGCAACGACGTCCAGCAGTTCGGTCGGGCGGCACCGGAGACGCCACGGCAGTTCGCCGGTCGAGCGGACGGACCGGGGCGGCTTCCGGCAGGCGTGGTGCGCGGCGAACAGGTCGGTGGTGGCGGCCATGATCTCCGTCGGCGTGCGGTAGTTGACGGTGAGCTCGGCCAGCCGCCAGCGATCGCTCACGTGCGGCCGGAGCACGCTGTCCCACGACATCGCGCCGGCCAGGTCGCTGGTCTGGGCGAGGTCGCCGACCACCGTCATCGACCGGGTGGGGCAGCGGCGCATCAGCATCCGCCAGGCCATCGGCGACAGTTCCTGCGCCTCGTCCACCACCACGTGCCCGTACGTCGCCCCGTCGAACTCACCGATCAGCGCCGATGCCTCGTCCAGCAACGGAATGTCCGCCGCCGTCCACTCCCCGGCCGGAAACATCTCGCCGACCACCTCCTCGGCGGTCAACGGCGGCCACAGGCCGTCCAGCGCCTCGGCCACACCGGCGTCGGCCAGCAACGCGGCGCGGAGCTGGGCCGGGTCGATCTCGTCGGCCAGGCGACGCGGGCCGTCATCCTGGTCCGGATCGAGCACGACACCGGCCGCCGCCAACGCCCGTAGGTCGGCCGCGCTGAGGCGGCCGTCGGCGCTGCCACCGTCCAGGCTCTCGCCGGTCTCGGTCAGCACCACGTTCTCCATGCGGTCTATGAAGGCCTGCGCGAGCGACTCGACGACGTGCTGGTGGCAGACCAGCCGGGCCTGGTTGTGCGGCAACCCCGTGCGACGGGCGGCCGCCACCGCCCGACGGCAATCGTCGGGCTCCAGCCACAGCACCTGCTGCTCGAAGCGCACCTCCAGCGGCTCCTCGGGAATGCGCACCCGCCAGCGCACCACCGCCGCGATCTTGTCCGCCATGTCGGCCCGGCCCTTGACCTCAGCCGACTCCGTGCCGTTGACCCGTACGTTCGGGTACAGGCCGGCGATCGTCGCCGTCACCACCGCCTGCTCACCCAGGCCGGGCAGCACCTGCCCGATGTAGTCCAGGAAGACCCGGCTCGGGCCGATGACCAGGACGCCTCGGGTGCGCAGGTGGGCGCGGGTGTAGAGCAGGTAGGCCAGCCGGTGCAGCGCCACCGCGGTCTTGCCGGTGCCCGGGCCGCCCTGCACCACCAGCACACCCGGATAGTCGTCCCGGACGATGGCGTCCTGCTCGGCTTGCAGCGTGGTCACGATGTCGTGCATCCGGCCGGTTCGGTCCGCCGTCAGCGCGGCCATCAACGCCGCCTCGCCGACCAGCTCGTCGTCGCCGGCGGCGTCCCGGTCCAGCAGTTCGTCATCCACCGCGATGACCGTCCGACCGCGGGTCGTGATGCGTCGCCGCCTTCGCACGCCGTCCGCGGCGGCCATGGTCGCCGTGTAGAACGGCCGGGCCGCCGTCGCCCGCCAGTCGACCAGCAGCGGTTCGTCCTCGCCGTCCCGGAACAGCCCCAGCCGCCCGACGTGGATCCGGCGGCCGTCACGCAGGTCCAGCCGCCCGAAGCACAAGCCGTCCTCCACCGCGGCCAGCCGGGCCAACTCCGTGCCCCAGAACGCTTTCGTCTCCCCGTCGCCGGCCTTCATCCCGTGTGCCGCCTGCTCCCGCCGGGCGTCGACCATCGCGTAGAGGACGGTCAGATGATCCTGTTCGGCCACCAGCTCGGCGTGCTTGTCCCCCACGTGCGTTCCCCCGTGACTCGGCGATGCGGTGCCGTCGAGGATGCGTGCCGATGTCGTCGAGAAACAGTCTTGTTCTTCCTGGCCGCGTCAGCCGACCGGCCCTGACGCGGCGAAAACCCCTGGCAGCCGGCCGTTCGGTCGCGCAGGTTGGGCCTTTTGCGGGCTGACCTCGGAACCGGTTAGCGCCGATACCATCGGCTCGACGAGCCCGGGCCGGTCGGCGACGTGATCTAATGATCTTGTTGTCGGCTGAAGCAGTTCGGTCGGGGGTGAGCAGTTGCCGCGTCACGTCCAGCCACGGGCCGGGTCGAGGGCCCGCACCGAGGCCTGCCTGGTGGACTGCCTCGTGGCGCTGGCCTGGCTGCTGCTGCTCGGCGGCGTCGCCATCGGGCTGCGGGCCTTAGGCCTCGAACCCAATTGGAGTGCCACCAGCGAGCTGTCCGCCGACCTGTTCACCCTCGCGCTCGGCTTGGTGCCCGTCGGCATCTACCTCGTGCTCACCGAGACCAGCCGCCGCCAGGGCAGCCTCGGCAAACGCCGCGTCGGCCTCCGCGTCGTCCGCGCCGACGGCTCCCGGGCCGCCCCCGTCCAGCTCGCCCTGCGCACCGCCATCAAGCTCAGCCCCTGGTTCCTCGCCCACCTCGGCCTCAGCCGGCTGTGGATGCACCTCGGCACCGAGCAGACCGCCTGCATCTGCCTGGCCTGCGTCTACGTCATGGTCCCCATCAGCATCGGCCTCGCCCTCGTGCACCCCCAGCGCCGGGCTCTGCACGACTGGCTCACCGGCACCCGCGTCGTCGCCGACTAGCACCGCAGTGGGCGATCACCGCGTCCCGATGCATGCCTGGACGGTCAGAGGTGGGCGGCCGCGCCGCCCACCTCTGGCCGGTCAGTACTCGATGCCGTTCGCCAACAGGCCGTACTCGATGGCGGTGGCGTCGGTGTGCACGACGCCGTACTCCGTGGCCGAAGCGTCGGGCCCGGCGCTGCCGTACTCGGTTGCCGAGGCGGCGAAGGCGGCGCTCGCACCGCCCAGCGTCAGCCCGCCGACCACCGCCAACCCGGCCACAATCCGCACTGCTGCACGCATCGGTCTCCCCTTCCGATAGGTGGACGGGTCCGACAGTAGCCACGGCTGACGGCACGCACCCCGGGTTTCGGACAGCGCCGGACCCGTTGCTACTTCAGGCCGGCGGCGTCCATGCCGCGCAGCTCCTTCTTCAGGTCGGCGATCTCGTCGCGGATGCGGCCGGCCAGCTCGAACTGGAGGTCGCGGGCGGCGGCCATCATCTGGTCGGTGAGCTGCTGCACGAGGTCGGCCAACTCGGCCCGCGGCATGTTCTTCACGTCGCGTTCCGCCAGCACACCGGCCGACACGGCCTTGCCGCCCTCGGTGCCGGTGGCCCGCTTGCCGCGGGAGGCGTTGCGGCCGGAGCCGCCGACCTTGACCTCGTCGGTGTCCTCGGCCTCGGCGTACACCTTGTCCAGGATGTCGGCGATCTTCTTGCGCAGCGGCTGGGGATCGATGCCGTGCTCGGTGTTGTAGGCGATCTGCTTGGCCCGCCGGCGATTCGTCTCGTCGATGGCGTACCGCATCGAGTCGGTGATCTTGTCGGCGTACATGTGCACCTCGCCCGACACGTTACGGGCGGCGCGGCCGATGGTCTGGATCAACGACGTCCCCGATCGCAGGAAGCCCTCCTTGTCGGCGTCGAGGATGGCCACCAGCGACACCTCGGGCAGGTCGAGGCCCTCCCGCAGCAGGTTGATGCCGACCAGCACGTCGTAGTCGCCCAACCGCAGCTGCCGCAGCAGCTCGACCCGGCGCAGGGTGTCCACCTCGGAGTGCAGGTAGCGCACCCGGATCCCCAGCTCCAGCAGGTAGTCGGTGAGGTCCTCGGACATCTTCTTGGTCAGCGTGGTGACCAGCACCCGCTCGTCGCGCTCGGCCCGCAGCCGCACCTCGTGCACCAGGTCGTCGATCTGGCCCTCGGTCGGCTTGATCACCACCTGCGGGTCGACCAGGCCGGTCGGCCGGATCACCTGCTCCACGAACTCGCCGCCGGCCTGGCCCATCTCGTACGGCCCGGGCGTCGCCGACAGGTAGAGCGTCTGCCCGATCCGGTCCTGGAACTCCTCCCAGGTCAGCGGCCGGTTGTCCAACGCGCTGGGCAGCCGGAAGCCGTGCTCGACCAGGTTGCGCTTGCGGGACGCGTCGCCCTCGTACATGCCGCCGATCTGCGGCACGGTCACGTGCGACTCGTCGATCACCAGCAGGAAGTCGTCCGGGAAGTAGTCGATCAGCGTGGCCGGCGCGGTGCCGGCGCCGCGGCCGTCGATGTGCCGGGAGTAGTTCTCGATGCCGGAGCAGAAGCCGACCTGGCGCATCATCTCGATGTCGTACGTGGTGCGCATACGCAGCCGCTGCGCCTCCAGCAGCTTGCCCTGCTTCTCCATCCTGGCCAGCGACTCGGCCAGCTCGGCCTCGATGCCGGCGATGGCCTTCTCCATCCGCTCCGGCCCGGCCACGTAGTGCGTCGCCGGGAAGATGCGCAGTTCGTCCACCTCGCGCACCACGTCGCCGGTCAGCGGGTGCAGGTAGTACAGCCGGTCGATCTCGTCGCCGAAGAACTCGACCCGGACGGCCAGCTCCTCGTAGGCCGGGATGATCTCCACGGTGTCCCCGCGCACCCGGAAGGTGCCGCGGGCGAAGGCGATGTCGTTGCGGGTGTACTGCACGTCGACCAGCGCGCGCAGGAACAGGTCGCGCTCCACCTCGCCGCCGACCTTCAGCTGCACCGAGCGGTCCAGGTAGGACTGCGGCGTGCCGAGGCCGTAGATGCACGACACCGAGGCCACCACGATCGTGTCGCGCCGGGTCAGCAGGCTCATCGTCGCCGAGTGCCGCAGCCGCTCCACGTCCTCGTTGATCGAGGAGTCCTTCTCGATGTAGGTGTCGGTCTGCGGGATGTACGCCTCGGGCTGGTAGTAGTCGTAGTAGCTGACGAAGTACTCGACCGCGTTGTCCGGGAAGAACCCCTTCAGCTCGTTGGCCAGCTGCGCCGCCAGGGTCTTGTTCGGCGCCATCACCAGCGTCGGCCGCTGGAGCTTCTCCACCAGCCACGCCGTCGTCGCCGACTTGCCGGTGCCGGTCGCGCCCAGCAGCACCACGTCGGGCTCGCCCCGCCGCAGCCGCTGCTCCAGCTCCGCGATCGCCTGCGGCTGGTCGCCCGACGGCTGGTAGTCGGCGACCACCCTGAACCGCCCGTCCGCACGCGGGATGTCGCTGACGGGTCGGAACTCCGAGGACGCAAGCACAGGTGCATCTGCCACGCCTCTCAGAGTAGGACGCACCCCTGACAGTTACATGGCTCGGCCGCTCGGATCCGGTGCCTTCGCGGCCAGATCAGCCCAGGTTCACCGCCTGTAATCCACATCACAGGGCATCAACCAAACGGCCGCACAAACATCCTCTAAGCATCGGAACAACCACGGCAGGCGATGAGGTTCCACAATTCCGCCGGCCACCGAAAGTCGGGGAGTACACCATGCGTTCCACCATTGCTGTCGGAGTGGCCTGCGTCGCCGGCGCCTTCCTGCTGAGCGCCTGCGGCGGTGCCCAGATCGCGGCCACCGTCACCCCCATCACCAGCGGGAACACCGCCACCAGCAGCCCGGCGCCGACGACCTCGGCACAGGCGTCCGGCGGCGGAACCGACGCCGGGTCGAGCGGGCAGCAAACGGGCAACAATGGAGCGCAGCCAGTGGTGTCCAACAATCCTTCGAACTGCAAGTCGAGCGAGCTGAAACTGTCGTTCGGGCACGACTCCGACCACGCCATGCAGAAGACGTACACCTCGCTCCAGTTCACGAATATCAGCCAGCACACCTGCACCCTGCAGGGCTTCCCCGGCGTCTCCTACGTCACCGGCGACAGCGGCCAGCAGGTCGGCCTGCCGGCCAACCGCAGCGGCAACCAGGGTCCGACGATCACCCTGCGTCCCGGCGGCAGCACCAACGCCGGCCTGGTCATCGTCAACGCCGGCCCGTTCCCGGCCGACCAGTGCAAGCCGGTCGACGTCCGCGGCCTGCGGGTCTACCCGCCGAACGAGACCGCTGCGATGTTCCTGCCGACCTCCGGCCAGGGCTGCGCCGGCAACGTCGGCCCGCTGCTCACCGTGAGCGCCGTCGGCACTTCTGCCACGAGCTGACCGAACGCCACCATCCGGCAGCGGTCGGAATATGACCCTGCCGGAGGATGGCAACGAAGCCGCGCAGGTCAGACGATGTCGGCATGACCGTCCACTTGCCGACCCAGGTCCGGGGCGAGGCCCATGTCCATCCGCCCAAGGTCGAGCTGTTCGACCTGGACGCGATGACCAACACGGACCCCAAGCGCCAGGTGCGCACGGTCGACGAGTACCGGCGCACCGAGCACGGCCTCTACATGTCGCGGGCCGTGGTCGGGCACCCCAAGCTCAAGCACTTCGAGTCCTGGCTGCTGCCGGCGTTCGGCCTGCGGATCACCAGGCAGAGCTGGTGGCCAGGGCACGAGCGGGACTTCGACTTCTACGTCGACATCGTCCACGTGCAGCCGGACGAGAGCGTGTGGCGGACCGTCGACCTCTATCTGGATCTGCTGGTGCGGACCGGCCGCGAGGTCGAGGTGCTGGACACCGACGAGCTGATGACGGCGGTGCGGCTGGGCGTGCTCAGCGCCCAGGACGCCCAGGCGGCCCTGGAGGTCACCTACCGTGCGGTGGCCGGGATCGCCGCGCACGGTTACGACGTCCAGCGGTGGTTGGCCGCCGAGGGCGTCGAACTCGCCTGGGGCAATAGCCGATGACGGAAACCACGGTCAAGAGCCGTTCGACTGACGAGGACGCTCGCAACCCATTTGGTATCCAAACGGACACAATGCGTGATGTAACGAATCGACCCGGACGGTCACCGGGCGAACACCTAGGGCTACCCTCGGGTCGCGTGGGAACGGTCATCACGCCGCAGTTGGTCGACACCGTCGACACCTTCACCGGGGTCCGCAGCTACTCGTCCGGGGGCACGCGACACCTGACGACCTGCGTGGTCGAACGGTGGGGGCTTCGGATGGAATGTCCGACACCCGAGGACCCGTTCGCCGAGTGTGAGGTCACCTGGCTGCTGCCCGACCTGGGCCTGCGCCTGACCCACCTGCGGTCCCGCTCCCGGCACGGCCGGTCGACGCCGAGCACGCTGACCGCGGTGCGGGTGCAGCGGGACACCCGGTCCTGGCGCACCACCGACCTGCTGCTGGGGCTGGCCGTGCCCGGCGGCACCACCGCCCGCATCGTGCGCTCCGAGGAGTTCGCCGCCGCGGTCGCCGGCCGCGTGCTGCGCCCCGGTGACGCCGATCTGGCGCTGCGCACCGTGCACCGCACGCTCGAGGAGATCAGCCACTTCCGCCACGACCTCAACGCGTGGCTGAACCACCTGGACATCTTCGACGTCTGGCCGCCCCTGTAAGGACTTCCTCGCCCGGTAGCGCGTCCCGGGCGAAGTCGCAGTGGTCGTTCCCCGCCCGGCCACGCTTGCGGCTCCACAAGGCGGGGACCAACTTTCTCAGGGCGCCCAGCCGGTGTCCTTCGCCCAGGCCTCGGCGCGGGCGTCGGCCTGGTTGAACCAGGGGTCCTTGCCGTCGCCGTAGGACGGGATGTCGGCACAACGCGCGGCTGTCTCACGTTTCATCGCTTCGTATTCGGCGCGGGCCGCGGCGTCGGCGCGCAGCCAGGCCGGGAACAGCAGGGCGTAACGCCAGCCCGGCGAGCCGACCGCGCGCAGGTGCAGATTCACCCAGCGGCCGGGGTCCGCGCCGGCGTGGGTGCGCTTGCGCCAGTGCTCCGGATCCGGGTCCGTCGCCTTGGGAGTGTCCCGGGTGAACGCCGGCAGCACCGGAAACCCGGCCCTACCAAGGGTTTCCGCCAACGCGTCGGCGTCGTCCAGCGTGGCGACCGTCAGCTGGAGGTCGATCACGTCCTTGGCCGCCAGGCCCGGCACCGACGTCGAGCCGATGTGGTCGACCCGCAGCGCCTTGTCCCCCGCCGCCAGCGTCAGCCGGGCGATCAGCTGACGGGCGTCCCGGGGCCACTCCTGGTCGTACTCGACGATCTTCGGGCCGCCGCGGTCCGGGTACGTGCCCTCGCGGACGTGGCGTTCGAACGGCCGCAGCCGCTGCCGCCACAGCTCGTCCACCGCCGCCCGGACCTCGTCCTCCGTGCCGCTGTTGTCCAGCCACACGTCCGCCGCCTCGCGCCGCTGCTCAACCGACGCCTGCGCGCCGATTCGCGCCCGGACGTCCTTCTCGTCCATGCCCCGCGACGTGGTCAGCCGGCGCACCCGCAGCTCCACGTCCGCGTCCACCACCACGACCAGGTGAAACGCCGGGGCCATGCCGTTCTCCACCAGCAGCGGGATGTCCTGCACCACGATGCCGTCAGCTGGGGCTTTGCCGGTCAGCTCCACCGCTCGGTCACGGACCCTCGGGTGCACGATCGAGTTGAGCCGGATCCGGTTCTCCTCGTCGCCGAACACCTTCGCCGCCAGCGCCGGCCGGTTCAGGCTGCCGTCCGCCGCCAGCACCTCCGGCCCGAACGCCGCCACGATCTCCCGCAGGCCGTCCGTCCCCGGCTCCACCACCTCGCGGGCGATCTTGTCCGAGTCGACGACCGTCGCCCCCAGCTCGGCCAGTCGCCTGGCCACCGTGGACTTGCCCGCGCCGATGCCTCCGGTCAACCCGATCTGCAGCATGGGGTCCATCCAACCATCGCCCCTGATGCAGGGAAGGACGCCTTACCTGCGTTGGACGCAGGTAAGGCGTCCTTCCCTGCATGAAGAAGCCCCCGCTCCGGGGAGCGGGGGCTTCTTCTGGTCTAGCTAGTCAGCGGCCGAAATCAGGCACCGCCGGACAGCTTCTCGCGGAGGGCGGCGAGCTGCTCGTCGCTGGCGAGGGAGCCGCCACCCTGGGCGGGCGCCTCGGTGCTGCCGGAGGAGTAGTTGGTCTCCCCCTGCGCCTCGGCGTCGGCCTCGGCGGCCTTGGCGATCTGCTTCATGTGGGCCTCGTAGCGGGTGTGGGCCTCGGCGTACTGCCGCTCCCACTCCTCGCGCTGCTTGTCGAAGCCTTCCTGCCAGTCCTGGGTCTCCGGGTCGAAGCCCTCGGGGTAGATGTAGTTCCCCTCGGCGTCGTACTCGGCGGCCATGCCGTACTGGGTCGGGTCGAACTCGGTCTCCGTGGTGAAGCCCTCGTTCGCCTGCTTCAGCGACAGCGAGATCCGGCGACGGTCCAGGTCGATGTCGATGACCTTGACCATGACGTCGTCGTTGACCTGGACGACCTGCTCCGGGATCTCCACGTGGCGCTCGGCCAGCTCGGAGATGTGGACCAGGCCCTCGATGCCCTCGTCGACCCGCACGAACGCGCCGAACGGAACCAGCTTGGTGACCTTGCCGGGCACGATCTGGCCGATGGCGTGCGTCCGGGCGAACTGGCGCCACGGGTCTTCCTGGGTGGCCTTCAGCGACAGGGAGACGCGCTCGCGCTCCATGTCGACGTCCAGCACCTCGACGGTGACCTCCTGGCCGACCTCGACGACCTCGGACGGGTGGTCGATGTGCTTCCAGGACAGCTCGGAGACGTGCACCAGGCCGTCAACGCCGCCAAGGTCGACGAAGGCGCCGAAGTTGACGATCGAGGACACGACGCCCTTGCGGACCTGGCCCTTCTGCAGCTGGTTGAGGAACTCGCTGCGGACCTCGGACTGGGTCTGCTCCAGCCAGGCACGGCGGGACAGGACCACGTTGTTGCGGTTCTTGTCCAGCTCGATGATCTTGGCCTCGAGCTCGCGCCCGACGTAGGGCAGCAGGTCGCGGACCCGGCGCATCTCGACCAGCGACGCGGGCAGGAAGCCGCGGAGGCCGATGTCCAGGATCAAGCCACCCTTGACCACCTCGATGACGGTGCCCTTGACCGGCTCGTCCTTCTCCTTGAGGGCCTCGATGGTGCCCCAGGCGCGCTCGTACTGGGCGCGCTTCTTGGAGAGGATCAGGCGCCCTTCCTTGTCCTCCTTCTGGAGGACCAGGGCCTCGACCTCGTCGCCGACCTTGACGACCTCGTTGGGGTCGACGTCGTGCTTGATCGACAGCTCGCGCGAGGGGATGACGCCCTCGGTCTTGTAGCCGATGTCGAGCAGGACCTCGTCCCGGTCGACCTTGACGATCGTGCCCTCGACGATGTCGCCGTCGTTGAAGTACTTGATCGTCTTGTCGATAGCGGCGAGGAAGTCCTCCTCGGTGCCGATATCGTTGACCGCGATCTGCTGCTTCGGGGTGGTCGAAGCCGGGACAATGGTGGTGTCGGTGGACATTAGGTGGGTTGCTCCGGTACGGATTGGGTTTAGTGGGCCTGAAGTTGTGGTGCTGCAGTTGCCGCGTGCGCCACCGAAACTCCAGGCCGTGGTCAAGAAGCTCTGAGTCCAAAGTTCTGGGCAGCGCAGAACCTACTACGCGGCCCATATCGTACGCGCGCCCGTGACGGCCGGGCAAACCCGGTCCCCAGAAGGAGCAGTGTGAGCACGCAAGAACGCTACGCCGGCGCCGAGGATCAGCTCGGCACGGCGGGCGCGGCCAAGCGCGAGGTCGGCGGCGCGGAGTCCCGTACGGCGAGTATCGCCTGGTGGGACGCCGATGCGGACGACTACCAGGCCGAGCACGGGACCTTCCTCGGCGACGCCGACTTCCTGTGGTGCCCGGAGGGCGTCCGCGAGGACGACGCCCGCTACCTCGGGGACGTGACCGGACAAAACGTGCTGGAGGTGGGCTGCGGGGCGGCCTCCTGCGGCCGGTGGTTGGCGGCCAACGGCGCTCGCGCGGTCAGCTTCGACATCTCGGCGGGCATGCTGCGCCACGCGGTGGCCGGCAACGAGGCCACGGGTCTGCGCCCGGCGCTGGTCCGGGCCAGCGCCGACCA
>DATJJB010000021.1:0-7780 GCA_035492655.1 Kutzneria sp. | reverse complement strand
CAGGTGCTGTGGATCCACTTCGTGGTCAACGCGGCCTTCGGTTTCGCGCTCGGGTTCGATCGGGAGAGCCCCGGCCTCATGGCCCGCCGCCCGCGGCCTCGCGGCGCGCCGGTCGTGAGCAACGGGGTGCTGGTGACGGTCGGGGCGGCGGGCCTGGTGATCAGCGCGATGCTGCTCGCGGTGCTGAGCCTTGGCGAGTCACGCTTCGGTGATCCACGCATCGCCAACTCGATCGCCTTCACCGCGTTCGCGCTGTGCCTCATCGTGGCGGGTCTCGAATGCCGTGGCGAGACCGCGTCCGTACTGACGACGGACACGTTCGACAGCAAGCAGTTGAACTGGGTGGTGCTCGGGGAGTTCGTGCTCGCGGTGCTGGTGACGCAGCTGGACGGGTTTCAGCGACTGCTCGGCACCACGCAGCTGACCGCAGCGCAGTTCGGCTGGGCGCTGGTGCCGCCGGTGGCGCTGTTGACGTTGTGGGAACTGGGCAAGCTGGCGGCTCGCGCTCGGACCCACCGCACGTGATCGGGCCGAGCCGGATCACCCCGGCAGGATGAGGAGCGCGCCGTCGCCGTCATGTCAGAGTGGCCGGATGCCGGATGGTGATCAAGGTAGCGCGGACGGTGGCCAGGACAAGCGAGCGCGGACGTCGCCGCGCCGGCCTCGCCCGGTGGTGATGCGCAGTGCGGCGCCGGGTGGTGGCACGGCAATGCCACGCGGCCTCGTTCTTCTCCTCGGCGCCGGCGCGTCGGTGATCACGGTGGCCGGCATCAGGGCGGCGGCGTGGTTGGTCGCGCCGACGTTGCTGGCACTGGTGATCGTGATCGTGGTGAGCCCGGTGATCAAGTGGTTGCGCCGGCACCGGGTTCCCGCCTGGGCCGCGACCCTGACTCTCGTCCTGCTGGTGTACGGCGTGCTCGTCGCGTTCGGCATGGTGGTGATCGTCTCCTTCGCGAACCTGGCCACGCTGCTTTCCCAGTACGGGGACCGGTTCCAGGCCCTGCTCGCGAACGTCACCGAGGCGATGGGCCGGCTCGGCGTCGGTGCGGCCCAGCTCCAGCAGGTCGCCGACGCGCTGGACGTCGGCAAGCTGCTGTCCGCGATCGGCGCCGTGCTGGTCGACCTGACCGGGATGACGACGAGCGTGGTGTTCCTGCTCGGGCTCCTGCTGTTTCTCAGCGTGGAGGCCAGCGGCATGGACGCCAGGCTGCTGGAGATCGCCGCGCACCGCCCGCATGCCGGCGTCGCGATGCGGGACTTCGCCAGCAGAACCCGGCGATACCTCGTCGCCACCACGATCTTCGGCCTGATCGTCGCCGCGCTGGACGCGATCGCCCTGGCGTGGATGGGCATTCCGCTGGTGGTGCTGTGGGGCCTGCTGGCCTTCGTGACCAACTACGTGCCCAACGTGGGATTCCTCCTGGGGCTGCTGCCGCCCGCGTTGCTCGCCCTGGTCATCAGCGGCTGGGAACTCATGCTGATCGTCATCGTGGTCTACACCGCCGTCAACTTCGTCGCGCAGTCGTTGATCCAGCCGCGCTATGTCGGCGACGCCGTCGGACTGTCGGCCGTGACCACGTTCATGGCGATGGCCTTCTGGGCGTGGGTGCTGGGTCCGTTGGGTCTGCTGCTGGCCGTTCCGGCGACGTTGCTGATCACGGCCGTGCTGGTCGACATCGATCCACGGGCCAACTGGGTCGCCGCGCTGATTCGCGCACCGGCCCGCCCCGGGCACCAACGACCGCGCCCGAAGTCGGAGTGAAGCTCACGTCGATCGAACCTGTCGAACGCTCAGGAGACGACGAGAATCCTCTTCACACCTCAGCGGTGGGGTGGCATGCTTCCCGCAATTCGTTGCTGGACAAGCTAAAGAGGCCTCGTGCACGAAGAGCAGAGCGGTGGTCCGCCCGGCGCACGCGGGCTACGCCCGGACGCCGCAACACAACCTCCGTACCCGGTGTGGACGGTCATCGGCCCCGAGACCAGGTTGCCGCCCATACCGATGGCCGGCCGACATCGCAGACGTCGCGCTGTGCCGCTGGGGCCGTCTCCTCGACGAGGCAGGCTAGCGGTGCTGAGCCTGGCGGTGGTCGTCGCCGCGACGACCGGGTCGCTGATCGGGTTGTCCACCGGCCAGCGCGTGGACGGTACGGCCGAGGCGGCCACCGGTGGCAGACCGACCGCGGCGCTGCGGTCCGTCGCACTGGTGGTCGACAATCCGAGCGACCAGCACAGCACCGTCGGAACCCCGGTGCGCCTGCATATCGCGGTCAGCGGCGCGTTCGGTGTCCAGGCCTTGCGCGCTGTCGGCCTGCCGGCCGGAACCGCCATCGACCCGATCACCGGCGACATCTCCGGCTCCCCCACCGACGCCGGAACCACCCGGGTGACCGTGACCGCCACCGATGCCGACGGCGACTTCGGCACGACCTCGTTCACCTGGTCGGTCGACGCACCGGTCACCGTTTCCCTGGTACGGCCGAATGATCAGCACGGGATGGTGGGGACCACCGTCCACCTCGCCCTCAGTGCGCACGCCAGCGACCAGGCCACGATCACCTACCAGGCGTCACCGCTGCCTGCCGGCCTGTCGATCGACACGGCGACCGGTCACATCAGTGGCAGTCCGACCTCTCCGGGAACGTGGACCGTGACGGTCACGGCCACCAGCGCCTCCGCTACGACAACGGCGACCTTCCACTGGTCCGTCGGCCCACGTCCGGTCCACAGCTCGACCCCGTCGACGCCGCAGGCCCCACCGACCACCCGGTCGCGACCTGTTCCCCCGCCCAGCACGGGGAATCACCCGCCAGGCTGCCCCGGCGACCACGATCCGTGGGGTTGGGACGGTTGGTGACCCGCGGACCGGCGCGGTTCGTCCGATGAGAACAGACGCCGCCCCGACCGGCCCCTGGGGACCGGCCGGGGCGCTGCCGCCTCAGGCTTTGCCCTGCAGCCGCCAGATCTGGTTCTTCTTGGTGCTCAGCGTGCCGGCAGCGTCGCAGGTCCACTGGTGGATCAGCGCGCCGGCCGTCGTCGACACGTTGCTGACATCAACGCATTTGCCGCTGTGCACGGCGACCAACTGGTAGTCCTGGCTGTTGCCGAGCGCGGTCACCGGAGTGAGCGTGAACATCTGGTTGGTCTGGCCGTTGCAGGTGTACTGGATCACCGCGGCACCGTCCGCTGTGGACGCTCCGCTGACGTCAAGGCACTTGCCGCTCAGCTCGTTGACCACGGTGTAGGTATTGGCCCGACCGGCCACCGGGGTGAGATCGAGCATCTGCTGGTAGCCGCCCTCGCAGTAGTACTGCTGGTACTGCGTGGCATTCGCGGTGCTGCGATTGGTGTCGTCCAGGCACTGCCCGCTGTTCTCGCTCACCGCGACAGTCGAAATGGTGGCGTTGGCCGGTGGCAGCAACGTGACGGTGTAGCCGTCGGCGGCGTTCGTGTACGGCACGCTCACCGCGGCGGAGTTGTTGCTGACACCCAGGATCTGGTCCGACACCGTCTGCGGCCCGGTCACCGCGCCGCCGCCGTTGCCGGGAATCCGTTGCAGGACCGCGCGGACCTGCCCGTTCGCCACCACGGAAGTGGTGTTCAGGCCGGTCAGGTTGACGGTCACCGTGCCGGTGTTGCCGTTGCTGCCGAGCAGCACCTTGGCGTTGTGCGCGGTGTTGTCCTTGGTGGCCAACCCGTCGACACCGGTGCCCGGAACGAAATTGACGATGTTCCCGGTCTGCGAGCCGTAGTACCGGTACATGAACCACTCACCGAGCGGCAGGTACTGGCCGGCGCTGTTCCTGGTGAGCAGGTTCGCCTCGTAATCGTGCAGTGCGGTGCCGGAGGCCCAGTTGCCGCGCAGGCCGTCGGCGCCGGCCCGTTCCAGTCGGCCGATGAACCAGGCGCCGCCGCCGGGGGTCTGCATGTCGAAGGTGGCGTACTCGTTGATCTGGTACGGCCGGGTGTTGCTCAGGCCCGCCGCGGCGAGGGTCGAGTTGGCCGCGGCCGTCTCGCCGACCGGGTCGCCGGGTTCGTCGTGCCAGCTCCAGATGTCCGGCGCGACATTGTTCGCCTTGGCGTAGCTGAGAAACGTCGTCCACCAGGGGTTGCCTGAGCCGGGCTTGTTCGCGATGCTCGGTCCGACGATGAGCTGGCCGGGGAACGCGGCCCGCACCCGGGCGTAGAACCGCGACCACATCTGCAGGTACTGGGCCTGGGACCGACCCCAGAAGCCGCTGCCGTCCGGCTCGTTCCACAGGTCCCACTGGACGGTCATGGTGTTGGCCTTGACGTCCCCGATGAGCTGGGTGACGAAGTTGTCGAACTGGGTCCAGTCGTTGTTGTCGCCGGGCCAGCCCTGGTTGGTCGTGCCGTCGGCGCCCCACAGGTCGTGCGGCAGCAGGACGAAGGTCCCGCCCAGGGCCGCGGTGCGCTTGTACTGGGCCAGGGTCGCGGCCCAGCGGGTCTGGTAGTCGGCCAGGCTGGTGGCGTAGCCGCCGTTGTTCAGTTGCGCGCCGCCGGCCCGTTCGAAATGCCACTTGATGTCGGTGTAGAAGTGATCCTGCGGCAGCGAGCCGTCGGGTGACATCCCGTAGAGGGTGCCCGCCGCGTGATAGGTGGGCGCGCCGCCGGCCGTCGCGAAGTCGACGGTCACGCTCGTGGTGGCGGAGTGGGCCGGTGCGGTGGCCAGCGCGGCCGTGGTCAGCGCGGCCAGTAGGACGGTGGCCCCGCGTCGACAGGATGTGGGCATGCGTGTTCCTCCCGGTGGGTGAAGTCGGGATGGGGCCGGCAGATACCGGTCCGGGATGTGCAGAAGCGGCAAGTGCGGCCGGCTGTCGGCCACCGTCAACCTGCGATCGTCGACTCGATCGTCGAACCGGTTCGCATCGTGTCGAGAAAGCTAGAAGTGCCGGCCGAGCCTGTCAACCCTCAGCATCTGGCCCGTTGACACGCCGGACACACGTACCTAACCTGCCTCTCACGCGAACCGGTTCGACAAGGGAGCGCCGTGAACATCGGAGAGATCGCCCGACGGGCCAACGTGTCACGGAGCACGGTCTCCTACGCGTTGAGCGGCAAGCGATCGGTGTCCGAGGCCACCCGCCGAAAGATCCAGCAGGTGGTCGACGAACTGGGCTATCAGCCCAATGCCAGCGCCCGCGCGCTGGCCGCCGGCCGCACCAGCACGATCGGCCTGGTGTTCCCGCCCGCCGTCGGCCACCACTACACGGCGATGCAGTTGGACTTCATCGGCAGCCTGGCCGACGCGGCTGCCGTGCACGAGTACGACGTGCTGCTGTCCACCGCGGGGCCGGACAGCACCTCGTCGCTGCGGCGGCTGCTGGCCGAACGCCGGGTCGACGGCGCGATCCTGATGGAGGTCAGGCTGGCCGACGAGCGCATCGACTACCTGCTCGAGGCCGACTTCCCGTTCGTCACCATCGGCCGCACCGCCGCGCCGGACCGCACCTGCTGGGTCGGCGTTGATCACGGGGCGCTGGTCACGGCCTGCGTCGATCACCTGGCCGACCTCGGCCACCGTCGGATCGCGCTGGTCAACCGGCCGGAACGGTTGCTGCGCATCGGTTACGAGTCGGCCCACCGCGGGCTGGAGGGCTTCGATCGCGCCATCGCCGCACGGGGGCTGACCGGCCGGCACTACCCGTGCGACGACGACGCCGCGTCCGGCCAGGCCCGGGTCGAGCAGATCCTGCACGACGACCCGGACACCACCGCGATCGTCACCTTGAACGAGGCGGCGCTCGGCGGTCTGTACCAAGGACTGGCGCGGGCCGGACGCAGTGTGCCCGGCGACTTCTCCATCGCCGGCGTGGCGCTGCCGCACTGGGCCCAGATGGTGTCCCCACAACTGACGGCCGCGGACGTGCCCGCGGCGCAACTGGGTCGGCTGGCGGTCGACCTGCTCGTGGCTCGCCTGGACGATCCGTCCGGCGAGCCCCGGCACCACCTGCTCGCGCCGCCGGTCTCGCTGCGGGGCAGCACCGGCCCGGCGCCGACCTGCTGAACTTCCGCCGGCCCGCCGGCCGGCCACACTTTCCCGAAGGGACTTCCGTGATGAAGACTTCCACGCCCAGACGCCTGGCCGGCGTCGCGGTCGCCGTGACCGCCGCGGTGGGACTCACCGCCTGTGGTTCCACCGGCGGCGGCGCCGGCGCCGCCAGCACCGACTACACGGTCTGGGATCCCTATCCGCAGTTCGACGGCAACGCCGCGTGGACGAAACTGGTCGAGTCGTGCGGCGACAAGGCCGGGGTCAAGGTCAAGCGGACCGCGTTCGACACCACGGACCTGACCAACAAGGTCCTGCTCGCCGCCCAGCAGGGCAACGCCCCCGACGTGCTGGTCGTGGACAACCCGGTGGTGTCGACACTGGCCGACGCGGGCGTGCTCGCCGCCACCGACGACACCAAGATCGAAACGTCCGGCGTCGACCCGAACCTGCTCGGCGCCGGCCAGCTCAGCGGCAAGACCTACGGCACCCCGATCGGCGCGAACACGCTGGCCCTGTTCTACAACAAGGCGATCCTCCAAGCCGCGGGCGTGGATCCGGCGTCGGTCAAGGACTGGGCGTCGCTGACGGCGGCGCTGGCCAAGGTCGCGGGCGCCGGCAAGAAGGGCATCACGTTCTCCGCGATCGGCACCGAGGAGGGCAGTTTCCAGTTCCTGCCGTGGTTCTGGGGCTCCGGCGCCCAGCTGAACCAGCTGGACTCCGCGCAGGGCGTCGCCGCGCTCACGCTGTGGAGCGACTGGCTCAAGGCCGGCTACGCGCCGAACTCGGTGATCAACAATACCCAGACCACGAGCTGGCAGGACTTCGCCGCCGGCAACGTCGCGTTCGCGGAGAACGGCACCTGGCAGCTGGGCAACGCCAAGAAGCTCGGCTTCGAGTACGGCACGATCACCGTGCCGGCGCAGCACGGCGGCGCCGCGCCGGTGCCGACCGGCGGCGAGTTCGTCACCGTGCCCACGCAGAAGGACACCGCCCGCTACGCCACGGACCAGAAGATCGTGTCCTGCCTGACCAACCCGGACAACATCTACGCCACGGACGCCACGCTGTCCTACGTCGCGCCGGCCGCCGCCGTGCAGCAGAAGCAGGCCGCCGCCGACCCGGCGCTGCAGGTGTGGGTGGACGCCGTGCACGCCGCCAAGGGACGCACGAGCGACAACCTGGGCACCAAGTACCCGAAGATCTCCGAGCAGATGTGGACCGCCGTGCAGGCCACCCTGTCCGGCTCGAAGTCACCGGCCGCCGCGCTGCAAGCCGCGCAGGCCGCCGCGGGCAAGGGATGACCACCATCGCGCCGCGCGCGACGACGGCCGCCGTCCCGGCCGGCCGTCGTCGCCGCAACCTCGACCAGTGGGCCGCCTGGGGATTCCTGCTCCCGGTCACGGTGTACCTGGCGGTGTTCTACGCCTACCCGCTGTTCCGCAACATCGACCTGAGCCTGCGCAACTACACCGTCCGTTCCTTCGTCCAGGGCGACGCGCCGTTCACCGGCCTGGCGAACTACGGCACCGTGCTCGGCGACCCGACGTTCCTGCCGGCGCTGGTGCACACGGCGGTGTTCACCGGCGCGTCGATCGCCTTCCAGTACACCGTCGGGCTGGCGCTGGCGGTGTTCTTCCGACAGCGCTTCCGACTGTCGGCCACGCTGCGCGCCATGTTCCTGGTGCCCTGGCTGCTGCCGCTGATCGTGTCCGCCTCCACCTGGTCGTGGATGCTCAACAGCGACTCCGGCATCGTCAACACGGC
>DATJJB010000020.1:0-2300 GCA_035492655.1 Kutzneria sp. | reverse complement strand
CTGCTCGGCGCGCTCCCGGCCCTGCTTGGCCAGCGCCGCCAGGATCTCCTGGTTGCGCTTGATGTACGGCTCGTGGAACCGCTGTGGATCACCCATCACGTGGAAGACCAGCCGCAGCTCGGCGAGGATGCCGCGCATCATGTCCACGACGCGAGGGCTGCCGGCCAGCTCGCACAGCGCCTGGTGGAACCGGAGGTTGTGGGTGCCGACGGCGGCCCAGTCGGCCCGCGCGGCCGCAGCCACTGCCTCGTCGATGACCAGCTGCACGCGTTGGATGTCCTCGGCGGTGACCTCGGCGTAGCGCAGGGCGCCGCACTCGACGACCTTGCGCAGGCGGTACAGGTCAGTGACGTCGTCCTGGGTCAGCGTCCGAACGAACACGCCGCGGTTCAGCTCGTGCACCAGCAGCCGCTCGTGGGTGAGCAGCCGGAAGGCCTCGCGCAGCGTGTTGCGGGAGACGCCGAGCGCGGCGCCGATCGCCTCCTCGGACCGCCGGGTGCCCGGCGGCAGGTCGCCGACGGTGATCCTGGTGCGCAGCACGTCGGCGACACGTTCCGCGGTGCTGACGCGGTCCAGCTGGAGGCGGTCGGCGGCAAGCAGCTCCACCGGACCGCCGGTCGGATCGGCCACGGGACCCCTTTCGGCGATAACCGTTGAACAATATATTTTCACCGGTTCGAGCGCCCAAGCTCCACCCCAGCGTGTGACGGCTCCAGTGCCACAGTGGGACCGGCCGGGCGAAGTGGGACGTGGGCGGCGGCAGGGGATGGGCACCCTGCCCCCGCTCACGACAACTACGGTGGGCGTCGTGAAGGAGCAACGCGCCTCGCACCTGTTCGCGCTGCTGATGCTGGTGGTGACCGTCGGGCCGGTGGTGTCGATCTGGCTGTCGGTGATCGCGGCCGCCGCGCTGTTCCTGCCGCAGGTGCCGACCAGCTTCACCGGCGGCGGCCTGCGCGCCATCGGTGTGCTCGTCGTCGTGGCGCTCGCGGTGTCGCAGCTCCTCGTGCCGGTGCTCCGGTGGGTGCCCGGTCGGCCGTACCCTCGTATCGGCGCTGCGCTGTGTGCGCTAATCGGGTTGTTTGCCGGCCTGCTCGCGGTGATCCTGGCTTAGCGTGAATCACATGACCGAGCGAGCCGAGGTGATCGTCGTCGGCGGTGGTGTGATGGGGCTGTCGACCGCGTTCCACCTCGCCGAGGCCGGGGTCGACGTGCTGCTGGTGGAACGGGACGAACTCGGTTCCGGCAGCACCTGTCGGGCGGCCGGCGGGGTGCGCGCCCAGTTCTCCGACCCGGCCAACATCGAGTTGGCCCGGCGCTCGCTCGCGGCGTTCGAACGATTCGGCGAGCGTCCCGGCGCGGAGATCGACCTGCGCCAGCACGGCTACCTGTTCCTGCTCGACGACGAGGCCGATGTCGCCGCCTTCGAGGACGGTGTCCGGTTGCAGAACGAGCTCGGCGTGCCGAGCCGGATGCTGACCGTCGAGCAGGCGATCGAGCTTTCGCCGCTGATCGTCGGCGACGGCCTGCTCGCCGCGGCGTTCTCACCAACGGACGGGCACTGCACACCCGAGGCCGTGGTCCAGGGGTACGCGCGAGGGGCCCGCCGGCTTGGTGCGCGGATCCGTCAGCACTGCGCGGTCACCGGCATCGACGTCGCCGACGGCGTGATCACCGGCGTTCGGACGACAGCGGGACTTGTCGACACGTCAACTGTTGTCGTCACGGCTGGGGCGTGGTCGGCGGCTGTCGGCGAGATGGCCGGCGTGCCGCTGCCCGTGGTGCCGCTGCGGCGGCAGATCATCGTGACCTCCGAACTGCCCGACCTGCCGGCCGACCTGCCGATGACCATCGACTTCGGCACGTCGTTCTACTTCCACCCCGAGGGACCGGGACTGCTGGTCGGGATGTCCGATCCGGACCAGGAGCCGGGCTTCCACCTCGTCACCGGCGACGAGTGGCTGCCGGGTCTGGCCGAGGCCGTGCAGCGGCGCGCGCCGTCGCTGGCCGAGGTCGGCATCGCGCATCGGTGGGCCGGGCTGTACGAGATGAGCCCCGACCACAACGCCCTGATCGGCGAATCCCGGGAGGTCGGGCGGCTGCTGTACGCGACCGGTTTCTCGGGGCACGGGTTCCTGCAGGGGCCGGCGGTCGGCGAGGTGTTGCGGGACCTCGTGCTCGGCGTGCCGCCCGTGGTCGACGTGACCGGGCTGTCCGTCGATCGGTTCGCCACCAGTTCGGACCGTCCCGAACTGAATTGCGTCTGATGCTGAACCCCATCCATCTGCGCACCCTGACCG
>DATJJB010000019.1:0-6623 GCA_035492655.1 Kutzneria sp. | reverse complement strand
CCCCAGCCGCCGATGAACACCGGCTCTCCCCAGCGGTCCCGGCCCACCGCCACGGAACCGGTGCCGGCCACCACGCCGACCCCGGCGGTCAGGCCGCACGCGGGCACCAGCAGCTCGGCATCGTTGCGCACCAAGCACTTCACGGTCCGCAGCCGGCGAGCGAGCTCGGCCTCGAGTGCTTCGCACGCCCGCGCGCTGTCGCAGCCGTGCGCCCCGACAGCGACCGCTCCGAGGGCGACGTCGGGCAATGTGGTAGCGATCAGGTCGGTGAGGGAGGCGGCAGCCGACGCGGTGTCGGCCGGCCGCCAGCCCTCGCTCGATACGACGCGGTCGGCCAGCACCTGGCCGCCGCGGACGGCGCGCAGGTGCGTCTTGGTGCCGCCGACATCGATCCCGACCCGAACGCCGGAGAACAGATCCGGCACGCGGGTTCCTTTCCGGGCATGGTCAGAAGTCGCACGGCGCGTGGAACCGCACTGCATCCTGAGTGGTGCTCGCGTTCGTCGCGAACGCGGAAAGCGGCTGGGACCCGCTCTGTTCGTTAAGCAGTCAACTAACTAATGTGGTCGCCTGTCAAGAGGCCGGCGCGAACCGTGACGAGCCGGCACGACGACGAAGGGGGGCGTCCGCCCGGTGAGCCTGTCTGCCAGCGCTCAGCAGGTGTTTCTCGGCCTGGCCACTCGTGGTCAGGCGACGAGACCGCAATTGTCCGTCGACTGCGGACTTTCCAAGCCGACGGTTTCCACGGCCGTGTCCGAATTGGAGGCCATCGAACTCATCGAACGCAATGGTGCGGCGCACGGCACAATTGGTCGCTCGGCCGTGGTGTATCGACTCGGCCCGGCCGCCGGTTATGTGCTCGCCGTCGACCACGGCTCGACCCAGGTCTCCTTCCGGGCGGTCGCCCTCGACGGAAGACTGCTCGACGAACGGCAGACCGACGAGCCGGCGCAGGCCCGCGCGATGGTCCGTGCCGCATTGCGCCGACGCAGTCGCAGCGGCCCGCTGCGGGCGGTCGTGGTCGCGGTGCCCGATGTCGTGACACCCGACGGGCGGCCCGGCGATCCGACGGTCGACGAACGGACGCGGGCCGCGGTCGACGGGCTCGGACTGCCTTCGGGCGCGGCGGTCCTGACCGAGAACAACGTCAACTGCGCGGCCGTCGCCGAGCTGCGCGAAGGAGTCGCCGGTGGCCGGGACACCTTCGTCTACCTCCAGGTCGGCGTGGGCATCGGGGCCGGGATCGTGATCAACGGGCAGCTGGTGCGAGGCCTGAACGGGGCCGCGGGCGAACTCGCGCGCCTGGCCTATCCGTGGGTGGACGAGCGGCCGGCCGGTCATGAGGCGCTGGAGGCCCGGCTGGGATCTCCCGGTCTGCTGCGCCGCGTGCGGGCCCGCTGGTCCGGCGCGGACGGACCGCCGCCGCCCGACGCGGTCGCCCTGTTCGCGTCGGCCGAACGGGGTCATCCAGTGGCCGCCGAGCTCGTCCGGGAGCACGCGAGGGAGGTGGGCAAGGTGGCCGCGTCGCTGACCGCCGTGCTCGATCCCGGCCTGGTGGTGCTGGGCGGCGGCGTCGGGGCGAATCCGCTGCTCACCGGGGGAGTCGTCGCCACGCTGGCCGAGCTGAGCTGGCCGACTGAGGTGGTCGTCGGTCGGTTGGGCGAGCGGGCCACCGTGCTCGGCGCCGCCCAGCTGGCCAGGGACCTGGGGGTGCGGCGTGCCGTTGTCGCGCTCTAATCGTCTAGGTCAATTACCGTTGACACCCGAAGCGAGCGGCCCCTACCGTCTTGGAAAGCGCATTCCAGCTCCCTGGGACGGACTGGCACCGCGCCGCGTGGAAGCAGAGCACTGTCCACTTCGGGCCCTTCGCCCCGACGGCAACGCCATGTCCCAGGAGTGACACCCATGTCGGAGAAAACGGTCGCCGCCCCGGCCGTCGTCCCCGTGCCGCCGCCGCGCCGGTCGGTGCGGGTGAACAAGCGCAAGCGGCACAAGCACAACCTCGCCGGCTACGGCTTCCTCGCGCCCTGGCTGATCGGCGTTTTCGGCTTCACGCTGATCCCGATGGTGTACTCGCTGTACCTGTCGCTGACCAAGTTCAACCTGCTCACCGCTCCACAGTGGATCGGCCTCGACAACTACGTGAACCTGCTGGGCGACCCGCGTTACCTCCAGGCGGTCAAGGTCACGCTGATCTACGTCGTGACGTCGGTGCCGCTCAAGCTGGCGCTGGCGCTGCTGGTCGCGGTGGCCCTCAACCGCGGCCTGGCGGCGTTGGGCTTCTACCGGTCGGTGTTCTACCTGCCGTCGCTGCTGGGCGCGAGCGTCGCGGTCTCGGTGATGTGGCGGCAGATCTTCTCCCAGCAGGGCCTGCTCAACGAGTTCCTGAGCTGGTTCGGGATCCACGGCGCGGACTGGATCGGCGACCCCCGCTACGCGATGTGGACGCTGGTGCTGCTGTCCGGCTGGCAGTTCGGCACGCCGATGCTGATCTTCCTGGCCGGCCTCAAGCAACTGCCGCAGGACCTGTACGAGGCGGCGGCGCTGGACGGCGCCGGCCGGGTGCGGGTGTTCTTCACCATCACCCTGCCGCTGCTGTCCCCGATGGTGTTCTTCAACCTGGTGCTGGAGACGATCAACGCGTTCCAGACCTTCACGCCGGCGTTCGTGGTGTCCGCCGGCACCGGGGGCCCGATCGACTCCACCCTGCTCTACACGCTCTACCTGTACCTCAAGGGCTTCGGCAGCCTGCAGATGGGCTATGCCTCGGCGATGGCCTGGGTGCTGTTCCTGGTGATCGGCGCGTTCACCGCGGTCTACTTCTGGTCCGCGCGCCGCTGGGTCAACTACGCCGAGTGAGAGGAGACACCGCGATGACCGCCCCCGCTCGGCGCCGGATCCACTGGCGCGCCCACACCGTGCTGCTGCTGACCCTGGTCGTGATGATCTACCCGCTGGTCTGGCTGGTCGGCGCGTCGTTCAAGCCGGAGAACCAGATCTTCACCACCGTCAGCCCGCTGCCGCTGACGTTCACCCTGGCCAACTACTTCAGCGGCTGGACCGCCACCGGCACCTCGTTCAGCGTGTACCTGGCCAACTCGGTGACGGTCTCGGTGTGCGTGGTGATCGGCAACCTGATCTCCTGCGCGCTGGCCGCGTACGCGTTCGCGCGGTTGGACTTCGCGCTGCGCAAGATGTGGTTCGGGTTGATGCTGGGCACGCTGATGCTGCCGTTCCAGGCCACGCTGATCCCGCAGTACACGATCTTCTACCAGCTCAACTGGATCAACACCTTCCTGCCGCTGGTGGTGCCGTACTTCCTGGCCTACGACGCGTTCTTCATCTTCCTGATGGTGCAGTTCATCCGCGGCATCCCGCGCGAGCTGGACGAGGCGGCGGCGCTGGACGGCGCCGGCCATGTGCGAGTGTTCCTCACCATCATCGTGCCGTTGCTGCGACCGGCGCTGATCACCACCGGCGTGCTGACGTTCATCTGGACGTTCAACGACTTCCTGCGCCAACTGGTCTACCTGTCCGACAACAGCCGGTACACCGTGCCGCTCGGACTGAACTCGTTCATCGACAAGGCGAGCGGCTCCAGCTACGGCGGCATGCTCGCGATGTCCGTGGTCACCCTCGTGCCGACCGTGGCCGTCTTCCTGATCTCACAGCGCCGCCTGGTCGACGGCGTCGCCAACACCGGGATCAAGTGATCTTCCCCGCCCTGCGTAGAAAGAGAACAACCATGCCTGACAACCTGTCCAGGAGAGGGTTCCTCGGCCTCGCGGCCGGCGGCGTCGCGGTGAGCGCACTGGCCGGCTGCGGCTTCGCGCCGCCCAGCAGCAGTTCCTCGTCGAACACCTCGCTGACGTTCCGCTGGTGGGGCGGCGACGCCCGCAACAAGGCGTACCAGAAGGCGCTCCAGGTGTTCACGCAGCAGACCGGCATCGCGGTGACCACCCAGTTCTCCGGCTACGACGGCTACTTCGACAAGCTCAACACCGAGTTCGCCGGCGGCAACCCGCCGGACATCTTCCAGATGGACACCGCGCTGGTGAGCACCTACGCGGCCAAGGGTGTGCTAACCGACCTGTCGAAGTACGTGCCGGACACCATCCACCTGGACACGCTCTACCCCGCGGTGCGCGCGGCCGGGACGGTCGGCGGCAAGCCCTACGGCGTGCCGTCGGGCTCCGGCTACGCGCCGATCCTCTACGACAAGACCGTCCTGGACCAGCTGAAGATCACGCCGCCGGCCGACGGCTGGACGTGGGACGACTTCTCGACCATCACCGCCGAGATCTCCAAGGCGCTGGGCACGGGCAAGTACGGGGCGCTGGACTCGTCCTTCGACGACTCCGGTGCGCTGCAACCCTGGCTGCGCCAGCGGGGCAAGGACCTCTACACCGCCAGTGGCGAGGTGGGCTTCGGCCCCGACGAGCTGACCGAGTGGTTCACCTACTGGGCCGGGCTGCGCAAGAGCGGCGCCATCACCCCGCCCGACCTGCTGGCCAACGCCGGCGAGGCCAGCGGGACCCACCCGCTGATCGCCGGCCAGATCGCGATGACCACGGGGTGGGGACTGGCCCAGATGCAGCCGCTGACCCCGCACACCCTGGACATCGTCGTGGTCCCGCGGGGCAAGGACGGCAAGACCGGCCAGGCGCTCAGCGGCGGTGTGCTGCTGTGCATCCCGGCCAAGAGCCGCAACCCGGACGGCGCGGCCAAGCTGATCGACCTGTTCGTCAGCAACCCCGACGCCATCAAGGACATGGGCATCCAGCGGGGTTTCCCGCCGTCGGACAAGGCGCTGAACCTGCTGATGCCGTCACTGGGCGCAGCCGACAAGCGGGACGTCACCTACGGGCAGTACGTGGCCCAGCAGGTGGCCAAGGAGGGGCTGCCGGCCGCGCCGACGGCGCCGCCCGGCTACCAGGACGTGAAGACCGCGCTGGACGCCGCCGCCAAGCAGATCGCCTTCGGCAAGATGACGATCGCCGACGGCGTCAGCCAGTTCTTCACCACCGCCAAGACCGCGCTGGCGAACGCGAAGTGATCACCGAGGTACGGGACACGGATCTGTTCGTCGGGCCGGCGGCGGCGCCGCGTCAGGTCGTGCGGGTGACCCTCGCCGGCCTCCGGACGACGCCGCTGCTGGTCCGGTTGGCCGGCCCGTTGATCCGTACCCCGGAGGCGGCCGTGGTGCCGCCCGGCTCCGGCGAGGTCGTGGTGGAGGTCGGCGTCGTGTTCGGCGCGCCGACCTCCACCGGCGTCGCCTACCCGGCGACCGTGCTGGTCGAGCGGGACGGCGTTCCGGTGTCCACTATGGACACGATGGTGACGGCCGCGGAGACCGGCTGGACCATGTGGATGGTCTCGCACTTCCACTACGACCCGGTGTGGTGGAACACCCAGGCCGGTTTCACCGACACCTGGCTGGACCTGCCCGGCGCGCAGGAGAAGCGGATGCCGTTCCAGCTCTCCGCGTTCGACCTGGTCCGGGCCCATCTGGACGCGGCCCGCGAGGACGAGGACTACCGCTTCGTGCTGGCCGAGGTCGACTACCTCAAGCCGCACCGGGACGCGTTTCCCGAGGACCGTGCCGACCTGCGCCGGTTCATCCGGGACGGGCGGATCGAGCTGGTCGGCGGCAACTACAACGAGGCCAACACCAACCTGACCCACCCGGAGTCGACCATCCGCAACGCCGTCCACGGCGTCGGCTACCACCGTGATGTGCTGGGCGCGGATCCGCGTTCGGCATGGATGCTGGACGTGTTCGGGCACGATCCGGCCTATCCGGGTCTGATGGCCGACGCCGGCCTCGACTCCAGCGTGTGGGCGCGCGGCCCGTGGCACCATGTCGGTGCGAAGCGGCACACCGGCGACATCACCCGGATGCAGTTCCCGTCGGAATTCGAGTGGATCGCGCCGAGCGGGCGGGGTTTGCTCACCGCCTACCTGGCCGATCACTACGTTGCCGGCTGGGACATCGAACGCAAGTCCACTTTGGACGAAGCGATGGCCGAGGCGTACCGGCAGTTCAGCTCGCTGCGGAAGGTGGCGGCGACCCGGAACGTGCTGCTGCCGGTCGGCCACGACCACAACGTGCCGTCCCGGTTCTGCACGCAGATCCACCGCGAGTGGAACGCCCGATATGTGTGGCCTAGGTTCGTGGTGGGCCTGCCGCGCGAGTTCTTCGCTGCCGTGCGGGCCGACGCCGCCGAGCGGTCGATCGTGTTCTCACCGCAGACCCGCGACATGAACCCGGTCTACACCGGCAAGGACGTCTCCTACATCGACACCAAGCAGGCGCAGCGTGCGGCGGAGGTCGCCGTCCTCGACGCCGAGCGCACGGCCACCTTCGCCTGGCTGCTCGGTGCCCGCTTTCCCGTCGAGGCGCTGGACAAGGCCTGGCGGCAGCTGGTGTACGGGGCGCACCACGACGCGATCACCGGCACCGAGTCGGACCAGGTCTACCTTGATCTGCTCACGAGCTGGCGGGAGGCCGACGAGCTGGGCCGCGAGGCGCTCACCGGCGCGGTCGACCACCTGGCATCGCGGGTGGACACCGCCGGGCCGGGGTCGGCGGTGATGGCGGTGAACACCCTGTCTTTCGTCCG
>DATJJB010000018.1:0-7728 GCA_035492655.1 Kutzneria sp. | reverse complement strand
CCGACGAAGACCACGATCTCGCCGGCCGCGATGCTCATGCTGAAGTCCTCGACCGCCGCCTGCCGGCCGCCCGGATAGCGCTTGGTGACGTTCTCGAGCTGGATGTCGACGGCTTGGTCAGTCACGAATGCCCCTCGGTGTGGTCAGCCGGCCGACGAGCACGTACCCGCCGTCCAGCAGCAGTGCGATCACGATCACGCCGACGGTGCCGACCAGCGCGAGGTCGACCGCGTTGGCGCTGCCCACCCGGGACAGCCCGCTGAAGATCAGGTTGCCGAGGCCGGGGCCTTTCACGTACGCCGCGATGGCCGCGATGCCCATCAGCAGCTGGGTGCTGACCCGCATGCCGGTCAGGATCGCCGGCCAGGCCAGCCGCAGCTCGACGCCGGTCAGCACGCGCAGCCGGCCCATGCCGATGCCGCGGGCGGCGTCCACCACCGCCGGGTCGATCCCGTTCAGGCCGACCACGGTGTTCCGCACGATCGGCAGCAGCGCGTACAGGACGAGCGCCACCATGGTCGGCGGCACGCCAAGGCCGAGCACCGGAAGCAGCAGGCCGAGCAGCGCGAACGACGGGATGGTCAAGATCGCGCTGGTCAGCGCCGTTGCCACCGCGGAGCCGACGGGACTTCGGTAGACGGCCACGCCCAGCCCGACGCCGATGACCGCCGCGAGCAGGGTGGCCTGAACCACAGCGCTGGCATGCAGGTAGGAGTCCATCAGCAGGGACTGCCAGCGCGCCGTGACGTACGTCCACAGAGCCATGACGTGACGGTTACCCGAAACGGAGTAGTTACAAACCACCATTCGGAACGATTACGAGGAGCCCTTACGCTCATCCACGTGTCCAGACGGCAGCAGCTCACCGGCCCCGTGCGCTTGATGCGCGGCGCCATGCTGGCCGTCAGCTCCACCACCCTGGCCGTCACCGCGCACGGTGTGGCCGGCGGCGGTTGGCCCGAGACGCTGCCCGTGCTGCCGTTGAGCCTGCTCATCGCGCTGGCCGGCACCGCGCTGGCCGACCGCTGGCGCAGCAGCTGGACCATCGTCGGCGCGCTCGGCGCCGCCGAGCTGGCCCAACACGTGCTGCTGTCCGTGATGCACGGCGACGGCGTACTCGGCTCCGGCGCGATGACCATCGCGCACGGCGTGGCGCTGGTCCTGACCGCCGCGCTGCTGGCCAAGGCCGACGCCACGATCGTCGCCGTGGCCGGCGCGGTCCGCCGGCTGCTGCCGGTCGTGCCGTCCTTCCCGCATCCCGACCGCGTGGTCGCCCTGGTCGCGGTTTCGCCCCCCGGCCACGTGCTCGACGTGCTGTTACGCCGGTCCCTCGGCCGCCGCGGTCCCCCGGTTCTCTCCTGAATCCCTTGCAGCCCAAGCCATTTCTCATTCAGGAGAGCACACACCCATGTCCACCACCCGCTTCGCGCTGCGCGCCGGCGGCGCACTCGCCGCTGCCGGCGTGATCGCCCTGGTCGCCGCCCCCGGCGCGTCCGCGCACGTCACCGCCAACGTCACCACCGCAGTGCAGGGCAGCTACGCCAAGATCACCTTCCGGGTGCCCAACGAGCTGCCCGACGCCGGCACCGTGAAGGTGCAGATCACCTTCCCCGACTCGTACCCGATCCCCGGGGCGTCGGTGAAGCCGGTGCCCGGCTGGAAGTCCCAGATCGACATCCAGCCGCTGGCCGCGCCGGTCAAGGAGAACAACGCCGACGTCAAGAAGGCGGTCAAGACGATCACCTGGACCGCCGACCCCGGCACCCGGGTCAACCCCGGCGAGTTCCAGGAGTTCGACGTGTCGGCCGGTCCGCTGCCCGACGACACCGACGAACTGCAGTTTCCGGCCGTGCAGAGCTACGACAACGGCACCGTGGTGAACTGGACCGACCAGCCGGCCGCAGCCGGACAGAAAGAGCCCGAGCACCCCGCGCCGTCGATCAAGCTCCAGACCAAGGCCAACGCCCCCGGCGCGATGGACATGTCGTCCATGGGCGCGACCGGCGGCGTGACCGACACGGCGTCGTCGACCACCGTTGGCTCGGACAACACCGCCCGCTGGCTCGGCGGCGCCGGCCTGCTGGTCGGCGCTCTCGGCGTGGGCTTCGGCGCGGTGGCCGTGCTCCGCAGCCGCCGCCCGGCAACCACAACCACCCCCTCCTCCACCGAAGGCAAGTCCGAGTGAAGCGTTTTCTTGCCGGTCTCCTGCTGGCCGTGGGCGTCATGCTCGGGCTGGCGGGTCCGGCGTTCGCGCACAACGTCCTGGTCGGCAGCGACCCCAAGGACGGCACGTCGCTCGAGGTCGGGCCGTCGACCGTGAGCCTCACCTTCGACCTGCCCATCCAGCAGGGCGACTTCGACGTGATCACGGTGAACGGGCCGGCCAACACCCGCTGGGAGGCCGGTCCGGCCAAGGTGGACAGCAACGTGATCAGCGCGCCGGTGCGGCCGCTGGGCGCGGCCGGCGTCTACACCGTCGGCTTCCGGATCCTGTCGGCCGACGGGCATCCGGTGTCGGGCTCGGTGAAGTTCACCCTGACCAAGGCCGGCAACGGCACGCCGGCTACGGCCACCGCGGCGGCTGATCCCCAGTCGTCCGGCGGTTCCGGCAGTGGTGCGGTGCCGGTGTGGCCGTGGATCGTCGGCGGTGTCGTGCTGCTCGGCGTCGGCGTGTTCGTCGCGCTGCGGATGGGGCGAGTGCCGGAGGACAGCTCGAAGTGACCACTGCCCGGACCATCGCGCGGCCCAACTACGGGCTCGGTGTCGGCCTGCTGCTCGCGGCCGTCGCCGGCGCCCTCATCGGGACGTCGCTCACCGGCGAGGCCGCGGCCCCCGGTGTCGTCGAGCCCGGCGCGCTGGTCCGGTTCGGGTTGCCCGTGGTCCGGGTGCTGCTCGACGTTTCGTCACTGGTGACGGTCGGGCTGAGCGTGCTGCCCATGCTGCTCGGCTTCGACCGTCCCAAGCAGACCGAACCCGTCCTCGACCTCGCTCGCCGGGCGGCCGTCATCAGCTCCGCCGCCTGGGCGGTCACCGCGCTGCTGTCCCTCGTCTTCGCCGCCGCCGACCTCCGTCCCGGCGCTTTCCCCACCCTCGGCACGATCGTCGAGTACGTCTCCGACATCGGCGCCGGCCAGGCCTTGGTCATCAGCGCCGCGATCGCGCTGGTCTATCTGTTCTTCGCCGTCCTGGCCCTGCGCCACGGCGAGAAGGTCCCCGCCGAGCTGCGGATCGTGCTCTCCGTCTTCGGCCTGCTCCCCATCCCCGTCACCGGCCACGCCTCCAACTTCGGTCTCGCGTGGGGCGGTCACGGCCTGACCATGGTCTCGATGGAGCTGCACGTCATGGGCGCCGCCGGCTGGACCGGCGGTTTGCTCGCCCTCGGCGTGCTTCTGCTGACCAACCGGTCCCTGCTGGCCCGCGCCCTGCCCAAGTTCTCCAAGCTCGCCACCGTCTGCCTCATCGCCGTCGGTGTCACCGGCCTGGTCAACGCCGTCATCACCCTCGTCGAGACCCCCGGCATCACGCTGTGGACCGGCCTTTTCGTCACCCACTACGGCTGGATCGTGATCGGCAAGCTGCTCTGCTTCGCAGCACTCGGCCTGCTCGGCGCCAACATCCGCTTCCGCCTCATGCCCCAGGTCGAGCAGCACCAACGCATCCCAGCGCTGGCCGGCTGGTTCACCTTCGAGGTCGCCGTGATGGGACTGGCCTACGGCCTCGCCGTGGTCCTCACCCGCGCCCCGGTCGCCTAGCCCAGGTTGGCGGCTTCGGCCGCAGCGGCATTGGCTTCCTCGTCCAGGCCGATCGCCAGGTAGTAGCCGCTCAACGTCGCCAGACCCACCGCAAGGCTGCCGCGCTGGTCGCCGTCGACGGAGCGCCAGATGTCGACGGCTTCCTCGACGGTGGCGATGGCGTCGGGGAATTCGCCGTGGTCGTTGTAGGCGATGCCCAAGGCCAACAAGGCGGAGGCCAGGTCGGCACGGTGGACGGCGTCCTCGGCCGCGCGGGCACGGGCCTTCTCGGCCGTCTCCAGCAACTCCGCGATCGTCTCGGCATCCATGCGAGCCTCCCCGCGACGGATGATAGGCCGCCCGGCGCGCCGAGCATCCCGGAAAACCGGGGCTGGCGCGTCGAACGCGTCGAAATCCGTCAGGCGGCGCTGCCCTGTAGCAGCACGGCGGCGACCTGCGCCGGGTCGTCGCTCATCGGCACGTGGCCGCAGCCGGGCAGGGCGAGGTGCCGGGCGTTGGGCAGCGCCCGCTTGGCCCGTTTGGCCTGGTAGGGCGGCAGCATGGCGTCCTTGGTGCCCCAGGCGACGGTGATCGGGATGTCGTCGGGGATCTCCTCGGCCCACGGCGTGCCCTCGCGCACGATGAGCTTGTACGAGGGCCAGGCGATCTTGAACGCCTCGAAGTCGGCCAGCGCCGCGGTGGGATCGAGCTTGCTGGGCCGGGCGACGATCGCGGCGTACATCAGGCCACGGCCGGCGGTGTGGTGCACGAGCCGAGGCACGGCCGGCTCAAGGGCACGGCCGACGCTGCGCATGGTGCCGAAGACGGCCCGGGTGTAGGCGAAGTCCCAGTTGGCTCGCCAGAAGCCGGCCGGCGACAGCGCGGTGACGGAGCGGACCGCGTTCAGCGCGGCCAGTTCCAGCGCGAGCCGGCCGCCGAGTGAGTTGCCGGCGACGTGCGGTCGCTCGACGCCCATCCGGTCGAACAGCTTGATCAACTCGTCCAGGGTCTGGGCCAGCGCGGTGCGGCCGTCGTGGTCGAGCGGCCCGGACTCACCGTGCCCGGGCAGGTCGATCAGGATCACCTCACGGTGCGGGGTCAGCAGGTCGACCACCGGCGTCCACGCCTGCCGGCGATGGGTGACACCGTGCAGCAGGACCAGCGGCGCGCCCGATCCGACGCGGTCATAAGCCAGGCTCACAAGACCCACCTCCCCATAACCTACTGACAGTAAGAATACCTTTCGGTAACTGGATTGCCAGACCCCGTTAGCGTGGAGCAGTGCCAGCAACCGTCGACGCAATGCTCCGCGAGGCCAAGGAAAACGGCCTCGACCTGCACGATGAGTACGAGGTCGACCAGTCCGGCTGGGACTTTCTCGTGCTGCACGCGACCGCGACCGACGGCACGAGGTGGATCCTCCGCTCGCCGCGCCACACCGACGGCCCCTACCTGCCGGCCGAAGGCCGGCTGCTCGACCACGTTCGCCCGCTGCTGCCGGTCGCGGTCCCGGACTGGCGGATCAGCACCCACACGCTGATCGCCTATCCCCGGCTGCCCGGCGTGCAGGCCGACGGCCACTGGTCGCCGACGGACGACACCCTCGGCCGCTGCGTCGCCCTGCTGCACAGCCTGCCCACGGACGTCCCCCAGGCCCTGGGCGTGCCGGTGTTCGACCCGGACCGGCAGCGGCAGTGGATCGCCGACCGGCTGGCCGAGGCCAGGACCGAGTACGTGATCGCCGACGACCGGTGGCGCCGCTGGCAGGACTGGCTGGCCGACACCGACCGTTGGCCGCGGGACATGGTGCTGGCCCGCGGCGATCTGCACCCGCAGCACCTGCTGGTGGACGGCGGCCGGCTGGTGGGCCTGATCGACTGGGCCGACGCCACGATCAGCGATCCGTCGATGGACTTCGTCGACCCCTACAAGTATCTCGCGACGTCAGTCTTCGAGCGGTTGCTGGCCGACTACGAACGGCACGGCGGTCACGTCTGGCCTGGCATGCGGGCGCACATCGCCCATCGGGCGTCACTCGAGCCGGTGATCAGCGGCCTCTACGGCCTGGAGACGGGGCGCGCCGATCTGATCGACAACGCCCGCGCGGAGCTCAGTCGCGGTCGGTGACCTGGGCGGCGGACGGCTGGGCCCGCAGTTCGCCGAGCCGGTCGAGCACGCCGTGGCCACGGCGGTCGAGCTCGCGGCGGTCGATCCAGCCGGATGCGTAGTGCCGGTAGGCCTGCGACAGCATGACGAGTTCGGCGAGATAGTCGGCGGACCGCCGTCGACGGTCCTCCGGCAGCGCGGTCAGCAGCGGCAGCTGACTGTCGACGACCTCGTCGAGCAGCTGCGCCGTGCGCAGGGCGCGCCGAGTGCGCCACCCCGTCCACGCGAACATCCGCGTCCCCGTCAGGCCCTTCACCGCCGCAGCTCACCTCACCAGCGTCAACGACACGATGCCTGTGACGTCGTACCGGTCGGGCACCGCGTTACCGGGATGTGACGCTACCGGTAAGGGACCCACCTGGTGAAGGTGTCGCCGACACGAACCGAGCGAAGTCGGCGGCGCAGCTCGGACCGGATGTTCGGGTTGCTGCGGGCGATCGGCAGCACCGCCGCGGTGAGTTTGAGCTCACGGACCTCGCGCAACACCGGGAAACCATCCCACCGGGTGACGTCGAAGCCGTAGGCGTCGGCCAGGATCTCGTGCTTGTTCACGGTGTGGTGGAACCGCAGCTGGCCGACGGCGATCGGCACCAGGTCCCACTCGCGCGGGCCGACGCAGGTGGTGTCGAAGTCGCACAGCACCGTGCCGCCGGGGGTGGTGATCAGGTTGCCCAGGTGCGCGTCGCCGTGCACGACACCGGGCGGCAGCTCGTAGCGGACCTCGGCCAGCCGGGTCTCCACGTCGTCGCACCGGCGCAGCAGGAACTCCACGTCGTCGGGGTCCCAGCCCTCGGCGTCGCGGATCCGCCGGCGCAGGTCGTCGATCGGGTTCCACTCCGGCAGGTTGGCGTCCTCGACCGGGATCTCGTGCATCTGCCGCAGCAGGTCGGCCAGCTCGACCGCGGTCGGCTCGTCGCCGGTGTCCGGCACTTCCTGCCAGAAGGTGAGCGAGTGCTCGCCGATGTGCAGCGGCTGCTGGACGTCGGGCAGCAGCTCGACGGCCGGCACGCCGTAGTCGGCCAGCAGCTGGGCGGCGTTCACCACGTTGTCGGCCCGGTGCCGCAGCCCCGGGGTGAGCACGATCCGCACCACGACCGGGTGGCGGGCCAGCCGGAAGACAGCGTTGTTCACGAACCGGATGAGTTCCGCACCGGTCGCGTCCAGCCCGACCTCCGCGCACGCCTGACCGAGGACGGCCCGTAGCCGATCCCTGGTGGAGCGTCCGTCCGACAGCGAAGCAGTCACTTGGTCATACCGTCCGATACACCTTGATCCGCTCGGCGAGGTCGAGCGCCGCCGAGTTGTTCTTGCGCCGGCCGGCCTCCAACTGCAACGGCATCAACCGGTCCGAGATCCGCTTGCTCTTGATCGACTCGCCCAGCCGCATGGCGTGGTTGCCGATCTTCACACCCTGGTCTACGTCTCCCACCCGCATATGGTTCTCCGCCAACATGGAGAGCCCGAAGACGTGGGTTCGTTGCATGTTGCTCTCGTAGCCCTCGGTGCACTTGATCAGCTCGTTCACCGCGAGCGGCGCGTACTTGACGCGGTTGTCGTCGAACTTGCTCAGCGCCGACAGCGCCGAGCCGATCATCCCGTGCAGGTCGTTGACGTCGAAGAACTTGACCCAGCTCGGGGCTTCCTCGCTCTGCGCCCGCTCGAACTCGTCCCGGGTGCGGCTGATCATGCGCTGCACCTGGTCGGGCCGGTCCAACATGCCGTAGGCCCAGGCCTCGTTGGCGCACAGCACCGCGACCGTGAGCGCGGAGCCGGACTCCTGGGCGGCGATCTGGCCCAGCTGGAACATCTTCAGCGCCTCGCCGGCGGCGTC
>DATJJB010000017.1:0-2689 GCA_035492655.1 Kutzneria sp. | reverse complement strand
GGTGGCAGGACTGCACCGGCAACCGCGGCGACTTCACCTCGACCAACCCCCTCTGGGTCGCCCGCTACGCCTCCGGCCCCGGCGTGCTGCCCTACGCCTGGACCGTCTACACCTTCTGGCAGTACGCCGACTCCGGCACCTTCCCCGGTGACCAGGACGAGTTCAACGGCAGCTACGACCGCCTACAGGCCATAGCCAACGGCTGACGCGGTGCCCATGCCGCGCGTTCCGCGCGGAGCGAGGCCGCTCGTGACCGGTGCCTCGCGTTCCCCGACCCCGGTGGCGTCAGGTTTCCTGGCGCCACCGGGGATGCTCAACGTCCAGGCCCGCTGATGAAGGCCGTCCAGAGGTCGACCGCCTGCTCAAGCCCAAGCGCCGCAACCTTTTCCGGCTCCATACCCACCGTATGGATCAGGCGCTCGGCCAGCCAGTCGGGCACCGGGTCCAGCGGCGGCGGCGCTGTCACGGCTATCCCGCCGGCGAGCGGATGCCCTGCTTCGGGATCCTCGCACAGCAGCACCACCTTCTTGAGCACCTTGGGCACGATGTCGGGACCGAGGCGACGCAGGTCCTCGATCGCCGCGTCGATGAAGACGACTTCCGCCATCGGCTATTCGTCATCCTCGATCGCCGCCAGCGACTCACGGGTGTGCCCGAACGCGGCGATGACGTCGTCGAGTGACGTGCGATGGCCGCCATCGGAGAGCATGCGGGCCAGCACCAATGCGAGATCACGCAGGTCGTCGGCCGCTTCATCGAGCTCAGCCAGCCGCTGCACGCTGACGACTGCCGCTACCGGGCGGTGATGCCGGGTGACCACCAGGTCGGTGCCGCCTTCGGCGTCTGCCACCAGGCCGGCCACACCACGCTTGGTCGCGTCGGTGACGGTCAGCGTCTGGGCATCCCGCAAGGTGGTCACACCAAAACTGGACAGAAATATGTACAGTTTCGTCAGCGGAGCTCAGCGTCCGCCCAGTAGCGGTTGGGCCGGGTCCCAGGTGGCGCGGTGGCGGCGTCCTCGCGACGGCGGGCGATGCCGGAAAGTGCTTCCAGGACAACGCGATTGCCGAGGGCAGCGGTGATCTCGGCGTGGTCGTAAGGCGGAGAGGCCGCCGGGCTCGAGGATGCCGGTGTCGGGGGCATGGCCCCGCATGTGCTGGGCAGCCATCCAGTCCAGGCACCGGCGCGGCCTCGCGACTCGCCGGCTGAAGGCAAGTCCACCTCAGGCACGAAGAGTGCAAGGCGTCGGCCCCGAAAGGGCCGACGCCTCGCCCGGAACGAGCGGCACAAGCACAGTGGCCGGCTCGGCGAGATCACAGGGATCAACGCCGAGGAACGCCGCATCCCGTAACGCATGGGGCTGAACGTGAATCAGTCGAACAACGCCGGCAAGGTGCCTTCCCAGGCCGCACGCAGCTCGGTCAACGAATACGTGGCAACACCCTGGATCTCCAGCTCGGTGGACTCCTTGTCCACCACGCCGATCCGGACCCACGGCAGCTCACGAGCGGTGCACATCTCGGTGAAACGCAGCTCCTCGCTGCGCGGCACCGCGACGACCACGCGCCCGGCCGACTCGGAGAACAGCTGCACGAACGGGTCGACGCCCTCGGGCAGGATGATGCGCGCGCCGGTCTCGCCGATCAGGCAGGACTCGACGATCGCCTGCGCCAGACCACCGTCGGACAGGTCGTGCGCCGCCGACAGCATGCCGTCACGGGAACCGGCGACCAGCACCTCGGCCAGCAGCCGCTCGCGCTCCAGGTCGACCTGCGGCGGCCGGCCACCGAGGTGGCCGTGCTCGACGTGCGCCCACTCGGAGCCGCCGAACTCGTCCCGGGTGTCGCCGAGCAGCAGCAGCGTCTCGCCGGGCTCGGTGCCGAAACCGGTCGGGATGCGCCGGGCCACGTCGTCGATCACGCCGAGCACGCCGACCACCGGCGTCGGCAGGATCGCCGTGCTGCCGGTCTGGGTGTAGAAGCTGACGTTGCCGCCGGTGACCGGGATGCCCAGCTGCGCGCAGCCGTCGGCCAGGCCCTTGATGGCCTGCTCGAACTGCCACATCACGGCCGGGTCCTCAGGCGAGCCGAAGTTCAGGCAGTCGGTGACGGCCAGCGGCGTCGCACCGGTCGAGGCGATGTTGCGGTACGCCTCGGCCAGGGCCAGCTGCGCGCCCTGGTACGGGTCCAGCTTGCAGAACCGGCCGTTGCAGTCGGTGGCCAGGGCCACGCCGCGCCCGGTCTGCTCGTCGACCCGGACCATGCCGGAGTCGGCCGGCTGGGCCAGCACGGTGTTGCCGCGCACGTAGCGGTCGTACTGCTCGGTCACCCAGCGCTTGGACGCCAGGTTGGGCGAGGAGATCATCCGCACCAGCAGGGCCCGCAGGTCCTCGGCCGAAGACGGCCGGGGCAGCGACTCGGGACCGTTGGCCTGCAACGCATCCTGGTCCGCCGGCCGCTCGATCGGGCGGTGGTAGACCGGGCCCTCGTGGGCCACGGTGCGCGGTGGCACGTCCACCACGACCTGGTCGTGCCAGGTGATGACCAGGCGGTCCCCGTCGGTCACCTCGCCGACCTCGGTGGCGATGACGTCCCACTTGCGGCAGACCGCCATGAAAGCGTCCACATCGGACGGCTTGACCACGGCCATCATGCGTTCCTGGGACTCCGAGGACAGCACCTCGGCCGGC
>DATJJB010000016.1:0-7414 GCA_035492655.1 Kutzneria sp. | reverse complement strand
CCTGCGCCAGCCCATCGGCGCCTCGGACTTCGCCGTCGGCCAGGACTACAGCTACGACGACCTGCCGGCCGGTCAGACCGACTACCAGCTGCGGCACTTCTCCATCGCCCACGACCAGGAGCAGATCCTGCCGCTGCTGCGTCAGGCCCTGAAGCTCAACCCGCACATCCAGGTCGTGGCCAGCCCGTGGAGCATGCCGGGCTGGATGAAGACCGGCGGCTCGATGATCGACGGCAAGCTGATCGACGACCCGAAGGTCTACCGGGCCTATGCCCTGTACCTGGTCAAGTTCATCCAGGCCTATCAGCGGGCCGGCGTGCCGGTGGACTACATCACCGTGCAGAACGAGCCGCAGGCGTTGGAGCGCAAGAACTATCCCGGCACCGACCTGAACTGGGAGCAGGAGGCCAAGGTCATCGAGGCGCTCGGCCCGGCCATCCGGGACGCCGGTCTGCGAACCAAGATCCTGGCCTTCGACCACAACTGGTCCGAGCACCCCGGCGACATCTCCTCGCACCAGCGCGCCAACGAGGACCCGGAGCCGAACTACCCGTACGACCTGCTGGCCACCGACGCCTACCGCTGGATCGCCGGCACCGCCTACCACTGCTACTACGGCGACCCGACCGCGCAGACCGGGCTCAAGGCCGCCTTCCCCGGCAAGGACATCTTCATGACCGAGTGCGAGGGCGGCGACTCCTCGACGATCATCGGCGTGCTGCAGAACTGGGGCCGCAGCGCCATCGACTGGAACATCGCCCTGGACGAGAACCACGGTCCGCACCTGGGCGGTTGCGGCAGCTGCAACGGCACCATCACGGTCGACTCGGTGACCAAGGCCGTGACCTACAACGACCAGTACCGCGACCTCGAGCACTTCGCCAAGTTCGTGCCCACCGGCGCCACCCGCATCGCCAGCACGGTCGACACCAACTCCAGCAAGGGCGCGCCGCTGACCACGGTCGCCTTCACCAACCCGGACCGCTCCACGTCACTGGTGGCCCTCAACACCGGCACCACCACGCAGACCTTCACGGTGGTCTACGGCACCCACTCCTTCGACGCCACCCTCCCGGCGGGCGGCACCGTAACCTACCAGTGGGCCCGCGTCAACTAATCGGTGTTGGGAAAGGACCATTCCTGACGTTCAACGCGAGGAATGGTCCTTTCCAAACGATGCCGGCGGCTGGTCAGCGCTCGGTGATCTCGGGTGGGGAGGGGATCTTGTAGCCGGTGCCGCCGAAGTTGTGCTGGAGCGAGGAGTTCCAGGCGCCGGTGCTGACCATCTTGGTGATGGCGTCGTCGATCTTGGACACCGACGCGGTGTCGCCCTTGCGCACGCCGATGCCGTAGCGCTCCTGCGTGAAGGTCTTGCCCACCACGCGCAACAGCTCGGGGTTCTGCGAGGCGTAGCCGGCCAGGATGAGGTCGTCGGTGGTGACGGCGTCGACGATGCGGGCCAGCAGCGCGGTGATGCACTCGGAGAAGTGCGCGTACTCCACCAGCTTCGCCTGCAGCGCGAACTTGTCCTTGACCTCCTGCGCCGACGTGGTGCCGGCGACCGAGCACAGCCGCTTGCCGTTGAGCGACTCCGGCCCGGTGATCGAGTTGTCGGACAGCCGCACCAGCAGGTCCTGCCCGGCCACGAAGTACGGCCCGGCGAAGGAGATCACCTTCTTGCGCTTGTCGGTGATGGAGTACGTCTCCACCACCATGTCGGCGGATCCGTTCTCCAGCACCGTCTCCCGGTCGGCGCTGACCGTGGACCGCCAGGTGATGCCGGACGGGTCCACGCCCAGCTCCTTGGCCACGAACTGGGCCACGTCGATGTCGAAACCGGTGTAGTCCCCGTTGAGCCCCTTGAGGCTGCTGCCCGGCTGGTCCTCGGCGATGGCGATGGTCAGATGCCCCGTCGCGGCCTTGCCGATCACGGTGTCGCTGCTGCCGCCGCTGCCGCAGGCCGTGGCGACCAGCGCGGCGGCCACCAGGACGGACACTCGACGGGCGGCGGTCCACGCCTTGGTCACGATCGTCCACCAAACAGTCGTCACGTCGTCAGGGATCAGGAGAACCTAGGGGGTCGCACCACGGGACGTCCAGACCATGAGTGTGAACAATTCTTTCCTGACCGATTCTTGTGAACGAAAGTCACCTGGCCCGGGCCACCCGGCCTTCGTCCCACACCGGTTCCGGTACTTCGTGAACTATCCCGGTGGAGCCGAACAGCAGGAAGCGGTCGAAGGACTTGGAGAACCATCGGTCGTGGGTCACCGCGACCACGGTTCCGGTGAACTCCTCCAGCGCGTCCTGCAACGCCTCGGCCGAGGTGAGGTCGAGGTTGTCGGTCGGCTCGTCCAGCAACAACAGCGTGGCGCCGGACAGCTCCAGCAGCAGGATCTGGAACCGCGCCTGCTGCCCACCCGACAACGTCTCGAACCGCTGATCACCGCTGGCCGCCAGGCCGTACCGGCTGAGCACCGACATGGCCGCGCCGCGCGCCAGCCCATTGCGGCCGTTTTCCCCGTGCCACAACACATCCACCAGCGTGCGGCCGATCCATTCGGGATGCTCATGAGTCTGCGCGAACAGTCCCGGCACCACGCGGGCACCCAGCCGGCACGAGCCGGTATGCGCGACCTCACCTTGGTCCAACAGCCGCAAGAAGTGGCTCTTGCCGGAACCGTTGGAGCCCAACACCGCGACCCGGTCGCCGAAGAACACCTCGAGATCGAACGGCTTCATCAGGCCGGTCAGCTCAAGCCGCTCGCACGTGATCGCGCGGACACCGGTGCGCGCGCCGCGCAGCCGCGGCTTGACCTCGTGCGTCACCGGCAGCTCGGGCGGGCGCGGGCTCTCCTCGTACTTGCGCAGCCGGGTCTGCATGGCCCGGTAGCGCGAGGCCATGTCCGGGCTGCTCGCGGCCTGCCGCTGCAACTCCTTGACCAGCTCGATGAGCCGCTCGTGCTCCTCGTCCCACCGCTTGTGCAGCTCGGCGACCCGGGTCCAGCGCGCGGTGCGGGCCTCGTGCCAGGTCGCGAAGCCGCCGCCGTGCACCCAGGTCGTGTGGGCCTCCAGCGCGACGATGTGGGTGGCCGCGTTGGCCAGCAGCTCGCGGTCGTGGCTGACCAGGAGCACGGCCTTGTTCGTCTCGCGCAGCCGCTCCTCCAGCCAGCGCTTACCCGGGACGTCGAGGTAGTTGTCCGGCTCGTCGAGCATCAGCACCTGGTCGTTGCCACGCAGCAACGCCTCCAACACGAGCCGTTTCTGCTCGCCGCCGGACATCGTGCGCACGCCGCGGAACCGGGCCCGGTCGTACGGGATGCCCAGCGCGGCAACGGTGACGACGTCCCACAGCACTTCGAGGTCGTAGCCACCGAGCTCGCCCCACGCGGCCAACGCGTCGGCGTAGCGCATCTGGGTCGGCTCGTCGTCGACCTCCATCAGCAGCAACTCGACCTCGTCGAGCTCCTTGGCCGCGGCCCGCAGCGCCGGCGTGGCCACCGCGAGCAGCAGGTCGCGGACCGTCGAGTCGTCCCGCACCGACCCGATGAACTGCGGCATCACGCCCAGCCCGCCCTGCACGACGACACCGCCGTCGGCCGGCTTCAGCTCGCCGGACAGGATGCGCAGCAGCGTCGTCTTGCCGGCGCCGTTCTCGCCGACGACGGCCGCCACCTGGCCCGGCGACACCCGGAAGGTGACGTCGCTGAACAGCTGCCGGCCGTCGGAGAGCTGGTACGCGAGCCCGCCGGCCTCAAGGAACCCCATGGGGGACATCGTGACCTAGCGGACCCGCTAACGGGTAATCAGTTACTTCGCCGGGTCCAGCACCAGCTTGCCCACGGTCTTGCGGGAGCGGATGTCGATGTGCGCCTGGGCCACGTCGGTCAGCGCGTAGTCGCCGCCGAGCAGCGGCTTGAGCTTGTTGGTGGCCACCAGGCCGAACAGCTCGTTCATGGCGTCGCTCATCATGCCGGGACGACGGAAGCAGTCCTGCAGCCAGAAGCCGATGACCGACTTGGAGTGCGCCATCAGCTTGTTCGGGGCCACCGGCGAGCCGGTGGTGCGGGAGGCCGCGCCGTAGGCGACGAGCCGGCCGAAGGCGTCGAGGGCGCTCAGCGAGGCGTCGAAGACGCCGCCGCCGGTCATCTCCAGCACGATGTCGACGCGCTTGCCGCCGTTGGCCTCGATCAGGCGCTCGGCCAGGGTGTCGGCCGGGTCGGCGTCGATCGCGACGTCGGCGCCGAGGTCCTCGGCCAGGCCCCTTTTGCCGTCCGAAGAGGCAGTGCCGATGACGCGGCCGGCGCCCCACAGCTTGGCCAGCTGCACGGCCAGCGTGCCGACGCCGCCGGCGGCGGAGATCACCACGACGGACTCGCCGACCTGCATGTGCGAGGAGGTGCGGAGCAGGTGCCAGGCGGTCGTGCCCTGCACGATCAGCGCCAGCGCCGCCGCGTCGGAGACGCCGTCCGGCACCTCGAAGGCCAGGCTCTCGTGGGTCAGGGCGTACTCGGCGTAGCCGCCGCCGGCGCTCAGCGCCACCACGCGGCGGCCGTCCTCGGTGCGGCCGACGATCTCGCCACCCGGGATGAACGGCAGCTTCTGGCTGGCCAGGTAGGAGTTCTCGGCCTGGTGGGTGTCGGCGTAGTTGATGCCGGCCCGATCCACCTTGACCAGCAGCTGCCCCTCGGCCGGCACCGGCTTCGGCAGCTCCACCACCTTGAGCACCTCGGGACCGCCGAACTCGCTCACCTGCACCGCACGCACCGTCTGACTCCTTCGTCGCCGTTCCGTACAGCGTACGGTACAGTGTACGACATGGAGACGAAAGCCCGGACCCGGGTGCCCCGCAACACACTGAGCGCGGAGCTCATCGTCACCGCCGCGTTGTCCCTGCTCGACCAGGTCGGCGTCGAGGCGTTCAGCCTGCGCGCGCTGGCCAAGGAACTCGGGGTCGCGCCGATGACGCTGTACACCTACTTCCGGGGCAAGGACGAGCTGCTCGACGCCGTGCGCGACCACGCGCTCGGGGCGGCCGCGCTGACCACCGCGTACGGCGGCTGGCAGCACCAGGTCCGCACGATCTGCCGACGGCTGCGCGGCCAGATCCTGGCGCACCCGTGCCTGACCTCGCTGCTCCAGCAGCGCCCGCTGGCCGGGCACGAGTCCGCCGAGTCGGCCGAGTCGCTGCTGCGGGCGCTGGCCGAGGCCGGTTTCAGCGCCGAGAACGCCGCCCGCTCCTACACCACGCTGCTCGGCTTCGTCGTCGGCGTGACCACGTTGGAAGTGCGGCTGCTGGAGGAGAACTCCGACCCGGAGCGGCGGGAGAAGGTGCGGCAGATAATGACCGGCCTGCCGGCCGAGCGGTACCCCACCCTCGTCGAGCACACGGCGGCGCTGCGCCAGACCGTCGGCGGCGACACCCAGTTCGAGTTCGGGCTGGACCTGATGATCGCCGGCATGGAGCAGCGGCTGATACTGAGCCCATGAAGGAAGTTGTGTCGTGAACAAGGTTGAGCTGCCCGACGGCGCGACGCTGCCGCCGCGGCACCCGGACGCGCCCGCGCCCGGCGTCGAGCTGCCCGTGCACTACTCGCAGTGCTTCGCCTGCGGCGACATCGAGAGCGGCCTGCACATGCGGGCCACCGCCGGCGAGGGGCTGACCGTCGACGGCCGGTTCCACGTCACCGAGCACCACCAGGGCGCGCCCGGCCTGGCCCACGGCGGCCTGCTGGCCTGCGCGTTCGACGAGGTGCTCGGCATGCTGGGCATGCTCACCCACATCCCGGCCGTGACCGGGCGGCTGGAGACCGACTTCCGGCGACCGGTGCCGGTCGGCTCCGTGCTGCACATCCGGGCCCAGGTGGACGGCCGGCTCGGCCGCAAGATCTACACCAGCGCCGTCGGCCGGCTCAACGCCGAGGACGGGCCGGTGGCGCTGACCGCGCAGGGCCTGTTCATCGAGGTCGGGCTGGAGCACTTCAGCAAGCACGGCCGGGGCATCGAGGGCCGCGACTTCGAGGTCAACCCCTGACGTTCGCTTCCCGCGACAGTGCTTATACCCGCCCGCCCTCCCGGCTCAGGGCGATCAGCCGGGACACCGCCCGCAGGTACTTCTTGCGGTAGCCGCCGTGCAGCATCTCGTCGGTGAACAGCTCCGACAGCGGCTGCCCCGACACGGCCACCGGCACCGCGCGGTCGTACAGCCGGTCGGCGAAGGCCACCAGCCGCAGGGCCACGTCCTGGTCCGGGGCGGCGTGGACGTTGCGCAGGTGCACCGCGGTCACGTCGGAGACCAGGCGGCCGTAGCGGGACGGGTGCAGTTTGGCCAGGTGCGCGCACAGGGCGTCGAAGTCGTCCAGCGTGGCCCCGGGAGTGGCCTCAGCGCTGTTGACCAGCTGCTCGTCCGTCATCGGATCGGGCGCGTCCGGCAGGCCGCGGTGCCGATAGTCGGGGCCGTCCACCCGTACGACGTCGAACCGGGCCGACACGCTGCGGATCTCCCGCAGGAAGTCGTCGGCCGCGAACCGGCCCTCGCCCAGCTTCTCCGGCAGCGTGTTCGACGTCGCCGCGACGAACGTGCCGGCCTCGGTCAGCTCCTGGAGCAGCCGCGTGACCAGCGTCGTGTCGCCCGGGTCGTCCAGCTCGAACTCGTCGATGGCCAGCAGCCGGTGCTCCGACAGGCGCTTGACCGCCTCGACGAAACCGAGCGCGCCGACCAGGTGCGTGAGCTCCACGAAGGTGCCGTACGCCTTCGGTCCCGGGACCTCGTGCCACAGCGAGGCCAGCAGGTGCGTCTTGCCGACGCCGAAGCCGCCGTCCAGGTACAGGCCTTTTTTGCCTTCGTCCTTGGCCGCGAACAGGCTCTTCACCCAGGACTTCGACCGGTTGTCCCTGGTCACGCGGGCGGCGAAGGCCTGGCCTTGCCGCACCGCCTCGGCCTGGCTCGGCTCGTCCGGGTTCGGGATGTAGGTCGCGAAGCCGACCTCGGAGAAGCGCGGCGGCGGCACCATCGCCGCGACGATCTCGTCCCCGCTGATCGTGGGATGACGGTCGATCAGGCGCGGGGTGGTCATGTGCGAATCGTAGTGTCGTGTTGGGATTGACCCGTGCGCATGCTGCTGCCCCAGGCCCGTGACATCGACGACACCGAGCTCGAGCGGCTCTACGACTACCCGTCGGAGTTGACGCGGCCGTGGGTGCAGGTGAACTTCGTGTCCAGCCCCGACGGCGCGGTCACCGTCGGCGGCAAGTCGCACGGGCTGTCCGGGCCGGCCGACAAGAAGGTCTTCATGCTCGGCCGCACCCTGGCCGACGTGGTGCTGGTCGGGGCCGGCACCGCCACCATCGAGGGCTACGGCGGCGTCAAGTCCGGCGAGGTTCGGGCGGCCGTCCGGGCCCGGCTCGGGCTCAG
>DATJJB010000015.1:0-26055 GCA_035492655.1 Kutzneria sp. | reverse complement strand
GGTACGGAGATCGTCGCCACGGTGACGACGCCGGCCGAGGCGCACCAGGCGGCGCAGCTCGGCGTCGACGCGCTGGCCGTGCAGGGCTTCGAGGCCGGCGCGCACCGCGGCACGCTGACCGACGACGGCGTGTCCCCGGGCGGCGGCGAGGAGTTCGGCCTGCTGGCCCTGATCCGCCGGGTCCAGGCCGTCACGGACCTGCCGCTGATCGCCACCGGCGGCCTCGTGCACGGCGCCGATGTGGCGGCGGTGCTGACCGCCGGTGCGGTGGCGGCCCAGCTCGGCACGGCGTTCCTGCTGTGCCCGGAGGCCGGCACGTCCGCGACGCACCGGGCCGCCCTGACCGACCGCACGCGACGTACGGCGATCACCCGCGCCTTCACCGGCCGCCCGGCCCGCGGCATGGTCAACCGGTTCCTGACCGAGAACACCGCCGACGCCCCGGTCGGCTATCCCCAGGTGCACCACCTGACCCGGCCGATGCGCGCGGCCGCGGCCAAGGCCGGCGACCCGGACCTGGTGCATCTGTGGGCCGGCCAGACCTACCAGCTGGCCGACGAGCTGCCGGCGGCCGAGCTGGTGGCCCGCCTGGACCGCGAGGCGCGTGCGGCGATCGAGCGGGTCAGCCGGCGTCTCGGCTGAGCACGATCTTGCCGGCGATGTCGCCGTCCAGCATCGCCTTCAGTCCCTCGGCGGCCCGGGAGAACGGCAGCTCGGCCCCGATCTGCGGCCGCACGCCGGCCAGGTCGCAGAACTTGAGCAGGTCGCCGAGCTCCTCTCGAGTGCCCATGGTCGAGCCGACCACGCGGAGCTGGAGGAAGAACAGCCGCTGGAGCTCGGCGGCGGAGGCGTCGCCGGTGGTGGCCCCGGAGATGACCACCACGCCGCCCGGCTTCAACGACTTCATGCTGTGCGACCAGGTGGCCTTGCCGACGGTCTCGAACACGCCGTCCACCCGCTCGGGCAGCCGCGCGCCGGACTCGAACGCCTCGTGCGCGCCGAGCTGCTTGGCCAGGGCCCGCTTCTCCTCGCTGCGCCCGGTGACCCACACCCGGAAGCCGGCGGCGACACCGAGCTGGATCAGCGCCGTGGCCACGCCGCCGGAGGCGCCCTGCACCAGGATCGTCTGACCCGGCCGCAGCTCCGACTTCACGAACAGCATCCGGTACGCCGTCAGCCACGCGGTGCCCATGCACGCCGCCTCGGCGAAGGACAGCCCGGCCGGCTTGGGCAGGGCGTTGCGCCGCGGCACGATCACCGTGTCGGCGAAGGTGCCCTGGTGCTTCTCGGTGAGCAGGGTCCGCTTCGGGTCCAGCGTCTCGTCGCCGCCCCACTCGGGGTCGCCGATCACCGAGTGCAGCACCACCTCGGTGCCGTCGTCGAGCACGCCGGCGCCGTCGCAGCCCAGGATCATCGGGAACTGCTCGGGCTTGATGCCGACGCCGCGCAGCGTCCACAGGTCGTGCATGTTCAGGCTGGCCGCGCGCACCGACACGCTGACCCAGCCGGGCGGCGGCGTCGGGGTGTCGCGCTCGCCGACGACCAGCGAGGCGAGCGGGTCGGTCGGGTTCGGCTCGGAGGCGTAAACGGCGAACATACGCCGAACCTATACCCTGGGCTGGTGTTCGACTGGCTCGCCGATACCTGGGACGGGATCGAGCTGTGGGTGGCGCAGCTGTGGTTCCCGGTGCAGTTCGCCCTGGTCATGGTCGTGCTGCTGCCGATCCTGCGTGCCGTGGCGTGGCTGATCGAGCGGGTGGTCGACCGGCTGTCGGCCTGGCTGGCGCCGCGGTACCGGGCGGAGCCGACGCTGTGGGGCGCCGAGGAGATCGAACCGGTGGAGGTCAAGGAGCGGCCCGCCGACGTGAGCGCCGGCCGGCCTTCGTAGGCTCACCGGCGTGACATCGCGCCGACGCATCACCATCGCCCTTGTCGGCCTGGTCGTGCTCGTGCTCGCCGGTTGGCTGGTCAAGGACCTGTCCAGCGGTGGCGCCAGCACGCCGACCACGACGACCTCCACCTCGGCCAAGGCCGCTGGCACGGCCAGTGGCGCAGTGCCGGGAACGTCGTCCGGGCTGCCGGTCAAGGCGTTGTCGTCGCTGCCCAAGGAGGCCGACGACACCTGGAAGCTGATCCAGAAGGGCGGCCCGTACCCGTACCCGAAGAACGACGGTGTCGTCTTCCATAACAACGGGAACACGTTGCCGCGCAACAAGGACGGCTACTACCACGAGTACACGGTGGACACTCCGGGTGCGAAGAACCGGGCCACCCGGCGGCTGATCACCGGCTCCCAACGTGAGCTGTACTACACCGACGACCACTACGATTCGTTCGTGGTGGTGGATCCGTCACGATGAGCGCCATGCGGCACGTACTGGACGGCTCCGCCCTGCACGACCGGCTCTCCGCGCTGGACGGCATCGCCGCCGCGCTGTCGTTCCCCGACTACTTCGGCCGCAACCTGGACGCGCTGCGGGACTGCCTGATCGACCTGTCCTGGCTGCCGGCCGGCCAGCACGTCCTGGTGTGGCAGCGGTCCGGGGTGCTGCGCGGCGACGATCCGCAGGCGTACCAGCGGATCGTCGCCGTACTCGACCAGGCCGTCGAGGAGAACCCCGAGTTCCGGTATCAGCTGTCCTGAGCCGGCACCCAGCTGGGCTTGCGCTTCTGCACGAACGCGGCGATGCCCTCCTGGCCCTCCTCGCCGGCGAAGTGCTTGGCCGACAGCTCCAGCATGTCGGTGAAGTCCTGGCCCATGTCGCCGGTGCGGGGCTCGCGCAGCATCTCCTTGGTCGCCGCCAGCGCGTTCGGCGCGCCCAGGGCCAGCATGTCCGTGTAGCGGTCGACCTCGGCGTCCAGGCCGTCGGCCGGCGCCGAGGCGTTGAGCAGGCCGATCCGCACCGCCCGGTCGGCGTCGAAGGTCTCGCCGGTCAGGAACAGCTCGTGGGCCGCGCGGGGCAGCAGCCGCGGCAGCACCGTCACGGAGATCACCGCCGGCACCACGCCGATGCGCACCTCGGAGAAGGCGAACGTGGCCGTGTCCACGGCCACCGCGATGTCACACGCCGCCACGATGCCCACGCCGCCGGCCCGGGCCGGCCCGGCCAGCTTGGCCACCACCGGCTTGGGGCTGGTCCACAGCTGTTCCAGGATCGCCGGGAACTCGTTGACGCCCTGCTGCTCCGAGCCGGCGCCGCCGGCCTCCTTCAGGTCCATGCCGGCGCAGAACACGGTTCCCGTGTGCGCCAGCACCACCACCCGCACCTCGTCGTCCGCGATCGCGGACGACAGGTGGTCCCGCAGCTCCCGGCGCAACTGCGCGGACAGCGCGTTGCGGTTGTGCGGGGAGTCCAGGGTGATCGTCGCGATGCCTCGTCGCACCGCGTAGTGCACCAGCTCGTCAGCCATGACCCGCACTCTAAACGCAGTGCCGGCCGCCCGACCCGTTGCGCCGATCGTCGCAGCCGCTTCCTTTTTCCGGCCGCATATCACAGAGGAGATCCGCTTGTCTTTCGAGACGGCTCTAATAGTGATGCGCGTTACAATTCACGGCGTAGACGGTCAGGTAAAGCCTGGATACGGTTGCCTGGTCGCGCGCCTGGCGCGACCAGGTGGGGGCATTATTGAATAATGGCGTACGGCGTTTTCGCTGTACGCCATTTTTGGCTCGCCTCCCCTTTGTTCGCGATTATTCCGGTAGGGGGGAAGTATGCGAATGAGCAGCCGAAAAGGGCGATTGTCGCGGGCGATAGCCACGACCGTCGCCGCCGCGGTGGCGATCGGCACGGTGACGGTGCCGTCGGCAGCGGCCGACACACCGGCGGCCACTGAGCGTCAGCAGCTGGTGAAACTGGTGACCGCGGGCGGCGGTTCCATCGTCGCCGGCGCCGCCGAGGCCGCGTTGTGCGGCACCGACGCGGACGTGCACACCTTTCTGACCACGCAGCTGCCGTTCATGCAGGAGACCCAGGACCGGGTCACCGTGCAGCGCATGCTGAACAGCGGCGGTCCGGCCACGCAGGCCGCGGCCAACACCGCGCTCAGCGGCAGCATCACCGACGTGCGAGCGTTCCTCACCACCGGCTGGAAGCAGCCGTGGAACGACGACGTGCGGATCCAGATCACCCGACTGCTGTCCGCCGCCACCGGCCCGGTGGTGAAGCAGACGGCCAACGCCGCGCTCAACGGCACGATCGACGACCAACTCGCGTACCTCGGCACCGGCTGGCAGCAGGCGCAGGACAACGACGACCGGATCTCGGTGCAGCTGCTGGTCAACAACGGCGGCCCGAACGTCAAACTGGCCGGCAACCAGGCGCTGTCCGCGTCCATCGAGGACGTCCGGCAGTTCCTGCGCAACGGCTTCCAGGTCGCGCAGCAGCGTGACGAGGAAACGGCGACCATCGCTCAGCTCGTCGCGCTGACGCAGAGCGCGCAGGCCCGGTCGGCAACCGCGTCCCAGGCCGCGAAGGACGCCGCCGCGCAGGCCGTCGCCGCGGCCGCGGCGGCCAAGGCCTCCGCTCAGGAAGCCGCCTCACAAGCCCAGCAGGCGAACAAATCCGCGGCACAGGCGGCCGATGCCGCGTCGCGCGCGGCCAGCGCGGCCAAGCGCGCCGCACAGGCCGCCCAGACCGCGATCAGCTCCGCGCAGGCAGCGACCAGCGCCGCCCAGGAGGCGTCCAACGCGGCCAGCCAGGCTGCGTGGGCGGCGTCGATGGCCGGGCAGGCCGCATCCAACGCCCGCAACGCAGCGGCGAATGTCGCCACCGGTAAGGCCACGGCCGAGACCGCCAGCAACGCCGCCAAGGCGGCCCGTGACGCGGCCGCAGGCGCGCGCTCCGTCGCGGACGCCATCCAGCACGCCATCGACGCGTCGAAGCAGGTCGCCACCGCCGCGCAGGCGGCGGCGCAGGCGGCGAGCGATGCCGCTGCCGCCGCCTCGGCATCCCGTGACGCGGGGAAGTACGCCGGCGATGCCGGCGCGAGTTCCGCCGAGGCCACTGCCGCGGCGGATCGTGCGCAGCGCAACGCCGACGAGGCCAAGCGGGCCGCCGGCTCGGCGACCGCCCTGGCCAATGAGGCCGCCAACGATGCGGCGCAGGCACGTCAGGCCGCGCTCGATGCCGCCGCGCATGCCGACGCCGCTGCGGCGGCCGCCGACGACGCGGCCAAGCACGCCGGCGAGGCCGACGGGGCCACGGCACGGGCCGACGCCGCCGCACAGGAGGCGGACAACGCGGCGACTGACGCGCAGAACGCCGCCGACCAGGCGAAGAACACGGCCGACCTGGCCCGCCGGGCCGACGCCGAGCGGCTCGCCGAGCAGCAGTCGCAGGGCATGCGTGACGCCGCCGACGCCCTGCAGGACGAGCACGACAGGGTCGCCAGCGCGTCGTGGCAGGTCGGCACTCCCGAGCAGGTCGACCAGCAGACGCAGGCGCTGTTGACCGAGGCCCGTAACCCGGCGACCGCGCCGGATGTGGCCGCCAGTGATGGCCGCCGCGCCGCGGATCGCTTGTGGCACAACGCCGGTCCGCAGGTCCGGGTGGCTGCCATCGCCGCGCTGGGCGCCGGCGACGCCGGCGTGACGACGTTCGTGCAGACCGGGTTGGCCGCCGCGATCGAGCGGGACGACCGGTTCAGCCTGTCCATCGAGGCCGGCGCCTCGCTGGTGCCGGCGCAGCGGGCCGCCGCGCAGACCGCCGGGGCCGGCAGCTACGACCAGATCAAGCAGTTCCTGGTCACGCGGGACTACCAGGGCAAGGTCGACGACGACCGCATCGCGGCGCAGCAGATCCTCAACACCGGCGGTCCGGCCACCAAGGCCGCCGCCAACGCGGCGCTGAACGGCACGCCCGCCGACGTCGCTCAGTTCCTGGCGACCGGCCAGTACAAGGCGGCCGAGGACGACGACCGCGCCGCGACGCAGGTGATCCTGAACAACGGCGGCCCCGAGGTGAAGGCGGCGGCCAACGCGGCGCTGTCCGGGCCGTGGTCGTACGTGCAGCAGTTCCTCAAGGTCGGCCAGTACCAGGCGCAGCTGCGCGACGCCGACGCTGCTCAGCACGTCGCGCAGATCAACGGCTACCTGGCCGACGCCGCACAGGCGGCGGCCAACGCCAAGGTCAACGCCGCGGACGCGCACGTGGCCGCGGCGCAGGCGCACCAGGCTGACGACCAGGCGCACTACTGGGCCGACCAGGCCGCGCAGTCCGCCACGGCCGCCGGCAACGCGGCCAAGGACGCCAAGAAGTCCGCCGACGCGGCACAGGCGTCGGCCAACGACGCGGCAGTGTCCGCCCAGCAGGCTCGCGACGCCGCGGCCGCCGCGCAGGGCAGCGCCGACGCGGCACGCAACTCCGCCGCCGCTGCCGCTCAGTCGGCCGCTCAGGCCAACCAGTTCGCGGCCCAGGCCCAGGCTTCCGCCCAGCAGGCGGCCGCCGACGCCCTTGCTGCCGGCAAGGCCGCCGCCGAGGCGGCCGCCGCCGCCAACGACGCGTGGAACAGCGCGTACAAGCTGAAGAACAACAACGCCGCCCAGCAGGCCGTGACCGCGGTCCAGAGCACGCTGCAGAACCTGCGTGACCAGACGGCCGCCGCCATCGCCAACCATCCCGAGCTGCAGCCGCTGCTGGACACCCTCAACCAGGTGCTCAGCATGATGGACACGATGGCGCACGCCACCGCGGACTACATCCGGGACCACTCCGGCGAGCTGTTGGCGTTGCTGCAGCACCTGATCCAGGTCGGTGGCGGCCTCGGGCTCGCGTTGTCCGGGGTCGGCTCGATCGCCGGCGGCCTCGCCGCCTGCGGCGTGGACGTGACGACCGGCATGGAGATCGGCGGCATCTCCACCATCGAGACCGGTCCCGGCGCGCTGGCCGGTGCCGCGGTCGGCGGCGTCGGCGGCCTGCTCGTGTGCATCTTCGCCGGGGGCGGCGCCATTGCCGGTGGCATCGCGGCGATCCTCAAGGGCCTGACCGTGGCCATGTCCGGCATCGAGGGCGCGGCCGACGACGTCAAGAAGCTGGCCCAGAACCGGGGATCGCTCGAAGGCGAGAAGGTCGTGAAGATCTACGACCGACCCGGACCCAGCGGCCGCATCGAGATGACTGACTTCGACCACATCGAGAACGGCATCCTGTGGGAGGACAAGACCGCGGTCACGGCCGGCAACCCGACCATTCCCGGTGATCTTGGGGATCCCGTCGCCTGGACGCAGAAGCAGGTCACGGGGAAGTTCGACAAGTATCTTGATGCTCGGGCCAATGGCTATCTGAAGGATGGCCGCCCGGTGCCGGACGAGTACAAGGACTGCCCGATCGGTCTGCGGATGGAGACGCCGGGCGTGCAGCCCGAGCTTCGCGCGGCCATCGAGAGCGCGGTGGACGCCTACCGTGCGGCACACCCTGACCTGACCATCTTGTTGGAGTTCAAGTAATGAGTGTCAGCTTCCAGATCCGGGACGCACCGGACAACCTGTGGAACCCGGCCAGCCGTGTCGGACGCACCTACCTCGGCGTCGGCCGGCTGATCGAGGCCGAGAACCCGGAGTTTCCCGCGCTGGACACCTGGCTGAGCGTGTGGACCAGTGACGACTACTGGATCGACCCGGCCGGCCTGGCCGGGTGGCTCCGTGCGGTCCTCGACAGCTCGGTGGTCCGGCACACGCAGTACCTCGACCTGACTCGTGGGTTCCTCGAGATCAGCCTGGGCATGCTGTTCCGGGCGGGTGGCGACATGGCGGCGGCCGACGCGGATCAGGCCGAGCTCGTCGCGGCCGGACGGGAGCTGGCCCGGACGCTGGTTCGCTGACGAACAGCAGAAAAGCGTGTGCCCGGCCTCCGCACGAACGGCCGGGCACACGCTTTTCCTACGGACTCCGTCAGCCGATGGTGGTGCTGGTCAGCGTCGGGGCCGGGTTCGGGTAGCAGGTGGTCGGGGCGTCGATCGGGAAGCCGAAGAACGACACCGTGGTGGTGAACTTCAGGCCGGCGTCGTCGTAGCTCGAGCCGTACAGCGTGCTCGTGATGGTGCCGGAGTCGCCCGCGGTGAGGTTCAGCGTCAACGCCGGCAGCTGGAACTGCGCGCCGGCATTGATCGGACCGGTCACCGAGGTGACGATGTTGTTGCCGACCTGCGCCACGGTCGCGGTGCCGACGCCGGAGCCGCCGGACAGGCTGTAGGACACCAGCGTCGTGTTGGCCGGGATCGGCACGTACGACGACATGTTCTTGACCGACTTGACGTCAAACGCCCCGGCCTTGGTCGGCACGGTGTTGACGCCGGGAGCGATGGTGATGGCCAGCGAGCCCCCGGGCGCCACGGTCGCCGGCGCGGTGGAGTCGAGGCTCTGGGACAGGGTCGTGTTGGTGGTCTGCCCTGCCGCCTTGCCCTGGCAGGAGTAGTTGACGGACTGGGTGTCGGCCGAGGCCACGCCGGCGAGCCCCAACAGCGGCACGATCGCCAGGGCCGCACCGGCCAGCAGGCGTGAGCTGGTCTTGATCACGTGGAGCCACCTCGCTGTGATTGCAGGGGAACATTGTGAAAAGTGTTCGCGCTCACAGCGTTACTCGCGGGTAACAGGCCGACAAGGGTTAACCGTTCACAGGGAAACCCGTTGTCGCGCAAGACAAGTCACATCGCCGAGGTTGGCGGGAGGGGACAACGGTTCAGGCCGACCGCACCCCTGCGGAGTCGAACGCTGCCGCCGAGTAGCGGTGCAGCACCAGTTCGGCCACGTCGATGTCGGCGCCGAGCGGCTGAGCGATCGTCACGTCGGGCGCGGCCGATCGGGCCTGCGCGATCACCCGGTCGGGCAGTAGACCCGGGGCCAGGAACCAGGATCCGAGCGCGATGTGCCGGGCGCCGGCGGCCCGTAGCCGCTCGATCGCTTCCGGCACACCGGGATCGGCCGCTGCGGCGAACGCCGCTGTCGCGCTGGACCAGCCGGAGCCGCGGGCCCAGCGCCGGGCGACGGAATGCACGAGTGCGTTTGCCGGAGCGTGCGAAGATCCCGCTGCGGCAAGGACAACGCCCACCTCGGGGTCGTCATGGCGTACACCGGCCGCGGCCAAACGGCGCAGTGCGGCCGATTCCAGCCGCGGATCCGGCCCGAGCACGTCGGCGATGCGAATGGACAGTCGCGGGTGCCGCGCCGCTGCCGGCACGTCAACCTTTGCGTGATAAGCACTTCCGAGCAGCAGCGGCACCACGACCGCGTCCCGGTGCCCGTCCCACGCCACCGCCGACAACACGTCAGCCAATCGTGGCGCGGACAGGTCCAGGAACGCCGCCCGCACATCCAAACCGGGCCGCAACGCCCGCACGACGTCCAGCAGCTCATGGATGGTCGCGGCCGAACGCGGATCCCGGCTGCCGTGCGCGACGGCGATCAGTGGTGTCATGGCTCAGAAAGCTCCGCTCAGTCCACGCGCCCGCAGCACGGAGCGCTCGAGCGGGCGGAACACCAACAGCTCGATGCCGATGCCCACCAACAGGATCAGGAAGATCGCGGCGATCACGGTCGGCATGTCGCTCAGGTTGCGGCCGTCCTCGAGGAACGCGCCGAGGCCCTTGCCCAGCTGCGGCGACACGGCGATGATCTCCGCCGCCATCAGCGAACGCCAGGAGAACGCCCAGCCCTGCTTCAAGCCGGCCAGATACCCCGGCAGCGCGGCCGGCAGCAGGATGTGCCGGGCCGAGGCCAGCCGGGACGCGCCCAGCACGGTGCCGACCCGGGGCAGGATCGGCGGGATCTGGTCGATGCCGGCCACCAGGCCGTTGGCGATCGACGGCACGGATCCCATCAGCACCACGAAGTACACCGTCGACGGCGTCACCCCGAACCACAGCACCGCGGCCGGCACCCAGGCCACCGACGGCAGGCTCTGCAGGCCGGACAACAGCGGCCCGATCGCCGCCCGAATCACCCGCACCTTGGCCACCACCAGGCCCAGCGGCGTGCCGATGAGCACGCCGGCGGCGAAGCCGAGCACCGCGCGGTGCACCGAGTTCCACAGGACGTCGAAAGCCTGGCCGTTCTGCAGGTTCTCGGCGATCACCGCCCACACCGCGGCCGGCGCGGGCAGCTGGTACTCCGGCCAGAACGCGGCGGCCCACAGGGCCTGCCACACCACCAGCAGCAGCACGACGGCGGTGACGGGCGGGGCCACCACGGCCACCACCCGTCGCCACGTCAGCGTGCGCCGCTCGGTCGGTGTGTCCAGCGCGTCCAAGCCCGCCTCGACCGCCGCGACCGACTCGTCGACGACGTCAGGCTGCGGCATGGCTGCTGATCACCTCGCGCAGGCTGGTGTTGATCTCCTCGGTGGTGACGGCCTGGGCCGCCCCGTCCAGCCCGTCCACCGACCACTCGCGCACCACGCGGCCGGGCCGCGACGACAGCAGCACGACGCGCTGCCCCAGCCGGACCGCCTCGCGCACGTCGTGCGTCACGAACAGCACCGCGGTGTTGGTGGAACGCCACACCCGCAGCAGCTCGCCCTGAAGCACGTCACGGGTGATCGCGTCCAGCGCCGAGAACGGCTCGTCCATCAGCAGCAGCGCCGGCGAGCCGTCCTGCGCGCCCTGCACCGCGGACGCGAGCGCGCGGGCCAGCGCGACCCGCTGCCGCATGCCGCCGGACAGCTCGTGCGGGCGCTTGTCGCCGAGACCGCCCAGCCGCACCAGTTCCAGCAGCTCGCCGGCCCGCTCCCGGCGCTCCGAGCGCCGCACGCCGGCGAACCGCAGCGCCAGCTCCACGTTCCGGGCCGCGGTCAGCCACGGCATCAGCGCGGCCTCCTGGAACATCACGGCCGGGCGCGAGGTGCTCAGCGTGATGTCGCCGGCGGTCGGCCGGTCCAGGCCGGCGACCAGGTTCAGCAGCGTCGTCTTGCCACAGCCGGACGCGCCGAGCAGGCACACGAACTCGCCCGGCGCGACCGACAGGTCCACCCCCTCCAGCGCCGGCACGGCCGTGCGGCCGGCGCCGAAGCTCTTGTGCACGCCGGTCAGTCGCACGGCAGTGGTCATGGCGGAGGTCTCCAGCGTCGCGGTCATGTCCTCGCCTGCCTTATTCCGGTCCGGTCGGTCACTTCTGGTCGAGACCGCCGGCGGAGACCGCCGGCTTGCCCGCCGCCTGCAACACCTTGTTCAAGAGTGTCAGATCGGCGAAGCCCTGCACGGCCGGCGCGGTCTTGGCCACCCCCGCCGTCACCTGGTCCTTGGCCAGCTGCGGGAACTGCGTGGCGATCGGGTCCGTGGTGAGCGAGATCTGGCCCCACGAGTCGTCGATCACGTTCTGCGCCAACGCCTTGCCGGTCAGCTTCTTGAGCTGGTCGTTGACCGCGGCCTCGGCGTCGGCCTTGTTCGACGCGGCCCAGTCGACCGCGTCCAGCTCGCCCTTGAGCAGCGCCTCGACGGTCTGCGGGTGCTGCTGGAGGAACTCGGTGCGCACGATCAGCACCGTGGTCGGGAACCTGCCGTCCGGCCACTGCGTGCGCTCGTCCACCAGCACCTTGGCGCCGCCCTCGATGACCAGGCGGGACGACCACGGGGCCGGCGACCAGGCCGCGTCGATGCTGCCCTTCTTGAACAGGTCGAGCGAGGTGGCGTTGTCGGCGTTGGTCACCTTGACGTCGTCCGCGCCGTCGCCGATCTTGAGGTTGTTGGCGGCCAGCCACTTCTTCAGCGCGATGTCCTGGGTGTTGGCCAGCTGCGGCGTCGCGATGGTCTTGCCCTTGAGGTCGGCCGCCGAGGTGATGGTGTTGCGCACCACCAGCTGCGCGCCGCCGGAGGTGGCCCCGGCGACCAGCTTCACGCCCTTGCCCTCGGACTTGGCGTAGGCGTTGATGGCCGGGCCGGAGCCGATGAACGCGGCGTCCAGCGACTTGCCCAGCAGCGCGCCGACCTCGTCCGGCCCGGCGTTGTACTGCTGGGTGGACAGCTTCGTGCTGCCCAGTTCCTTGGCGAAGAAGCCCTTCTCCAGGCCGATCAGCGCGGCCGCGTGCGTGACGTTGGGGAAGTAGCCGAGGTGCACCTCGGTGGCCGGCCCCTGGTCGGCGGCGGCCGGCGCGGGGGCGTCGGCGCCGCCGGCGCGCGAGCACGCGGTCAGCAGAGCTAAGGCGGAAACGCCGGCGGCGAGAAGGGCTCTACGCTTCACGTGGGATCAGTCCCTTTCAGGGGCCAGGGGAGACGAGGTCTTGGGCGGCCGGCTCGGCCTCGGCGATTTCGGGCTGGTCCAGCTGGGAGAGCGGAGCTCCGACCAGGCCGCCGGCGAGCGTGCCGCCGTCGGCCGGGTCGATCACCAGGAACGCGCCGGTGCGCCGGCTGTCCGCGTAGTCGTCGATCGGCAGCGGCTCGGCGCTACGCAGCACCACCCGACCGATATCGTTCAGTGACAAGGACTCCGGCTCGTCCACACTGGACAGAGTCTGCTCATCGAACCGTGACCGCAACTCCGTGACCAAGGCCTGGACGGTGCGGGCCCCGTGCTTGACAAGAACCCGCGCACCGGCACGCAGCGGCTTGTCGCCCAGCCAGCACAGCGTCGCGTCGAACTCGTCCGAGACCCGCGGCGGGGCCGCCGCCGCGGCGATCAGATCGCCACGCGAGATGTCCACATCGTTGGCCAGCAACAAGGTCACGGACTCACCGGACTCGGCCTGCTGCTTCGGGCCGTGCGGCGAGTCGATGCCGGTCACCGTGGTCGCGATGCCCGACGGCAGCACCAGGACCTCGTCGCCGACACTGATCTGACCGGCGGCGATCTGCCCGGCGTAGCCGCGGTAGTCCGGGAACTCGGCCGTGCGCGGGCGGATCACGTACTGCACCGGGAACCGGAACGGCGCGTCCTCGGCGTCGGCGTGCACCGGCACGTTCTCCAGGTGCTCCAACAGGGTCGGGCCGTCGTACCAGGGGGTCTGCTCCGAACGGTCCACCACGTTGTCACCGACCAGCGCCGACACCGGGATGGTCACCACGTTCGACTCGGGGTAGCCCAGCTCGGTCGCGTGCGCGGTGAACTCCTTGGCGATACGGCGGTACGTCGGCTCGTCGTAGCCGACCAGGTCGATCTTGTTCACCGCCAGCACCAGCTGCGGCACACCCAGCAGCGCCAACACCGCCGCGTGCCGCCGGGTCTGCTCCACGACGCCGTTACGGGCGTCGACCAGCAGCACACCCAACTGCGCGGTGGACGCGCCGGTCACCGTGTTGCGCGTGTACTGCACGTGCCCCGGCGTGTCGGCCAGCACGAACGACCGCTTCGGCGTGGCGAAGTACCGGTAGGCCACGTCGATCGTGATGCCCTGCTCCCGCTCCGAGCGCAGGCCGTCGACCAGCAGCGACAGGTCCGGAGTGGACAGTCCGCGGTCGGCCGACGCCCGGTGCACCGCGTCCAGCGTGTCGGCCAGCACCGACTTGGTGTCGTACAGCAGCCGCCCGACCAGGGTGGACTTTCCGTCGTCGACGCTGCCCGCGGTGGCCAACCTCAGCAACTGGCTCATTTAGAAGTAGCCCTCCCGCTTGCGGTCCTCCATGGCTGCCTCGGACATCCGGTCGTCGGCGCGGGTCGCGCCGCGTTCGGTCAGCCGCGAGGCGGCGACCTCCGCGATGACGTCGGCAATGGTGGCGGCGGTGGACTCCACGGCCCCGGTGCAGGAACCGTCGCCCACGGTGCGATAACGCACGGTCTTGCTGATCAGTTTCTCGTCGTCGCGGGGGCCGCCCCACGGGCCTTCGGCCAGCCACATCCCGTCGCGCAGGTACACCTCGCGCTGGTGCGCGTAGTAGATCTGCGGCAGCACGATGTTCTCCCGCTCGATGTAGTGCCACACGTCCAGCTCGGTCCAGTTGGACAGCGGGAACACCCGCACGTGCTCGCCCGGACGGTGCCGGCCGTTGTACAGGTTCCACAGCTCCGGACGCTGCCGGCGCGGCTCCCACTGGCCGAAGGCGTTGCGCAGGCTGAAGTTGCGCTCCTTGGCCCGGGCCCGCTCCTCGTCGCGGCGGCCGCCGCCGAACACCGCGTCGAACTTGTGCGCGGTGATGGAGTCCAGCAGCGGCACCGTCTGCAACGGGTTGCGGGTGCCGTCCGGGCGCTCCTGCAACCGGCCGTCGTCGATCCACTCCTGCACGTGCGCGACCTCGAGCCGCAGCCCGTGCTCGGCCACCACCTTGTCCCGGAACTCGATGACCTCCGGGAAGTTGTGGCCGGTGTCCACGTGCAGCAGCGCGAACGGCACCGGCGCCGGCCAGAACGCCTTGAGCGCCAGGTGCAGCAGCAGCGTGGAGTCCTTGCCGCCGGAGAACAGGATCACCGGCCGGTCGAACTCGCCCGCCACCTCGCGGAAGATGTGGATCGCCTCGGACTCCAAGGCGTCCAGATTATCGGTGACGGCAAGGGTTTCAGCCATGCAGACCACACTCCGTCTTGCCCTGGCCGGCCCAGCGGCCGCTGCGCGCGTCCTGGCCGGGCAGCGGCTTGGCCGTGCACGGGGCGCAGCCGATGGACAGATATCCCTCGCTCACCAACGGGTTCTCCAGAATGCCGTGATCGGCGATGTAGGTGTTGAACTCGTCGTCGCTCCACGGCGCGATCGGGTTGACCTTGACCAGCCCGTTGCGCTCGTCCCACTGCACGATCGGGGTGTTGGCCCTGGTCGGCGCGTCGACCCGGCGCACGCCGGTGACCCACGCGTCGTAGCGGGCCAGGGTCTTCCGCAACGGCACCACCTTGCGCAGGAAGCAGCAGCGGTTCGGGTCGGTCTGGTTGAGCAGCCCGAACTCCGCCTCCTGGTCGGCCACCGACTGCTCGGCCTCCGCGTTGACGATGGTGAGTTTCGGGTAGACCGTCGCCACCGCGTCGCGGGTGCCGATGGTCTCCGGGAAGTGGTAGCCGGTCTCCAGGAACAGCACGTCCACGTCCGGCTTCACCTGCGCCGCCAGGTCGATCAGCACCGCGTCCTGCATGTTGGACGCGACGATCCACGACTGGCCGAACGTCTCCGCCGTCCAGGCCAGCGCCTCGGCCGCCGTCGCGTCGGCCAGCTCCACCGACGCCCGCTCGGCGAACTCCTTGAGATCCGCGCTCACTTCGTCACCACCAGTCCGACGAACTTCACCGTGAAAACCCGGCAACACGCCGCGCAGCGCCACGCCGCGTGCGGCTCCTCCTCGGGACGCAGGTCCTCGTCCCCGCAGTACGGGCAGTACATCGGCACGGCTCGCTCCGTCATCGCAGATCGGCCTCCTCGGCGCGCAGCGCCCACTGCGCGAACCGCTCGCCGTCGGTGCGCTGCTCGACGAAGCGGCGCACCACCCGCTCCACGTAGTCGTTCAGCTCGGCCGCGGTCACCTTGTGGCCACGCAGCTTCCGGCCGAAACCGGAGTCGAGGCCGAGGCCGCCGCCAAGGTGCACCTGGAAACCCTCGCCCTGGTTGCCGTCCGCGTCGGTGACGATCTGGCCCTTGAGGCCGATGTCCGCGGTCTGGACCCGGGCGCAGGAGTTGGGGCAGCCGTTGATGTGCACGCTCACCGGCACGTCCAACTGCGCGTTGAGGTCGGCCAGCCGCTGCTCCAGCGCCGTGACCAGATCGGCCGCGCGCTTCTTGGTCTCGACGATGGCCAGCTTGCAGAACTCGATGCCGGTGCAGGCCATCGTGGACCGCCGCCACGGCGACGGGTTGCTCTGCAGGCCCAGCTTGGCCAGGTCGGTGCTGAGCTGCTCCACCTCGGCCTCGGGCACGTCCAGCACGACGACCTTCTGGTGCGGTGTCAGGCGAACCCGGCCGGAGCCGGCCCGCTCGGCCGCCTTGGCCAGCTCCACCAGGATCGAGCCGGACACCCGGCCGGCGATCGGGGCGGCGCCGACGTAGTGCTTGCCGTCCTTCTGCTTGTGCACACCGACGTGATCGATCGGCCCGGCCGGCGCCTCCGGCGCGGGTCCGTCGATCAGCGGCCGCTTCAGGTACTCCGTCTCCAGGATCTCGCGGAAGCGCTCCGGACCCCAGTCGGCGACCAGGAACTTGATACGGGCACGGTGGCGCAGCCGGCGGTAGCCGTAGTCGCGGAAGACGCTGACCACGCCCTCCCACACGTCCGGCACCTCCGCGAGCGGCACCCACGCGCCGAGACGCTTGCCCAGCATCGGGTTCGTGGACAGGCCGCCGCCCACCCACAGGTCGAAGCCCGGGCCGTGCTCGGGGTGCTCGACGCCGACGAAGGCGACGTCGTTGATCTCGTGCACGATGTCCTGCAGGCCGGAGATGGCCGTCTTGAACTTGCGCGGCAGGTTGGAGTAGCGCGGGTCGCCGATGTAGCGGCGGGTGATCTCCTCGATGGCCCAGGTGCCGTCGATGACCTCTTCGGTGGAGATGCCGGCGACCGGGGAGCCCAGCACGACCCGCGGGCAGTCGCCGCACGCCTCCGTGGTGGACAGTCCGACGGCCTCCAGCTTCTGCCAGATCGCCGGCACGTCCTCGATCCGGATCCAGTGGTACTGGATGTTCTGCCGGTCGGTGATGTCCGCGGTGTCGCGCGCGTACAGCTCGCTGATCTCGCCGAGGACCCGCAGCTGCTCGGTGGTGAGCGCGCCGCCGTCGACCCGGACCCGCATCATGAAGTAGCGGTCGTCCAGCTCCTCCGGCTCCAGCACGGCGGTGCGGCCGCCGTCGATGCCCGGCTTGCGCTGCGTGTACAGGCCGTACCACCGCATCCGGCCCCGCAGGTCGGCCGGGTCGATGGAGTCGAAGCCGGTGTGCGCGTAGATGTTCTCGATGCGGGCCCGGACGTTGAGCGGGTTGTCGTCCTTCTTGCTGCGCTCGTTCGGGTTGAGCGGCTCGCGGTAGCCAAGGGCCCACTGCCCCTCGCCCCGGCGGGCGTGACCGCGCTTCGGGGGTGCTGCTGGGGGGACCATGCTGGCGTCCTCCGGGGTTCAGGGCACGGGGCACGCTGAACGAGGTCCCGAAGGTGGTGGGGGACGCTTCGCCGGCGTGACCCGCGCCGGCGAGGATTGTGCGAACGGCTACGGGTTACCTGACGGCAAGCCCGCACATCGCGCTGGAGACACGCTGGAAGTCGACGTGGCGGCGGACCACGAGACGAAGTTCCAGCGCAGACATGTTTCCTAGCGTGCCACGCGTCCACGAAGTGGTCCACCGCCAACCGGATGGTGGGACGTGGTTCACGTCGCGCCTGGTCGAGTGCTATACGGCGGTTCCCGACATATGACCTCGGGTGACACGCCGGTCGCGCTGCGTCGTCAGGGAGACTGGTGGTGTGCCTTCAGCTCTGCCGGTAGCCGATCCCGCCCCCGCCAACGGCTCGCTGCCCGCGTCCGCTTTGGACGGTCTGGGTGAGCGACCCTTCGGAATGTACGTACATGTTCCGTTCTGCGCCGTGCGCTGCGGTTACTGCGACTTCAACACCTACACGCCCGGCGAGCTCGGCTCGTCCGCCTCGCCGGCGAGCTGGCTGGAGGGTCTGCGCCGGGAGCTCGACCTCGCCGCCTCCGTGCTGGGTTCGCCGCCTTCGGTCGACACCGTTTTCGTCGGTGGCGGCACGCCGTCGCTGCTCGGAGTGGAGGGACTTTCGTCCGTTCTGGACGCCGTGCGAGCTTCCTTCGGGCTGGCCGTGGACGCCGAGGTGACGACCGAGTCCAACCCCGAGTCCACGTCGGTCGAGTTCTTCGCCGGAATTCGTGACGCCGGTTACACCCGCGTCTCCCTCGGCATGCAGTCCGCCGCCCCGCACGTGTTGGCCGTGTTGGACCGCAAGCACACCCCCGGCCGTCCCGTCGCCGCCGCCCGCGAGGCCTTCGCGGCCGGTTTCGAGCACGTGAACCTGGACGTCATCTACGGCACGCCGGGGGAGCGGCCCGCCGACCTGTCGGCCTCTCTTGACGCCGTCCTGTCCGCCGGCGTCGACCACGTCTCCGCGTACGCCTTGATCGTCGAGGACGGCACCGCTCTGGCCCGTCGCGTCAAACGCGGCGAGCTCCCCGCCCCCGACGACGACGTCCTGGCGTCGTACTACGAGACCATCGACACCGCGCTGTCCTCGGCCGGCCTGCACTGGTACGAGGTCTCCAACTGGGCCTCTTCGGAGGCCGCCCAGTGCCGGCACAACATCATCTACTGGCAGGGCGGCGACTGGTGGGGCGCCGGTCCCGGCGCGCACAGCCATGTCGGCGGCGTCCGGTGGTGGAACGTCAAGCACCCCGCCAAGTACGCCGCCGAGCTCGCCGCCGGCCGCTCTCCCGCCGCCGGCCGCGAAACCCTCTCCGCCGAGGACCGCCGCGTCGAGCGAGTCCTCTTGGAGCTCCGCCTCGCCGCCGGCCTCCCGCTCGAAGCCCTCGACCCCGCCGGCCACTCCGCCGCCTCTTCCTGCGCCGCCGACGGCCTCCTCGACCCTTCCGCCTTGGCCGCCGGCCGCTGCGTCCTCACCCCTCGCGGCCGCCTCCTCGCCGACGCCGTCGTCCACCGCCTCCTGCCGTGAGCGCCCGCCGCCTGGTGCCACATGCGCTTCCCATGTGGCACCAGGCGGCAAATGGGAAGCGCACGTGGCATCGAGGTATTGATACGGATCGGCTGGTCGTGCGAGCCATCCGGCTACCCGCCTACTACAGCTGGGCCGCGAAGTGGGCGACAGGTGCGTCCTGAGTCCACCGCGCTCCGTAAACTTGTCGTGAGTACCTGTGTCGACCGGCCCGGAGGTGACGCCGCGTGAACGCTGATGAGCGCCGCTTCGAGGTGTTGCGCGCGATCGTCGCGGACTACGTCTCCAACCAGGAGCCGGTGGGTTCCAAGGCGCTGGTGGAGCGGCACAACCTGGGCGTGTCGAGCGCGACGGTGCGCAACGACATGGCGGTGCTGGAGGAGGACGGCTACATCGCGCAGCCGCACACGAGTGCGGGGCGGGTGCCGACGGACAAGGGCTACCGGCTGTTCGTGGACCGGATCAGCGACCTGAAGCCGCTGTCGCCGGCGGAGCGGCGGGCCATCCACAGCTTCCTGGAGGGGGCGGTGGACCTGGACGACGTGCTGCGGCGCAGCGTCCGGCTGCTGGCCCAGCTGACCCGCCAGGTGGCGGTGATCCAGTACCCGACGCTGACCCGCTCGACGGTGCGCCACCTGGAGGTGGTGCAGCTCACGCCGGCCCGGCTGATGCTGGTGCTGATCACCGACGCGGGCCGCGTCGACCAGCGGATGGTGGAGCTGGGCGACGTGATCGACGAGGAGGGCACGGCCCAGATCAGGGCGATGCTGAACTCGGCGATGTGCGGCCAGCGGCTGACCGACGCCTCGGCCCGGGTGGCGGAGCTGCCGACGCAGGTGCCGGCGGAGCTGCGCAACGCGATGCTGCGCGTGTCGACGGTGCTGGTGGAGACGCTGGTCGAACACCCGGAGGAGCGCCTGCTGCTGGGCGGCACGGCCAACCTGACGCGTAACGTGGCCGACTTCCCGGGCTCGCTGCGCCAGGTGCTGGAGGCGTTGGAGGAGCAGGTGGTGGTGCTGCGGCTGCTGGCCGCGGTGAGCGACCCGGGCACGGTCACGGTGCGCATCGGCGGTGAGAACGAGGCCGAGGACCTGCGCAGCACCTCCGTGGTGTCCATCGGCTATGGCGGTAAGGGAACATTGCTCGGGGGGATGGGCGTTGTCGGCCCGACGAGGATGGACTACCCGGGCACCATGGCGGCCGTGCACGCGGTGGCCAACTACGTGGGCGACATCCTGACCGGGCGCTAGCCCGACAGCTAACGGGCCGGACCCGACGGGGCATCCGGCAGGAGGACTGGAAACAAGGTGGCCAGGGACTACTACGGCACGCTCGGGGTCAGCCAGGACGCGACCCCCGAGGAGCTCAAGCGCGCGTACCGCAAGCTCGCCAGGGAGCTGCACCCGGACGTCAATCCGGACGAGCAGGCGCAGGCGCGCTTCCGTGAGGTCACGGCGGCCTACGAGGTGCTGTCCGACCCGCAGAAGCGGAAGATCGTCGACCTCGGCGGCGACCCGTTGGGCGGCGGGGGCGGCGGCGGCCAGGGCATGCGCGACCCGTTCGGCGGCGCGGGCTTCGGCCTCGGCGACATCATGGACGCCTTCTTCGGCGCGGCCACCGGCGGCGGCGCCGGCCGCGGGCCCCGCAGCCGGGTGCAGCCGGGCTCGGATGCCTTGCTGCGCATGGAGTTGACGTTGGAGGAGTGCCTGACCGGCGTCGGCCGTGAGATCACGGTGGACACGGCGGTGCTGTGCGACCAGTGCCAGGGCGCCGGTTGCGCGCCCGGCACGAAGCCGCAGACCTGCGACACCTGCCACGGCCGCGGCGAGATCCAGTCGGTGCAGCGCTCGTTCCTGGGCCAGGTCGTGACGGCCCGTCCGTGCCCGGTGTGCCGCGGCTACGGCGAGGTCATCCCGGAGCCGTGCCAGCAGTGCTCGGGCGACGGCCGCATCCGGGCCCGCCGCAGCATCAACGTGCAGATCCCGGCCGGTGTGGCCGACGGCATGCGGGTGCGGCTGGCCAGCCAGGGCGAGGTCGGCCCCGGCGGCGGCCCGGCCGGCGACCTGTACGTCGAGGTCGACGAGCTGCCGCACGACACCTTCGAGCGCGAGGGCGCCAACCTGCACGGCACGCTGCGTATCCCGGTGACGACGGCGGCGCTGGGCGCGGTGCTCCAGCTCAAGACGCTGGACGGCACCGAGGAGCTGCGTATCGAGCCGGGCACGCAGCCGAACACGGAACTGGTGCTGACCGGCCGCGGCATGCCGAAGCTGCGCTCGTCGGGCCGGGTCGACGGCCGCGGCGACATGTACGTGCACCTCCAGGTGGAGGTGCCGACGAAGCTCGACGCCAAGCAGGCGGAGCTGCTGCGCGAGCTGGCGGCGCTGCGTGGCGAGGAGGAGCCGGAGCTGTCCTCGACCAACGGGCGCGGTCACGGCCTGTTCTCGCGCCTGCGCAACTCCCGCCGGTGACGACCCAGTGACGACATTGCCGGTGTTCCTCGTCGACAGCCTGCCGGCGGGCGACGACGGCGTGCTGGACGGCCCGGAGGGCCACCACGCGGCGTCGGTGCGGCGGCTGCGTGTCGGCGAGGAGCTGGTGCTGGCCGACGGTCGCGGCGGCCGGGTGCGCTGCGGCATCGAGGCCGTGGAGAAGGACTCGCTGCGTCTGAAGACGTTGGAGCGCACGTACATCGAGCCGCCGCGGCCCCGCGTGGTCGTGGCGCAGGCGCTGGTCAAGGGCGACCGCGGCGAGCTCGCGGTGGAGCTGGCCACGGAAGCCGGTGTGGACGCGATCGTGCCGTGGCGGGCGTCCCGTTGTGTAGCCCGATGGGATGAAGGCCCTCGCGGCGCAAAGGCCCTGGCCAAGTGGCGCAGCACGGCCCGTGAGGCGGCCAAGCAGTCCCGCCGGGCGTGGGTGCCGGAGGTCGCCGAGCCGGTGACAACGATGGAACTGGCCAAGCTGGCCGGCGCCGCGGCCAAGGCCATGGTGCTGCACGAGTCGGCCACCGGCCGGCTGCAAGATCTGCCCACGGACGGGGATCTGCTGCTCGTGGTCGGTCCCGAGGGCGGGATCAGCGACGAGGAGCTGGCCGCGCTGGCCGACGCGGGCGCGGTGGCGGTCCGACTCGGGCCCTCGGTGCTGCGGGCTTCTACCGCAGCGGCGGTGGCATTGGGAGCCATCGGTGCCCTGTCCACCCGATGGGGCTGACCAGAGCGATCAAGTTGGGCCCGGGGGTGCCGCACTCTGGCGCGAAGCCGTGAGCAGGGTCTACCCTTTGGCAACCAAGAATTTCCGACGTTCTGCCGAACGTTGGGACTACCCGCCGGACACCTCCCCCCTCGGTCCGGCGGCGGCCGTGCCGTAGCGGAGTAACCCCCAGGCTCCGCTGCGGCACGGCGTTTTTTATGGCCTCACGAACGTGACGAGCTCGGGAACAGCGTGTAGCTGAAGGACCAGAAGAAGTCGATGCCGAGGATCACGGTCCACAGCGCCATGCCGCCGAGCAGTTGCTCGCCGCGCACCGGGTCGAAGCCGGTCAGCGCGTAGCCGCCGCCGAGCAGCGCGATCACCACGACCCACTCGCCGCATCGCCGGTAGAAGCCGGCGCGCTGCTGACGGGCGTGTTCCCAGCCGGTCACCTTGGGCTTGGGCTCGTGGGCCAGCTTGCGGCGGACCCAGCCGTCCATGGCGTGCATGTGGTGCCGGCCGGACACCACCACGATGCCGATGATGATCGCGCCGAGCACGTGCGCGATGTCGCCGGTGCCGCCCTGGGCCAGGTCGATGGCGCCGGCCACGAGCACGACGACGTAGCCGAGCGGCGACAGCACCAGCAGCACGGCGCCGGCTCTCGGCATCTTCAGCAGGTAGCGGACGACCAGCCCGGCGAGCAGCAGGACGACAAAGCCCACCTCGGAGCCGATCACGAGCGTGAGCAGCACGGCGCCTCCCTCTGATGTGTCACGACTGTATTAGTACAGTCGTATTTATACCACATGTGTTAAAACAGGGGCGTGCCCAAGGCCGTCGATCACGAAGCCCGTCGCCGCGAGCTGGCCGAAGCGGTCTGGCGGGTGATCAGCACCGACGGCGTGCACCGCGCGTCGGTGCGCGCCGTCGCCGCCGAGTCCGGCTGGTCCACCGGCTCGCTGCGGCACTACTTCCCGACCCAGGACTCGCTGCTGGCCTTCGCCATGGAGCTGCTGGCCGACAAGGCCCGCGTCCGCATGCTGGCCATCGACGACCACGACGCGCGAACCGTGCTGCGGCGCATCGCCGAGGCCCTGCTGCCGGTCACGCCCGAGCACCGCGTCGAGGTCGAGGTGTGGCTGGCCCTGCTGGCCCGGGCCCAGGTCGACCCCGGCCTGCAACGGGCCGAGCGGGACAACCGGGAGGCGCTGCTGTCGATGCTGTCCGGCGTGCTCTGGCGGGCCACCGCGCAGGGCGAGCTGAGCGAGAGCCGCAACCCCGACCTTGAGGCCGTCCGCTACCTCGCGGTGATCGACGGCATGACCCTGGCCTGCGTGTTCTCCGCCGAGCGGATCAGCGTCGAGGTCGCGCTCACGGTGATCGACCAGCATCTGGACGACCTGCTCGCCGTGCCGTCTACCCTGCCGGCATGACCGCGGACTGCCTGTTCTGCAAGATCGTCGCCGGCGACATCCCGGCGACCGTCGTCCACGACGGGGCGCGCACCCTCGCGTTCCGCGACATCACCCCGCAGGCCCGGGTGCACGTGCTGGTGGTGCCCAAGCAGCACCACGAGGACGCCGCCGCGCTGGCCGCCGCCGACCCGCAGCTGCTGGCCGAGGTGATCGCCACCGGGGACGAGGTGGCCAAGGCCGAGGGCATCGCCGACAGCGGCTACCGCTTCGTCTTCAACACCGGCGAGGACGCCGGCCGCACGGTGTTCCACACCCACCTGCACGTGCTCGGTGGAGAACAATTGGGTCACTTCGGCCGGCCCTGAGGGCTGAACTTGAATGCGCGCTGTCGGTGCCCCCGACTAGCATCGAAGTGACCGTCAAGTTCACCGCCGGCGCGCGGACGCGCAGGAAGCAGGCCCGAGGCCACGTGCCTTCAACACCCAAGAACGGTTCGTCCTCGGCGTCGCTGGCCGAGACGGACGCCCAGTCCCGGTTCACCGTTCCCGACGAGGCGGTGCTGGCCCTGCTCGGTTCCCGCGACGAGAGCCTGCGGGCCGCCGAGGAGCTGCTGGACGCCGATGTGCACGTCCGCGGCAACGAGGTCACGCTGACCGGCCGACCGGCCGACGTGGCCTTCGCCGAGCGGGTGTTCGCCGAGCTGGTCACGCTGGCCCGCGGCGGCCAGCAGGTCGGCCCGGACGCGGTCCGCCGCACCGTGGCGATGCTGCAGGGCGGCGAGGCCGAGTCACCGGCCGAGGTGCTCAGCCTGGACATCCTGTCCCGGCGCGGCAAGGTGATCCGCCCCAAGACGCTCAACCAGAAGCGCTACGTGGACGCGATCGACGCCAACACCATCGTGTTCGGCATCGGACCGGCCGGCACCGGCAAGACCTACCTGGCCATGGCCAAGGCCGTGCAGGCGCTGCAGGCCAAGCAGGTCAGCCGGATCATCCTGACCCGGCCGGCGGTCGAGGCGGGCGAGCGGCTGGGCTTCCTGCCCGGCACGCTGTTCGACAAGATCGACCCGTACCTGCGGCCGCTCTACGACGCGCTGCACGACATGGTCGACCCGGAGACGATCCCGCGGCTGATGCAGTCCGGCACCATCGAGGTGGCCCCGCTGGCCTACATGCGTGGGCGGACCTTGAACGAGGCCTTCGTCGTGCTGGACGAGGCGCAGAACACCACGCCCGAGCAGATGAAGATGTTCCTCACCCGGCTCGGCTTCGGCTCCAAGATCGTGGTCACCGGCGACGTCACGCAGGTCGACCTGCCCGGCGGGCAGCGCAGCGGCCTGCGCGTGGTGCAGGAGATCCTGGCCGACGTGCCCGACATCCACTTCTCGGTGCTGACCAGCCAGGACGTGGTGCGCCACCGGCTGGTCGGGGACATCGTGGACGCCTACGACAAGTGGCAGCACACGCAGGAGGCCGGACCCGGTGTCCGGGCCGAACAGGGCGGCCGGGGACGATAGGCCGGTGAGTATCGAGATCGCCAACGAGGCCGGCGTCGGCGTCGACGAGGCATCCATCGTCGCCGTCGCCCGCTTCGCGCTGGACCGGATGGGCGTCAGCCCGCTGGCCGAGCTGTCCGTGCTGCTGGTCGAGCTGGACGTGATGGCCGACCTGCACGAGCGCTGGATGGACCTGCCGGGGCCGACCGACGTGATGGCGTTCCCGATGGACGAGCTGGACTCGGCCCGCCGTCCGGACGCGGCCGGCGTCGGCCCGGCCCTGCTCGGCGACATCGTGCTGTGCCCGGCGTTCGCCAAGGACCAGGCCCGCAAGGCCGGCCACAGCCTGCTGGACGAGCTGCACCTGCTGACCGTGCACGGCGTGCTGCACCTGCTCGGCTACGACCACGCCGAGCCGGCCGAGGAGCGCGAGATGTTCACGCTCCAGAACCGGATCCTGGCCGACTACCGGGAGGCCAAGGAGTCGGCCACCCGGGCCGCCGCGCAGCGCAGCAACGACGACCGCGTGCTCGGCGCCGTCGGCCTGGCCGAGGAAGAGGACAAGCCCGCCCCGGACGCCGACGCCGGCTGATGGCCGCGAACGCCGTCTTCATGCTCCTGTGCGCGATTGCGCTGGTGCTGCTGGCCGGCGCGTTCGGTGGTGCCGACGCCGCGCTGGGCACCGTGTCGCGGGCCCGCGTCGAGGAGCTGGTGCGTCAGCGGCGGGCCGGCGCCCGTCAGCTCCAGCTGCTGATCGAGGACCGGCCACGGCACATCAACCTGCTGTTGCTGCTCCGGCTGGGCTGCGAGCTGTCGGCGACGGTGCTGATCACCGCGTTCTGCCTGCAGGCGGTCACGCCGGTGTGGCTGGCGCTGCTGATCGCCGGCGTGGCCATGGTCGTCGCCTCGTACGTGTTCATCGGCGTCGGCCCGCGCACGGTCGGCCGCCAGCATCCGTACGGCGTGATGCTGCTGGCCGCCGGCCCGGTGCGGGTGCTTGGCCGGGTGCTCGGCCCGCTGAGCCGGCTGCTGATCCTGGTCGGCAACGCCATCACACCCGGTCGCGGTTTCCGCGAAGGCCCGTTCTCCACCGAAGTCGAGCTGCGCGAGCTGGTCGACCTGGCCGGCGAGCGCGGCGTGGTCGACGAGGACGAGCGGGAGATGATCCACTCCGTCTTCGAGCTGGGCGACACCATCGCCCGTGAGGTGATGGTGCCGCGCACCGAGATCATCTGGATCGAGCTGACCAAGTCGGTGCGCCAGGCGCTGGCGCTGTCCCTGCGCACCGGTTACAGCCGGCTGCCGGTGATCGGCGAGAGCGTGGACGACGTGGTCGGCGTGGTCAACATCAAGGACCTGGCCCGGGCCTCGGTCGAGGGTGCGGCCCAGTCGGTGAAGGACCTGATGCGCCCGGCCAGCTTCGTGCCCGACACCAAGCGGCTGGACGACCTG
>DATJJB010000014.1:0-2952 GCA_035492655.1 Kutzneria sp. | reverse complement strand
CGGGTGAACCCGAGTACAGCCGCCTTGCTGGTGTTGTACGTCAGGTAGCCGTCCTGCGCGATGTGCGCGGAGATCGACGCGATGTTGACGACGGCGGCATCGGCGTCGCGATCCGGCAGGCCGGCCGCAAACGCTTGCGTGACAAGGGAAAGGCCGACGATGGTCGGATCGAGGACGGCGTGCCACTGCGCCGGGGTGGCGGCCAGCCCCTCGAAGACGAAGCCGGCGGCGCAGTTGACCAGCAGCGTCGGCGTCGGCCAGTCCGACGGCAGGGAGGCGAACGCCGACCGCACCGACTCCGGGTCGGTCACGTCACCGACCGCCAGCGCGACGGCGAAACCCATGCCGCGCAGCAGGTTCAACCTGGCCTGGCCGTGCTCGGCGCTCTTGTCGTAGATCAGCACCTGGCAGCCATCGGCGCAGAGCCGTTCCACCACCGCGGCGCCGATGCCCTGCGCGCCGCCGGTCACCACCGCAGTCCGGCCTTGCAGCCTGTTCACGCGAACACACCTTCCTTCAGTGCGGCCCACCGCCGCAGCAGATCGACCACCTCGTCCCGGCTGAGGTCCTCGGTCGCACCGTGCGGGGACACCAAGTCCCCGGACTCGTCCGTGATGTTGTGATCAGCGGCGAACGCCGACGCGGACACGCCCACCTCGGCCAGCGACCTGCCCAGCGGGGTGTCCTCCAGGCTTTGCCCGTCAGCGGCACCGAAGTAGCGCCAGGCCTGGACCATGCCCTCCAGGTGGCCGGCGGACAGGTGCACGCCGTTACGGCCCTCGGACAGGCCGCCGACCACTGCCGCCAGCGCGCCGCGTAGCGAGTTCGGGGCGGCGGTGTTCGGGTTCAGGGTGCCGAGCAGATTGGCCCGGAGGTCGGCGATCTCGCGCGAACTGTGACACTCGATCAGGCCGACCGAGGACGGTGAATCCAAGTAGCTGGACGCCAACGCGGGCACAAATCCGTTCAACACAACCATGTTATCGATAACAGACGCGTACGAACCGGAACCCAGCTTGTGGATGCCGGCTTCGCGGCAGCGAGCCTCCAACGACGTTGCCGTCAACGAGGCATCCCACGCGGCCACCTCGAATGCCCCAGCGACAATGGGAACGTCAAATCGCTCAAGCTCACGCCGGGCCGACGACGACAGCGCCCGAACGCCGTCGGCGGCGACCCGATGCAAGCGGGGATAGTGCTGGCGAAGGAACCCGAGTTCGCCGTAGCGACGCGCCGGCATCATGGCCGTGCGCAACACCGTCACGCCACCCTCGCCGAGCACTCGGACTGTCTCCGCCAGAACTTCGTCCGCCTTCGAGGCCGTCATCACCTCGGGCTTGAGCATGGTGACGAAATGCGTTGGCGTCACGACAGCGCCGCGACGAAGGTCTGGAAGTCCTGGAGGCTGGCCGCATCGGTGGACGGCCGACGGGGGCTCTTGAACAGGAACGCGCACACATCGTCGACCACGCCACCGATCCGCTGAGCCCGAGCCGCGCCGGCCACCCGAACGGCGTTGGCCAGCACGCCGGCGGCGTTGGGGCTGTCCTCCACCTCCATGCGGATCTCCAGCGACAGCTGGGAGTTCAGCACCGAGTCGGCCTCGATGCGCAGGAAGCCCACCTTGCGGTCGCCCAGATGCGGCACGTACCCGTTGGGCCCGGCGGCAACCGTGCTGGCGTCGATGCCGGCGGCGGACAGCGCGCGGCGCTTGGACTTCTGCTTGCTCGCGGACCGGCCAGGGTCGGCCAGGTTCAGGAAGTCGGTGTTGCCGCCGACGTTGAGCTGGTAGGTGTTGACGACGCGAAGTCCCCGTGAGTGCAACAGATCCAGCAGCGCGGTGTGCAGCGTGGTGGCGCCCAGGTGGCTGCGCAGGTCGTCGCCGAGCAGCGGAACGCCCTGCTGCGCGAACAACTCCACCAGCTCATCGTGGTGGGCCACCGGTTCCGGCGTCGCGTTGACGAAGGCCACGCCGGCCAGCGCGGCGGCCCGGGCGTAAGCCTGTACGGCAGCGGTGGAACCGGTCGGCAGCAGGCACACGAGCACCTCGGCGCCGGTCTCGACCAGCCGGCGACGCACCACGTCGGTGTCCATGTCCTGGCTGCCAGGGTGGATCGTCACGACGTCGCTCAGCGGCCCACGCAGACCGTCCAGCAGCGGCCCCGGTTCCACCAGCACCCCGGTGGTGTCCACGGTGACGTGCTCGACGGCGGCGACCGGCGACTGGAAGATCGCCTTGCTCAGGTCCAGCCCCACCTTGCCCGCGTCGACCTCGAACGCGGCGACGAACTCCACGTCGTCCAGCCCGTAGCCGCCGATCCGCGGATGCATGATGCCGGCCAGCGCCGTGTTGCCCTGCTTGGCCAGGGCGGCCACCTGGACCAGGCTGGACGAGCAGGAGCCGACTCCTGCGATGGCAACTCGAAGAGACCTGTTCATGGCGTGGTGTGCTCCTGTCGGTGAGATCGTCCTGGCCGCACTCCGTCGGGAGAGTTCCGAACGTCCGTCATGACGTGAGTCTGCGGACCCACGCCCCGGCTGTCCGGCCCGATCTCGCCCTGCGAACCAAATCCGCCGCTTGTTCTGCGGGGTGAAACCGGACGCCGCCACGGACGTCGCCGTCGGTAGCGTCCGCCGGTGGGCCGGTTTCCCTGCCCGCACGGCATTTCCGGGACGACCGATCGAGGAGTTGTGATGAGCGGACCCGCTCGCAAGGTGAAGGTGGCGATCGTCGGTGTCGGCAACTGCGCCGCGTCTCTCGTGCAGGGGGTGCACTACTACCGCGACGCGCAGCCCGGGCGGCCGGTGCCGGGCCTGATGCACGTCCAGTTCGGCGACTACCACGTGCGGGACGTGGAGTTCGTCGCCGCGTTCGACGTGGACGCCAAAAAGGTCGGCCTCGACCTCTCCGAGGCCATCCTGACCAGCGAGAACAACACCATCAAGATCGCC
>DATJJB010000013.1:0-5588 GCA_035492655.1 Kutzneria sp. | reverse complement strand
TCGTAGTTGACCGGCCCAGCACCGGATGTCTGGGCCTGGCTGAGCATCTGACCCAGCTGGCTGAGCATCTGGCCGAGCTGGCCCATGTCGAAGGGGACGCCCCCGGGCGGCATCCCCCCGGGCGGTGTGTTGCCGCCGCCGGAGGAGCCCTCGCCGCGGTCGTCAGGGTTCGGTGACGGATTGAACCCGAACGGCAGATCGGTCATGTCTCCAAGGTACGCCGTGTCCTTGGCGCCGCCTCCGGCGTCGCCGCTCGTGACCGGTGCCTCGCCCTTGCTGAATTTTCGAACGCCGCATCGGCTCGGTGGCGGGTCGCGTCGGGTGGCGGCGATCGAAAATCCAGCAACCGGGCGAAGCACCGGCGCGGCCTCGCGGTCAGCGGCGGGGCACGGCGAACGTGCCCCTCACGGCCGACGCCGTACGCTGTCGGGTCGTGAGTCAGCAAACTGAGCGGCCTGATCAGGACACCGCTGAGCCGCAGCCTCCACGCCCCCGCCGCGGCGGCCCCGGCCGCCGGACCTGGACGCTGGTGTGGAGCTTCGTGCTGGTGGCGGCCATCGGTCTGCTCGGTGGCGTCGTCTCCATCCCGTACGTGGCGATCGGCCCGGGCCCGACCTTCAACACGCTGGGCAGCGTCGACAACACCACGGTGATCTCCGTGCAGGGCCAGAACACCTTCCCCACCAAGGGGCAGCTGCGGATGACCACGGTGTCGCTGACCGACAGCGTGACGCTGTTCGGCGCGCTCGGCCTGTGGGCGTCCGGCCGGTACTCGCTGGCCCCGCGCGAGGAGTACTTCAAGCCGGGTGAGTCGCAGCAGGACGTGCAGAAGGAGAACGTCCAGCAGTTCACCGACTCGCAGTCCAACGCCCAGGTGGCCGCGCTGCACTACCTCGGCTACCCGATGAAGGTGCTGGTCGGCACGATCAGCAAGGGCAGCCCGGTGACCGGCGTGCTCAACGCGGGCGACCGGCTGCTTGCGGTGAACGGGGCCAAGGTCAGCACCTCGCAGCAGGTGCAGGACGCGCTCAAGAACACCAAGCCGGGGCAGGCCGTGCCGGTGACGTTCCAGCGCGGCACCGCGCCCGAGCAGACCGCGACGATCACGCTCGGCCACGCCGACGACCGGGCCTGGGGCTTCATGGGCATCGGCCCGATCGACCGGCCGGACGTGAACTTCCAGGTCAAGATCAGCCTGGCCGATGTCGGCGGGCCGTCGGCCGGCCTGATCTTCGCGCTCAGCATCATCGACAAGCTGACCCCGGACAACCTGGACAACGGCGGCATCATCGCCGGCACCGGCGAGATCACCGACCAGGGCGACGTGAAGCCGATCGGCGGCATCCCGTTCAAGATGATCGCGGCCAGGGAAGCCGGCGCGACGGCGTTCCTGGCGCCGGCCGACAACTGCGCCGAGGCCAAGCAGCACGTGCCGGACGGCCTGAAGCTGATCAAGGTCAGCACGCTGTCCGACGCCGTCAGCGCCCTCCAGGCCCTCAAGGCCGGCAAGCCCACCCCCGGCTGCTGAGCAATGCAGGGAAGGACGCCTTACCTGCGTTCAACGCAGGTAAGGCGTCCTTCCCTGCATCAGGGGCGCAGTGTCTGCAGCAGGGCGCCGGTGAGGTTGGGGGCCAGCTCGGGGTGCTCGACGATCTCGTCGGGACGCTCCTGGTCGCCGCGCAGGCGCAGCACGCAGGCGGCGGTGCCGTCACGGAGCACGGCGGCGACGAGGCGGGCCTCGCGGCGCTGCGGGTGCTCGGCGGCGACCCGACGCAGCACGGAGGTGTCCTCGGCGTCGGCCACGGAGTCGATCTCGGCCTCGGCGTCCGGCGGCAGCACCACGATCTCCTGGGCCACCGCGCAGCCGGTGACCGCGTCGGGCCAGACGATGGACGCCAACGCGTCATCGAGGTCCTCGCCCGGCAACTCCTCCTGCGCGATCGGCGTCAGGGCGGCGGCGGGGTCCAGCTGGGCCCGCAGCTCGGGCTGCTGGGCGATCAGCTCGGCCGTCGGGACCAGCGCGAACAGCTGCGGCGCCTGATCCCACCCCGCGGTGGAGACGAACTCCTCGACCTCGCGGGCCAGGGCGGGCAGCAGCGTCGGCCGGGTCTGGTCGGCGTCGTCATCAGAAGGCACGCCGCCCATCGTCGCATCCGAAGCGGTCACTTCCGGCGCACCCCGTCCCCCGGCGTTCGCTGCCGGCGTCACGCCCGTGTGTCCCGCCCGAGGAACTCAGGACGCCGTCCGTAGAGTTGTCACAGGTGGCGAGGCCCGGCAGGGCCGCGTCCGCGACGCCCGCAACCGTAGGAGAGTGCCCCGTGGCTAACCGGCCTCCCGTCGGACTACCCACGCTGTCCCGACGCAGCCGCATCCTGATCGTCGTCGGGGTGATCGTGCTGATCGGGCTGATCCTCAGCTCACGGGTGCTGTCGACATACATCGACTGGCTCTGGTTCGGCGAGGTCGGCTTCCAGTCGGTGTTCACCACCACGCTGCTCACCAAGGTGGTGCTGTTCCTCGCGGTCGGCGTGGTGGTCGGCGGCCTGGTCTGGGTCAGCCTGTTCCTGGCCTACCGCAGCCGGCCGGTGTTCGTGCCGCTGTCCGGCCCGGACGACCCGGTGTCGCGCTACCGCATGGTCGTGACCCGCCGGCTGAAGCTGTTCGGCATCGGCATCCCGGTGGTGGTCGGCTTCCTGTCCGCGGTCACCGCGACCAACGACTGGCAGCAGGCGCAGCTGTTCCTGCACGGCACCACCTTCGGCAAGACCGACCCGATCTTCGGCCTCGACATCGGCTTCTTCGTGTTCACGCTGCCGTTCTACGAGTGGATGCTGAACTGGCTGTTCGTCGCGGTCGCGCTGTCCTTCTTCGGCGCGCTGATCACGCACTACCTGTTCGGCGCCATCCGGCTGGCCGGCCGCGGCGGCCAGCTGTCCGGCCCGGCCCGCATCCAGCTGTCCGTGATCGCCGGCATCTTCGTGCTGCTCAAGGCGGTCGCGTACTTCTTCGACCGGTACGACCTGTTGTTCTCGCAGAACAACCCGCAGGCCTTCGGCGCCACCTACACCGCGCTCAACGCGGTCATGCCGGCCAAGCTGATCCTGCTGTGCATCGCGGTGTTCTGCGCCGCCGCCTTCTTCGCCGGCGCGTTCCTGCGCAACCTGCAGCTGCCGGCCATCGCCACCGCGCTGCTGGTGCTGTCCAGCCTGCTGATCGGCGTGGCCTGGCCGGCCGTGCTGCAGCAGTTCTCGGTCGCCCCCAACGCGAACGAGAAGGAGTCGGTGCCGATCTCGCACAACATCGCGGCCACCAAGGACGCCTTCGGCATCGGTGACGACAAGGTCAGCACCAAGATCTACGACAACAAGCCGACCGCCACCAACGACCAGATCAAGAGCGACGTGGCCACGGTGGCCAACGCCCGGCTGCTCGACCCGAGCGTGCTCTACCCGACGTTCAAGCAGTTCCGGCAGGGCCGCAACTTCTACGACTTCCCGCCCAAGCTGGACATCGACCGCTACGTGGTCAACGGGGTCACCAGCGACTACATCGTGGCCGCCCGCGAGGTCAACACCGCGGGCCTGGCCGACAGCCAGAAGAACTGGATCAACGAGCACCTGGTCTACACGCACGGCAACGGCTTCGTCGCGGCCAAGGCCAGCACCGTGACCTCGGCCGGCTACCCCGACTTCACCGTCAGCGAGCTCGGCTCAGACGGCAAGGTCAGCGAGGGCGAGATCCCGGTCAAGCAGCCCCGGGTCTACTACGGCGAGCTGCAGGGTGACACCAACGACTACGCCATCGTCGGCGGCCCCGACGGGCAGAATCCCAGCACCGGCCAGGAATACGACACCGACGCCACCAAGTACACCTATCAGGGCAGCGGCGGCGTCTCGATCGGCAACTGGTTCAACCGGCTGGTGTTCGCGGCGTACTACGGCGAGCGGAACATCCTGTTCAACTCGGCCATCACGGACAACTCGAAGATCATGTACTACCGCGACCCGGCCGACCGGGTGCGCAACGTCGCGCCCTGGCTGACGCTGGACAGCGACCCGTATCCCGCGGTGGTCGACGGCAACATCGAGTGGATCATCGACGGGTACACCACGCTCACCAACTACCCGTACTCGCAGCAGACCCAGCTCGGCGACGCCACCGCCGACTCGGCCAACACCAGCGCGGGCGGCACCCGGCAGCCCAACCAGGGCGTGGCCTACATCCGCAACTCGGTCAAGGCCACTGTGGACGCCTACACCGGCCAGGTGAAGCTGTACGCCATCGACGACACCGACCCCGTGCTCAAGGCGTGGGAGGCCGTCTACCCCGGCACCGTGTCGCCGGGCAGCGAGATCAGCCCCGAGCTGCGGGCCCACTTCCGCTACCCCGAGGACCTGTTCAAGGTGCAGCGCGGGCTGCTGGCCAAGTACCACGTGAAGAACCCGCAGGACTTCTTCTCCAGCGTCGGCTTCTGGAACGTGCCCGGCGACCCGACCGCGGTCGACAACCCGACCAACGTGCAGGCCGTCGCCGCGCAGACCACGCCGCAGCCGCCGTACTACGTGATGTCGGGCAACCCGGCCGGCACCGACAAGAAGGCCAGCTTCCAGCTGACCAGCCCGCTGGTGTTCCTCGGCCGTGACTTCATGTCGGCCTACGTGTCCGTGGCCTCCGACCCAGGACCCAACTACGGCAAGATAACCGTGCTGCAACTGCCGACGGACACCCAGACACCGGGTCCCAAGCTGATGCAGACGCAGTTCATCACCACCAACGGCAACCAGCTCAACCTGTTCAAGCAGCAGGCCACCAACATCAAGTACGGCAACCTGCTCACCCTGCCGGTCGGTGGCGGCCTGCTCTACGTCGAACCCGTGTACGTGGAACAGAGTCAGAGCTCCAACTCCAACACCTCGTACCCGCAGCTGTCCCGAGTGCTCGTCAGCTACAACGGCGGCGTCGGCTTCGCGCCCACCTTCACCGACGCGCTCAACCAGGCGCTCGGCGCCACCCCGAGCAGCCCCGGCACCGGTGGGAACGGCGGCAACACCGGCAGCACCAGCACGAGCCCCACCACCACGACCGGGCAGCCGTCCGGCGGCAGCCCCGACATGGCCAAGGCCGTGGCTGACATCCAGTCCGCGCTCGCCGCCATCAAGAGCGCCCAGCAGAGCGGCGACTTCCAGGCGCTGGGCAACGCCTACAAGGCACTCGACGACGCCACCAAGGAGTTCACCGCCGCCCAGGGGGCCACCAACACCAACACCAGCCCCACCACCACCGGCAGCGGAAGATGATCTAGGTCACGTGGTGGACACCCTATTTGCATCGGGTGTCCACCACCCCGTATAGTTCTAATTACCGACGCGGGGTGGAGCAGCTCGGTAGCTCGCTGGGCTCATAACCCAGAGGTCGCAGGTTCAAATCCTGTCCCCGCTACAAATTGGGAGATCCCTGCTTGCGGAATGCGCAAGCGGGGATTTTTCGCTTTTGTTCTGGGGCTCCCGCCCCAGACCCCGAGGCAGGGCGGGCTCCGCCCCCCTGCACCCCCCGACGGGACTTCGCTTCGCTCGTCCCTGGGGTGGGTT
>DATJJB010000012.1:0-5763 GCA_035492655.1 Kutzneria sp. | reverse complement strand
CGCGCAGGATGAAGCGGACGGCGATCTCCGACGGCCGGCCCATCGCCCGGCCCTGCCGGATGTGGATCGGGCGGCTGTCGGGCGCGACCGATCCTTGCGCCAGCAGGCCGAAAGCCAGGGCGGCGGCGGCGATCCCGGTGGCGGCGTCCTCGGGGTAGCCCGAGGAACGGGGGAACTGGCGGGCGTCGAACACCTGCCGGGTCGGGTCGGATGGCGCGTACGGGTAGAGGCCGGTGGAGGCGATCAGGTCGCAAACCTGGTGCACACGGTCGAAATCGGGGCGCAGCCCATCCAGTACGGAGACGTCGGCGACGGGCACGAGGGTCTTGACCCGGCTGGTGCGTGCGTTGCGGATCGGCTGCGGCGCGAGGTCGGCCGCGGTGATCCGGAGGGTGTCGAGGATTGCCGGCACGGCGTCGTCGGCCACGGGCTCGAGCTGTCCTGACGGTTGGGTGACTTCCGCGCCGTCGTCGGTGGTTCGCGCGGTGACGGCCCCGCTGCGGGTCAGTAGCCGCACTTCGCCGCCAGGTAGCCGGCCGAGGCGGTCCAGCAGCCACACGGCGCCAACGGTGGCGTGCCCGCACATGGACATCTCGTGATCGGGCACCCAGAACCGCAGCTCGTAGTCATGGTCGGCGCCCGGTGGCGCGGACAGCACGAAACCGCTCTCGTGGCCGTAGGACCGGGCGACGGCCTGCATGTCGTGGTCGGACATGTCGTCGGCGTCGACCACGATCGGCGCTGGGTTGCCGCCGCCGGGCTCGGCGGGGAAGACGTGGACGAGCTGGACCTGCGGGGTCATACCGACACCCCCAGCGCACGCAGGGCGCGGCGGCCCGGTGCGGTCAGGTCCAGCGCGCGGCTGCCGGCGCGGGGTCGGGTCCATCGGCGTTCGCGCAGGTTGTCGGCCAGCGCCGCGCCGAGTGCGCCGCCCAGATGGGGCACCTTCTCCGTCCAGTCCGGGCAGCCGTAGGCGAACCGGCGGCGGGTGCCGCTGAGCCGGGGCCAGTCGGCGACGCCGAACTCGGGCAGCACGATGTCGGCGTAAGGCCCGGGTGCCAGGTCGTCGGCGGCGAGCGGATCGCCGGTGAGGGCCTGGCGGTCGAGCAGTGTCCGCAGCACGAGGACGCCGAGCCGGCCGCCGACGTGGTCGTAACAGCAGCGGGCTTCGTCCGCCTGCGGCCGGGCCGTGAACACCGTCGACACGCCGGCGGCCGCCCCCAGGTTGGCCAGCAACTCGGCCAGGTCCGAGTTGGGCAGCCGGTACATGCTCTGCCGGCCGTGGCGCTCCGTCACGAGCAGGCCGGCCGAGCGCAGGCCGGTCAGGTGGTTGCCGACCTGGGCCTGCGCGACCCCCGCGACCTCGACCAGCTCGCTGAAGGCGCAGGGGCCGTGCTCGGAGACGTAGATCAGCAGCAGCAGTCGGAGCGGATGCGCGAGCTGCTTGCCGACGTCGGCCATCGCCTGCGCGGCCGTCCGCAACGGCTCGCTGCCGGCATGAGTCATAAATGCATGAAACATGCCGGCAGCGGCGGTGTCAATCGGCCAGATAAGCCCGCCAGCCGCGGTAACCGGTGATCTCCCGGGTGGGATCGGCGCAGCCGGTGTCGGCGACGAAGCCGAGCACCGTACGTCCGTCGTCCAGCCCGAGGGGGCCGAGGTGCAGCGGCGGCGCGATGCCGGGCAGCAGCTCGCCGACGGCGGCGGCCGGCAGATCCCACACCTCGACCTCGAAGCCGCCCGGTCCACTGCCGGCGACCAGGCCGGGCCGGGGGAACGGTCCGTCCACTGTGTACGTACGGTAGCCCGGTGCCGTGCGGGCCCTGCTGTGCAAAGTGCCGCCGAGCCGTACGAGGTCGGCGTTGGCGGGCTGACCGGTGAGATGGGCTCCGGCGACGGCCAGCAGGGATCGTTCGGCCACCGGCAGTTCGACCTCGCCGGTCCAGCGGGCCGCCAGATCGAGCAGCGGGGCGTCGGCGAAGGCGGGTGCGATCAACTGCACGCCGAACGGCAGCCCGTCGGCGGCACCGGCCGGGACCGCGACCGCGCACAGGTCGAACAGGTTCACCATGTTCGTGAACACGCCGAGCCGCGCGTTCGCCCCGACCGGATCGGCGGCGACGTCGGCCAGTGTCGGATGACCGGGCGTCACGGGCAGCAGAAGGGCGTCGGCACCGACAAAGGTTCGTTCCGCGATCGATCGCAGGCGGGCCAGCTCGCGGTGGGCGGCGAACACCTCGGCGGCGGTGAAACTGCCGCCGGCCAAGACAATCTGTCGCACGGTCGGGTCCACACCGGGTCCGTCCAGCTGGTCGCCGAACGCGGCCAGCCGTTCGGCGACCAGCGCCGAGCCGTACAACAGCCGGGCGGCCGCCAGGAATGGCTCGACGTCCACCGGCACGACGTGGGCGATCTGCCCAAGGCGGGCCACCGCGGCGTCCCAAGCGACCCCGTACGCCGGATCGAGGTCCAAGGGCCGGTCGGGGACGGCGACCACCCGCATCCGAGCCGCGACACCGTGGGGGAGACGCGGTGGCATCGGCCGCGAGTACGGATCGGCCGGATCGTGACAGGTCAACGCGGCCAGCACCGGCCGGGCATCCGAGACGGTGCGGGTCAGCGTCGTCACGCAGTCCAGCGACGGACACGCCGGCAGCACGCCGCGGGTCGACACCAGGCCACGCGTCGGTTTCACGCCTACCAGGCCGTTGAACGCGGCCGGCACTCGTCCGCTGCCCGCGGTGTCGGTGCCGAGCGCGAACGGCACGACGCCCAGCGCGACGGCAACCGCGCTGCCGGAGCTGCTGCCGCCGCTGACGTGATCGGCGGAGGCCACGCAGTGGCACGCCCCGTACGGTGACCGGGTGCCGACCAGGCCGGTGGCGAACTGGTCGAGGTTGGTCTTGCCGATCGGCACCGCGCCGGCGGCCCGCAACCGGTCGACGGCGAACGCGGTGCTGGCCGCCGGTTCGGTGCGGTCCGGGCAGGCCGCGGTGGTCGGCACGCCGGCGACGTCGATGTTGTCCTTGACCGCGAACGGCATGCCGCCGAGCGGGCCGTCCAGCCCGTCCGGTGCGTCGTCCAGCAGCGTGATGAACGCCGGCTGGTCGAGGTCGGCGGCCAGTTTCAGCGCGGTGCGCACGTCGTGGCTCATGCCCGCCACCTTTCCCGCTCGGCGGCGAACGCCGCCTCACGCGCGGTCCGGAAGCGGGCGATCTCCTCGGCGTGCCGGCGCTCGAGGGCGGTGACCTCGGCCAGGCCGAACGCCGCCGGCTTCGTGTCCAATGTGGACCTGCCGGCCAGGATGTCGGCCCGCAGGTCGGCCAGTTCCTCGACGCCGACCGGTCGGAACCGCAACCGGTCGAACTGCCGCAGCAGCCAGGGTGGTTCGGCGGCGTCGGGAACGTGCCGCCACACCGGCACGGTGCGTCCGACGAGCTGGTAGCCGCCGGGGCCTTCCATGCCGTACACGCAGAGGTACACGCCGCCGATGCCGACCGCGTTCTGCGGCGTCCAGGTGCGGGCCGGGTCGTACTTGGTGGTGACCAGGCGGTGCCGGGGGTCGATGGGGATGGCCACCGGCGCGCCGAGGTACACGTCGCCGAGGCCGACCACGAGATAGGTCGCGTCCCGCACGACGTCGAAGACGTCGTCCCGCTCGGCCAGCGCGTTGACCCGCCGGATGAACTCGACGTTGTCCGGACACCACGGCGCGTCCGGCCGGACCGACCGGGCGTAGCGGGCCATCGCCTCGTGCGCGGCCGGGTGGTCGAACGCGATCGGCAGGGTCACCTCGCGCACGTCCAACGTGACGGTCGCCGGATCGGGCAGGCCGTCGGCCAGTTCGGCCAGCACGTCGGCGACGCGCGGCAGGGAGCAGACCACGGGGTCGACCCGCACCAGCAGCGACCGCACGCCCTCGACGATCTCCCGGACGCCGACGACGGCGGCGCCCCGCAGCGACTCCGCGAGCAGATGCACCCATAGCCGGACCCGCAGGTCGAGCCGCGACGGACCGGCTTCCAACAGCACATGGTGATCACCGGCGCGTCGAACGACGACCGCGGGGGCGTTCGCCGTGGCGGCCCGGGACAGCAGCAAACCGTGATCGCGCAGCAGTTCGGGACGGATGCCCGGCGGCGCCGAACGCGGCGCGGGCACGCCGGCCAGCGACCGTTCGAACGCGTCGGACACCGCGCGGGCCGGGTCGGCGAGCAACCCGTCACGCTCGGCGTTCACGGCGTCGGCCTCGTCCGGCGACACCAACACCAACTGGACCGTGTCACCCGGCCGAGCTTGGGCGAACATCCAGCGATCGGCGCGGATCACCGTGTAGGGCACGACGAAACCGCCGAGACTCGGCCCGTCCGGCCCGACCACGACCGGGGTGTCGCCCGACAGCATGATGCCGCCGATGGGGTAGGCGCTGTCGTGGATGTTGGACGGGTGCAGGCCGGCCTCGCCACCGTCCTGGCGGGCCCATTCCGGTCGCGGCCCGACCAGCCGCACACCGGTGCGATCGGCCCGGTGATCCACCGTCCACGTCGCCGTCAGCAGCGCGGCGGCACCGGCCTCGGTGAGGTGCTCCGGCGCGCCGTGCGGGCCGGCCAGCACCCGCACGGTCCAGGTGGACCCGAGCGACGGCAGCACGGACGCGACGTCGATCGGCACGGCGAGGTTTTCCTCACGGCCCAACGGGATCGCGTCCCCGACCGCCAGCGCCCGGCCGCCGAGGCCGCCGAACCCGCCGAGCAGGAACGTCGCGCGGCTGCCGAACACCGACGGCACCGCGATGCCACCGCCGATCGCCAGACAGGCCCGGAAGCCGGGGGCGCCGCACGGACCGACATCGACGACCGAACCGGCGCCGACGACGGTCACGACACCTGGCCGCAGCGGACGACCGTCCACAGTGGCCTGATGTGCCGAGCCCGTGACGCAGACCGTGGCCCGGCGGTCGAAACGCAGCACCGGCCCGGTCGCCACGGCTTCCAACCCCGCGGCCGACGGTGGATTGCCCACCGCCGCGTTGGCCAGCGCGAAGGACAGGTCGTCCCAGGCCCCGGACGGCGGCACACCGACGTCCCACAACCCGCCGCGACCGGCCAGATCCTGCACGGTGGTCTGGGTGCCGGCCGCGAGCACCGTGACGGTCGCGGCCAGCACGCCGTGCTCGACGACGGTCATGCCGGCCACCAGCCCAGCAGTCGCACGGGGGTGGGATTCCAGCCGTTGCACGGGTTGTTCACCTGCGGGCAGTTGCTGATCAGCACGAGCAGGTCCCGCTCGGCCCGGACCTGGACGTGCTTGCCCGGCGCGGAGACCCCGTCGACGAAGGTGAGGCCGCCGGCCGCGGTCACCGGGACGTTCATGAAGAAGTTGATGTTGTGCCCGAGCCGGCGGGCGTCGATGCCGGCCGCCGCCCCGTAGCGCAGAAACGTTTCACGGCAAGCGTTCTGGTGCCGGGTGTGCTCGCCGTAACGGACCACATTGGACTCCTGCGCACACGCGCCGCCCAGCGTGTCGTGGCGGCCGCAGGTGTCGTCGGTGATCGTCGCCAGCACGTCCAGCCGGGTGGACAGCAGCCGCGAACCGGTGGTCAGGTAGACGGCACCCTGCTCGCGGACGGTGTCGAACGCGCTGTACCGGTTGTCCACGTCGGCGGCGTCGTAGAACAGCGTGTCCACGGCCTGGTTGCCGTGCAGGTCGACGATACGGAACGTGCCGCCGGCCGGGATCGGGCCGAGAAAGCCCTCGCCCGCA
>DATJJB010000011.1:0-2509 GCA_035492655.1 Kutzneria sp. | reverse complement strand
GCCGGTTTCGCCGAGGTCACCGTGGTGCTGCATCCCTCGGACGCCAACAACCCGCGGACCTGGTCGTCCTGGCAGGACGAGCTGTACCAGGAGAACTGGCAGCTGATCCAGTCGCTGCACCCGATCATCGCCGCCGCCGGGCTGCCGTTCCACCTCGACCTCGGCAGCGATCTGACCGCGTCCACCGGCGAATCCCTGGTGCTGCGCTACGACCAGCAGCTGTGGCAGGCCTACACGACCAAGTTCGGCCGGGCCGACACCGTCGGCTTCTCCATCGACGCCACCGATCCCGGCCAGGTCCTCAACGTGGGCAAGATGTACGGGTCGACGCAACCGTCCATGATGGACGTGCACAGCTACGGCGACGAGTACTCACAATTCTTCTACACCGACGATCGGTTGCGGCAGCAGGGTTTCACCAGCCAACCGCTGATCATCGGCGAGGCCTACTACAACGACAAGGACGCCGCCGCCGGCTTCGCCCAGGGCACCCGCCGGACCGGCCGGCAGATCTACTACCTGACCCAGTGGCCGAAAACCCGGGCCGGCAACAGCGAATGCGCCCGGGTCGACGTCGCCCCGCCGACCACCTACGCCGAGTACGCCGCCGCCGGCTTCTGACCCAGCTCCGCCGCCAGCAGCGGCGAGATCCGCTCGGCCAGCGACTGGTACCCGTCCGGGCCGAGATGCAGGCCGTCCACTACGAGATCGGCGTAGACCAGGTCCCGCCCGTCGATCACGCTCACGCCGCCGGCCGCTTTCGCGACCAGGCCACGGATGTCGGCCAGCGTCAGCCCGAGCACGTTGACCTCCTGCTCCCGGGCCGGCGCCAGCGGCGGGGTGATCACCACAACCGGCTGGTCCGTCAGCACGTCCAGGAATCCCGCCAGGGCCGGGCCCAGCGTCCGTCGGCTGAAGCTCGCCGCGTGATGGATGTCCACGCCGACGCACAGCGTCACCAGGTCCGGCCGCTGCTCCCGGATCGTCTGTGCGACAACGGGATCGAGGTGGCACTCGCCGGAGAAACCCAGACAGGTCAGGCGCCAGCCGTGTCGGCGGGCCAGCTCCGCCGGCCAGGTCCGGCTCGGGCCGTCGACCAGCCGGCACTGCGTCAACGCGCTGCCGTAGGCCACCCAGTGTGGGCCCGTACGGCTCATCGGCCGGACCATGCTGTGCGCCGCCAGCCGCAGCCGACCGACCTTGGTACGCCCGTAGTTCGGCAGCCACACGTCCACATTGGCCGGCTGTCCCGGCAGCGCCACCGTCAGCGTCTGCTCACCCGGCCGGACCGCCATCCGGTGCGCCAGCTGACCGTCCACCAGCACGTCCACCGGCGTCGAGTAGTCCGGATCGCCGAACAGCGGCACCGATAACAGGCGGGCGTCCGTGCGCATGCCCACCCGCACTCCCGCCGGCATCCGGGCCAGCTCGTTGAGCCGCGCCGTCGGAATCCGATCCGCCGGCAGACGCCACGGCTGCCACCAGTCGCCCGCGCGCCGAAGGTCGACCAGGCCGTCCCAGCTCAGCTGCGGGTCGTCCGGGTCGAGCCACACCTCACGCACGTCAGGTCGTCAGCAGCTGGTCGAACCGGCGCGCGAACAGGTAGGCGTCGCCCGGCCAGCGGGCCGAGACGTAGTTGCCGTCCTGCACCGTGAACGCCGGGCCGTCGTCCGTCGCGGTGCCTCTGGCCGTCGAGACCGGGCCTCTCTCGAACTTCGCGCCGGTGGCCCGGACCTCGTCCTCCACGTAGGCCGGGTACGTCCGGTAGTAGCGGCCCAGCTTCCACGCCGTCGCGTAGTAGGCCATGCGCTCCATGTACTTCGGCAGGCACGTCGTCCGCCGTCCGTCGAGCACTCCCGCCCGGGCCAGCACGATCACGCCGTGGCAGATCGCCCCCACCGGCCGCTCCAGCCGCCAGAAGTCCGCCACCTTCGCCTGCAGCACCTCGCTGCCCAGGTACTGCCGCATCCCCGGCGCGTGGCCGCCGGCCAGGATCAGGCCGTCGTACTCCGACGGCTCGACCGCCTCCCACGCCACCGTCGCCGCGAACGCCGGGTCGTTGGCCAGCTCCCCGTAGAACCGCTTCGGCTCCGGCTCCGCCCCCAGCTGCCCGAAGATCACCCCCGTGAGCAGCCGCGGATCCGCCGCCGGTCTCGTGCCGGCCCGCGCCGTCGCGAAGACCACCTGGTGACCGGCGTCGGTCAGCAGCCGCCACGGCACCGCCACCTCGGTGACGTCGAAGTCGTGATCCGGCAGAGGCATCAGGATCCGCACTCCGCGCATCCTGCCAGCACCCGAATGGGCGACACCAGTTACTGTGTCCGGCCGCCCGCCCAGGGACGGCCGGACGTGCCCTCAGCGTTCCAGTTCGCCGCGGATGAACTGTTCGACGGCGTCGTGGGCCTGCGAGTCGGAGTACTGCTCGGGCGGGGACTTCATGAAGTAGGAGGAGGCGGACAGGATGGGGCCGCCGATGCCGCGGTCCAGGGCGATCTTGGCGGCGCGGACG
>DATJJB010000010.1:0-10228 GCA_035492655.1 Kutzneria sp. | reverse complement strand
GCCTTGGTCGGGATGCAGCCGCGGTGCAGGCAGGTGCCCCCCAGCTTGTCCTTCTCGACCAGGATGACGGACAGGCCGAGCTCGGCCGCGCGGAAGGCGCAGGCGTAGCCGCCCGAGCCGCCGCCCAGGATCACAAGGTCGGCGGAGGTGTCGGTCACGGGATCTCCTCGACTGGCAACAGTGGCAATTCGTGGTCTGCGGGTCACTCGCGCGTGTACGCGCGCGTCAACTGTGGCCATCTTGTCACTTCGCCGTCGCGGCTGCCCTGACCGGGGGAGGGATCGAGTGGGTTTCACACTCTTCGGCCGCCGCTGCTGGCACGATTGAGGCAGACGTGCGATACGGGAGGAGGCGTCCGTGGGCTTGTTCGATCGTTTTCGCAGGACCAGGCGTCCGGGCGTGACCCGCGGTTCGACCTCGCACGACACCTCCCACCTGGAGTCCTGGGCCGCTGCGCACCGGGGCGTGGAGGCGTTCGTGGAGCCGCGGACCACGGTGACGGAGACCACTGTGGTGTTGGTCGCTCATGACGGCGAGTGGACCCGTCGGCGCATCGACGGCGAGCAGGGCGCGTTCCGGCTCGGCCGCAAACTCGGCATCCCGGTGTACGAGGTCAGCAAAGTCGGCTACCCCAGGCGCATGCGTGAGTACACCGCGCGGCAGCGGGCCCAGTCGCGGCGTCAGTCCACCGACTGAATCCGCACCGGGAAGTTGACCGAGTTCGCGATGAAGCACAGGTGATGTGCCCGGTCGTGCAGCTCGGCCAGCTTGTCCTGACCACTGTGGACGGTCACGTCCGGTCGCAGCGTCACCTCGGTGAAGCGGCCGCCGCCGTCCTCCACCATGGTTCCGGTCGCGCGGTCCCGATAGTTCGTGACCACGATGCCGGCTTCCGTCGCCAGGTGCAGGAACCACAGCATGTGGCACTGGGACAGTGAGGCCACGAGCAGTTCCTCGGGGTTGTAGCGGTCCCGGTCGCCCCGGAACGCCGGGTCCGACGAGCCCGGCAGCACCGGCTTGCCCTCGACGGCCACCTCATGCGCCCGTGAGTAGTCCCGGTAGCCCGTCGTCGCCCCGCTCCAGCTGACTTCCACCTCGTACCCGTGTGTCCGCATACGCCTTGTATACACGCAACCGGGTGTTGTCGGACACGTCTTTCGGAGAGATCAATCTTGGGGGGAGACATGAGCCAGTCGTTGACCGTCGCCCGGATCGAGGCGGAGCGCGTCGTCCTGCGCAAGGCCCAGGAGTCCGACCGGGAGCGGCTCATCGAGCTCCGCACCGATCCCGATGTCGGCGCCTATATCGGCGGTCACCAGGACCGTGCCGCCGTCGAGCAGCGCATCGCCGAGGTCGGCATGGTCAAGTTGGGTGACGTTCCCGGCCTGTTCATCATCGCCGACAAGGCCACCGACGTCTTCCTCGGCACCATGCAGCTCATGCCACGGGCCGCCGACCAGCCCGCCCACCTCGCTGAGTCGGGCGACGAGCTGGAGATCGGCTACACGCTGCACCGCTCGGCCTGGGGCGCCGGCTACGCCTTCGAGGCCGCCGCCGCCATCCTCCGCGCCGGCGCCGCCGAACTCGCCGACCAGCCCGTCATCCTCATCACCCAGTCGGCCAACACCCGCTCCCGCCGCCTCGCCGACCGCCTCGGCTTCCGGTTCGTCCGGACCTTCCACGCCTACGACGCCGAGCAGACCCTCTCCGCCGCCGACCTCCACACCTTCCTGACGGCGTGAAAGGACCATTCCTCTCGTTCAACGAGAGGAATGGTCCTTTCCAAACGGTAGGGGCTTGACTGCCGGGGGCTCAGCCGTTGGCGGCGATGTCGGCGAGGACGGCGGCGATGGTGCGCACCGGCACGCCGGTGCCGCCCTTGGTGGTGTACCCGAACGCCCCGCCGGAGTTGTACGCCGGCCCGGCGACGTCGATGTGGGCCCACGGCAGCTCGGACGGCACGAAGTCGCGCAGGAACAGGGCCGCGGCGAGCATGCCGCCGAAGCGGTGGCCGGTGACGTTGGCCAGGTCGGCCAGGCGAGAGTCGAGGTCCGACCGCAGTTCCTCGGGCATGGGCATGGCCCAGCTGGCCTCGCCGACGGCGTTGGCGATCCCGGTGACCCGGTCGCGGAACTCGTCGGTGCCCATGACGCCGGAGGTCCGCTTGCCCAGGGCGACAAGCTGGGCGCCGGTCAGCGTGGCGGTGTCGATCAGGTAGTCGGGGTTGTCCTCGCACGCCCGCACGATGGCGTCGGCCAGGATGAGCCGGCCCTCGGCGTCGGTGTTGAGCACCTCGACGGTCTTGCCGCCGTACATGGTGAGCACGTCGCCCGGCCGGTAGGCGTCGCCGGACGGCATGTTCTCGGCCATCGGCACGGTGGCGACGACCTCGAGCGGGTACTTGAGCTTGGCGGCGAGCATGATGCTGGCCACGACGGCGGCCGCGCCGCCCATGTCGGAGCTCATCTCCTCCATGCCGCCGGCGGGCTTGATCGAGATGCCGCCGGTGTCGAAGGTGATGCCCTTGCCGACCAACGCGATCTTCTTGCGCGCCTTGGGACCCTTGTACGACAGGCGAACCAGCCGCGGCTGCCGGGTGGAGCCGCCGCCGACGCCGAGGATGCCGCCGTAGCCGCCCTTGCGCAGCGCCTTCTCGTCGAGCACCTCGACCTCGACGCCGTTGGCCTCGGCCAGCGCCACGGCCCGCTCGGCGAACGACGCCGGGTACAGCACGTTGGGCGGGGTGTTGACGAGGTCACGGGTGATGGCGACGCACTCGGCGATGGCGGTGTGCGCCTTCAACGCCGCCTTGTGCTCCTTGACGGTGCCCTCGGCCGGCGTCACGAACTCGACGCGCGCCAGGGTGGCCTCGCCGGCCTCCGACTTGTACTCGGTGAAGGTGTACGCGCCGAGCAGCGTGCCCTCGACGGCCGCGCCGAGGTCCACAGCGGACAGCGTGCTGGCGGCCTTCTTGGCCTTGCCCAGCGCGCGGGCCGAGGCGCCGGCGGCGCGGCGGACCTGCTCGGTGCCGTACCCGGGCTTGCCGAGGCCGACGGCGATCAGCAGCGGGGCGGCCAGCTTGCCGCTGGTCGGCGCCTTCACGACCTCCTCGGCCTTGCCGGTGGCGCCGAGCACACCCAGCAGCTCGGGCAGGCCGCCGGCGAAGGCCGCGGCGACGGCGTCCGCACCGGGCGCCAGCTCCAGGCCGTCGGGGCCCTGGACAGTGCCGACGACGACAACGTCCACGGCCAGTGCGACCAGGTCGCTGTCGGTCAGTGCTAGCTTCGGCGCGGTCACTTTTGGCTCCTCGACTCCTGCTGCGGTGATGATGTGAAAACCGATGCTAACCACCCCTTCGTGAGCGTCGCTAACTACCTCACCGCGAGCGTCATTCGACAGGTGGCTGCCGATCACGCGGCGCGTCTGGGAAGGTGGGCAGCGTGACGAGCACGCTGCGCCGGCAGCTTCCGGCGGCCGACACCATCGCGCTCGGTGTCGGCGGGATGCTCGGCGCCGGCGTGTTCGCGGCTTTCGGCCCCGCGTCGGCCATCGCCGGCACGTACGCGTTGATCGGCGTCGTGCTCGCGGCCCTGCTCGCGGCGTGCAGCGCCTTCTCCACGGCCGACCAGGCCCGGGCTTTTCCCGGTGACGGCGCGGGTTACCGCTATACCGCGCAGCTGCTCGGGGCGTGGCCCGGCCGGATGGCCGGCAGCGCGTCCATCGCCGGCCGGCTGGCCGCCGCGGCCGCCGTCGCCGGCACGTTCGGCGCGTACGTCACGCCGAGCAGGCCGCTGTTCGGGGCCCTGGGCGTCCTCGCCGTCGCGACCGCGCTGGACGTCGTCGGATTTCGGCTCAACCGCAAGCTGAACTGGGCGGTCGTGGCCATTGTGGCCGTCTCACTGGGACTGGTCGTCGCGACCTGCCTGTCCGTGCCGCCGCCCCCGATCACCAACGCGCCGGACGCCGACCAGCCGCTCGGGCTGCTGACCTCGGCCGGCATCCTGGTCTTCGCCTTCCTCGGCTTCGAGCGGATCACCGCGCCCGGCCCGGACGAGCCCGGCTTCACCGCCCGCCGGCTGCACCTGGCCATCCCGGTGTCCCTGGTGCTCGTGCTCGGCGGCTATCTCGTCGTCGGTTACGCCGCGTTCCGGCAGCTCGGGCCGACCCGCCTCGCCCTGTCGCCCGCGCCGCTGATCGACGCCGTGACCGCGGCCGACGGCCAGTGGATCGTGCCGTTGGTCACGACCGGCGCCGCCGTCGCGACCGTCGCCGCGCTGCTCGGCGTGCTCTCGGGCGCCCGGCGCACCGTGACGACCGTGGCCGGGTCCGACAATCTGCCGCCGGCCTTCCGAAACGACCGCGTCGCCGGCTGGGTCGGCGGTGCCGTCGCGGCGATCCTGGCCGTCGCGCTGACGCCGTCCGTGGCGATCGGTTTCGCCGCCTGCGCGATGCTGGCCTACTACGCGTTCACCAACGCCTCGGCCCGGATCCTGCTCAAGGAGGACCGGACCTGGCCGATGCGGACGGCCTGTTTCGGCCTGGGACTGTCCGTTCTGTACGGCATGACCATGCCACCCTTCCTCCTGGCGGCGACGATCGCGGTCGTGTTGCTCGGATCTGTCGGCATGTCTCTGTACCGTCGGACGGTGTGACGAACGTATCGGCGACCTGGGCCCCGGGCACCACCGCGCTGCTGCGCTTCCGCCGTCTCGACGGCACCCTGGGCCAGGTGCATCCGCTGAGCGTGCTGTCCGACGACGGGCGGGCGCTGGTCGGCTGGCTGCCCGCCGACACGCCGATCGTCGGCACCCGGGTGGTCGGCGGCCGCAATGCCCGTGACGTGCCGATGGCCGAGCGGTTCACGGTGGCACGGGAGCGTTTCCCGCACGTCTGGCACAGCTCGGCCAACCTGCGGCTGGTCGAGGAGGACCGCTGGTCGAGCACCTGGTGGTTCTTCAGCCGGGACTGGGAGTTCCAGGGCTGGTACGTGAACCTGGAGATCCCGATGGGCCGCACCGCGTCCACTGTGGACCGGGTGGACGGCGCGCTGGACGTGGCGATCGCGCCGGACCGCAGCTGGGAGTGGAAGGACGAGGACGAGGCCGACGAGTGCGTGCGGGTCGGCCGGCTGTCGGTGGAGCAGCTGGCGCTGCTGCGGGCCGAGGGGGAGCGGATGATCGCGCTGGCCGAGGCCGGCCGGTTCCCGTTCGACGGCACCTGGACCGACTTCCGCCCCGACCCGTCCTGGCCGGCGCCGACCCTGCCGGCCGGCGACTACTGATCGGCCGCTGGCCTGCGGCTACCGGCTGGATCGAGGACACCCGAAAGTTGGACGTCCGATCTTTGGGACGGCGATTTTCTGACCGGTGAGTAGGCGTTAACCTGAGTGCCATGACGCCAGGCACCCACTTCAGCCATGTCCCGCACCCGTCACCGGCGACCCCGGAGCGGGTAGCGCAGGTACTGGCTTCGCCGGGCTTCGGACAGCACTTCACCGACAACATGGTGACGATTCGCTGGAACTCGGAGCAGGGCTGGCACGACGCGACCGTGCAGCCCTACCAGTCGCTGGAGCTCGATCCGGCGGCGATGGTGCTGCACTACGGGCAGGCGATCTTCGAAGGTCTGAAGGTCTACCGCCAGCCCGACGGCTCGCTGAAGTCGTTCCGGCCGGAGGCCAACGCCGAGCGGTTCCGCTCGTCGGCCCGCCGGCTGGCCATGCCCGAGCTCCCGGACGACCTGTTCCTCGGATCGATCCAGGAGCTGCTCGCGGTCGACGGCCGCTGGGTGCCCGAGCGGGCCGAGGAGTCGCTGTACCTGCGGCCCTTCATGATCTCCGTGGAGAAGGGCCTCGGCGTGCGCCCGGCCAAGGAGTACCTGTACGTGCTGATCGCCTCGCCGGCCGGCTCGTACTTCAGCGGCGGCCTCAAGCCGGTGAGCGTGTGGCTGTGCACCGAGTTCGTGCGGGCCGCCCCCGGTGGCACCGGCACGGCCAAGTGCGCCGGCAACTACGCCGCGTCGCTGCAGGCCCAGGCCCAGGCGGCCGAGCAGGGCTGCGACCAGGTCGTCTGGCTGGACGCCATGGAGCGGCACTGGGTCGAGGAGATGGGCGGCATGAACCTGTTCTTCGTGTTCGGCTCCGGGGCCGACGCGAAGGTGGTCACGCCGGAGCTGTCCGGCGCGCTGCTGCCCGGCATCACCCGTGACTCCATCCTCCAGGTCGCGGCCGATCTCGGCTACGCGGTCGAGGAGCGGCGGGTGTCCACCGAGGAGTGGGAGAAGAAGGTCGGCACCGGCGAGCTGACCGAGGTGTTCGCCTGCGGCACCGCCGCGGTGATCACGCCGGTCGGCCGGGCCAAGCACGCCCAGGGCGAGTTCCTGGTCAACGGCGGCAACGCCGGCGAGGTCTCGATGCGGCTGCGCGAGTCGCTGACCGGCATCCAGCACGGCTCGGCCGCGGACACCCACGGCTGGATGCGCACCTTCGCCTGAGCCACCAGGGAAAGTTCTCTCGATGCCCGTGAGATCCGCTCGGATCTCACGGGCATTTCCTCCCCAGGGCCAGTGACCGCCGAGCTCCCCCGCAGGCGCCCGGCGGTCCCCTCAGCCGTCGGCCACCGCGTGTCGAGCACGCGTTGTCACCGTTGTCGACGATAGAGAGGTCGGCCGGGGGATTGCAATACTCTGCACTCTATGTGCATTATATTGCACGTCGCGTAGGGTGATCCCGAACGGACTGGGGAGTGACGGATGGCCACTGACCACGGTGCCGGGTCCGGAGCCGAGGGTGTAGACGATCGCCTGAACGTCACCCGATCGGCCGTCGGCGAGCGGCTGCGCTACATCCGGGAGCACCACCCGGAGGGCGCCTTGACCCGGGCCGAGCTGGCTGAGCGGTCCGGCGTCTCGATGCGCACCATCGCCGCGCTGGAGTCGGCCGAGGGCGCCAACGTGCAGGTGGACACCCTGGTCAAGCTGACCCACAGCCTGGGCATCCGGCGGGTCGCCTACCTGCTCGACCCCGAGGTGTTCACCCAGGTCAACCAGGAGCTGGCGTTGTCGCGCCAGCTGCGGGAGGCCCGGGACGCCGGCGTCGAGGCCGTGCTGCTGCGCAACTCCACCGGCGTCTCCGACGACGCTGCCAGCACCCTGAACAACCTGCTCGACGCCATCGTCGGCGCCGCCCGGCAGGCCAAGGGCAAGCTGCGCGGCGACACGCCCGGTGACCAGTCGTGATGGTGGCCCGGTGGAGCCGTCGCCAGGTGTCCGGCTCGCTGCGCAAGCGCTGCGCGGCCGAGCTGGCGCGGCTGGACCTCAAGCCCGGGGCGGAGATCCCGGACGTCATCGACCAGGTCGGCCGGCAACGCGGCCGGCCGGTCCGGCTGGTGCCGTTCGACCTGCCGGTGGCCGCGCCCGAGGGCTTCCTGATCGCCACCGGCGACGAGGACTTCATCGTCTTCGAGCGCCGGGCCGTGCCGCTCTACCAGCGGCAGATCGTGCTGCACGAGGTCGCGCACCTGCTGTTCGCGCACGAGACCGAGACCGTGCTGGCCGAGGACGCCATCGCCATGATGATGCCGTCGCTGGACCCGGGGCTGGTCAAGCGCGTGCTCGGCCGTGAGCACACCAACAGCGTGGCCGAACAGGAGGCGGAACTGCTCGCCTCGATGATGGGTCAGCGGATCAGCCCGTGGAGCCCGGACCGGTCGTGGGACGTGGTGCCGGAGGACCGGGAGCTGGTCGAACGCCTCGTGCGCGCACTGGGGCGCGCCGATCATCCAGGGACGAGATGAACGCCTACCTGTATCCGGCCTGCGCGATCGTGGTCGGCATCGTCACGCTGCTCAAACTGCCGTCGCTGTGGACCCGCCGGACCCCGACGCACGTGGTGCTGTGGCTGGTGTTCGCCGGCACCGCCGTGCTGTTCACCATCTCCTCGCCGACGGTGTGGCCTCGTGTGAGCGCGGCGATCGGCATCACCAACATCTCCGGGCTGATCACCCAGGGGCTGGTCATCGTGCTCGCGGCGCTCCAGCAGGTGCTGGTGCTGCTGTGGGTGCACGACAGCGCCGCCGCGTGGCGCAAGCTCCGCGTGCGGCTGTCGCTGTTCGCGCTGGTGCTGGTGGCGATGTCCGCGCTGTTCTTCGTGAGCATGGCTCGCGGTGAGAACCCCAACGACTTCGCGCTGGCCAAGGCCGGGCAGTTCCCGTACTACCTCACCGTCTACGTCGTGTCGTTCTGTATCGCGCAGGGCAGCACGCTGCGGATCTGCCTCCAGTGCGCGCGCCGGGTCACCGACACCTGGCTGCGCCGTGGCCTGCTGCTGACCGCCGCGGGTTGCTCGGCCGACTTCGTCTACGCCGCCGGGCGACTCGGCGACATCGCCGCCGCGGCCTTCGGTTCTTCCGGTGTGGCGTGGGAACCGGTCGTGCAGATCGCCGCCGTGACCAGTGCCGTGCTGCGGCCCATCGCCTGGACGATTCCCTCGTGGGGCCACCACTTGACCGACTTCTGGGCGTGGGTCGGCCGGCTGTTCGCGCTGCGCCTGTTGGCTCCTTTGCACGCTCGGATCGTCGCCGTCGTGCCCGAGGTTCGGCTGCCGCTGGAGCCCGGCACTCCCGTCGACACGCGGCTGTACCGGATGCTCATCGAGATCCGTGACGGTCAGCGGGCGTTACAGCCGTGGATGAGCCCGGTCGTCTCCGAGGACGCCTCTTCCCGTTGCCAGGCCGCCGGTTTCGCCTCCGACGCGACCGCCGCTGTCATCGAGGCCGCCCAACTCCGCGTCGCCGTCTCCGCAGCCGCTGCCGGCGCCGCCAAACGGGACGCCGCCGTCGCCACCGTCGCCGAGCCCTCCGACCTCGCCGGCGAGCTGGCCCACCAGAAGGCCGTGGCCCGGGCCTTCCGTCGGTCGCCTATAGTCGACGCCGTGGCTCGGGAGGAGCAGAACCGTTCCGCGGAAAGGGAAATCGCGTGAGTGACCAGCCGTCGGCCCCGTTCGACGCCGCCTACTTCGCCGATCCCTACGCCTTCCACTCCCGTCTCCGCGACGCCGGTCGTGCACACCACGTCATCACCCCCGACGGCTCTCCCGCCTGGGTCATCCCGCGCGCCGCCGACGTCGCCGCGCTCTTCGGCGACGCCCGTCTTTCCTTGGACAAGGCCAATTCCCGTACCGGCTACGCCGGCTTCTCGCTGCCGCCCGAGCTCGACGCCAACATGATGAACATGGACGGCGCCGACCACCAGCGCCTGCGCCGCATCGTGTCCAAGTCCTTCACCGCGCGGCGGGTGGAGGAAATGGCTGCCGGTACCCGCGCCGTGGCTTCGGACCTGGCCGACCGCCTGTCCGGCGAAGCCGACCTCGTCGCCGACTACACCGCCCCGCTCCCGCTTGCCGTCATCGGGGACCTGCTCGGCGTGCCCGACGCGGACCGGGTCGCCTTCGCCGGGTGGACGTCGGCCATGTTCGCCCCGGCCCACCCCCGCGACGCCGCCAACGGCATCGGGTCCATGCAGAAGTTCCTGCTCGACCTCGTCGACACCCGCCGCTCCGAGCCCGGCGACGACCTGCTCTCCGCCCTCATCCAGGCCCGCGACGAGCAGGACCGGATGAGCGAGAACGAGCTGGTCTCCCTCGCCTTCCTGCTGCTGCTGGCCGGCGTGGAGAACGTCGGCCACGTCATCGCCGCCGGTGTTCTCACCCTGCTTGAGCACCCCTCGGCCGTCGCGGACCCGTCCGACGTCGTCGAGGAACTGCTGCGCCTCGCCGTCCCGGCCCACTTCGCCATCCGCCGCTTCGCCCTGGAGGACATCCAGGTCGGCGACGTCACCATTCCCGCCGGCGACACCGTCCTGCTCGGCATGGCCTCGGCCAACCGCGACCCGGCGCGTTTCCCCGCCCCGGACGCCTTCGACCCCACCCGCCCCGACCGCCAGCACTTCACCTTCGGCCACGGCGTGCACTACTGCCTCGGCGCCCCCTTGGCCCGCCTGGAGATCCGCGTCGCACTGGAGACCTTGTTCGCCCGGTTCCCGGATCTCCGTCTGGCCGTCCCCGCCTCGGATCTCCCGTGGCGCGCCTCTTTCCGTTCGCACGCCCTCAAGGCCCTTCCCGTGGTGCTCAACTGAAACCGAATGCCGCTTTCGCGCACGCCCGTCCTGCCCGCTGATCGGAGCCGCGAAGCGCCGGCCGGTCGGGTTCGAGCGTGCGGAAGGCTCTGCCGGG
>DATJJB010000009.1:0-13368 GCA_035492655.1 Kutzneria sp. | reverse complement strand
CCGCGGCGTCCACGGCACGACCGAAGACGTTGGTGCCGAGGCAGTGCGGGCCGACGGTCAGAGAGCCGATCGTTGTGGTCATACAACCAACCCTAGGCCGTGAAGGTCACGGGCGCTCGCGGGGTGTTGTCCACGGTCAGGTGGAAGATGTCGAACCGGTTGTAGTGGCCGATGATGTCGTGCATCTGCTTGGGCTGGATGCACCGGGCCAGGTCGATCTCGGCGTAGACGATGCCCTCCTCGTCGACCAGCGGGTCGACCAGCGGCCGCCCGTCGGGGCCGAAGATGCCGGACAGGGCGCTGCGCTTGCGGCGCATCCGCTCGGCGATCACCGCGTTGTCGCCGGCGGCGATCTCGATCATCTCCTCGGTGATGGTGGAGCAGGCGACGATGGAGAACAGCTTGCCCTCGAAGCAGTGCGCGGCGGTGCGGATGGCGATGGCCTCGGACATGTCGTAGTCGGCCGGCGCGACCGGCAGCGAGATGTAGCTGGCCACGTGCACCAGTTCACCCTGGGCCAGCAGGGTGAAGCGGGCCAGGGTGTTGGTGTTCTCGCCGCAGGCCAGCGCGCCGAGCGGCCCGATCGGGGTCTGGTGCACCTTCAGCGAGCTGGCGTCGCCGTTGGTCCACGTCAGCTTCTCGGCCCAGGTGGGCACGAGTTTCCGGTGCACGCCAAGGAGAATGCCGTCGGGGCCGATGGTCAGGATGGTGTTGTAGAGCACGCCCAGGCTGTGCGGCCCCCGTTCGTTGACGCCGATGACGACGGTGCAGTTGGCGGCTTTGGCGGCCGCGCACAGGGTTTCCACATGTGGCCCGGGCACGTCGATGGACGAGCGGTAAAGCCTTTCGTACCAGGGGGATCCGTCGACCGGGTTCATGGTCCAGTTCCAGTACGGATACCCCGGCACGAAGACCTCGGGAAAGGCCACGAGACCGGCGCCGTTGGCAGCGGCCTCGTGGATCAGCGACACGGCCTTGTCCACGGTCGCGGCGGCGTCCAGGTAGACGGGCGCGGCCTGCACCGCGGCGGCGGTGAACCGCGGGAACTCATCCATGGGCCCTCCAGCGTCGATGCACGAGATCCTCGTTGGGGCGCAGGGAAAGTTGCGGACGGAGACGGCCGGCGGACAGGGGTCGCCGACTGCCGGCCCGGTGCATGGCCGGCCAGTACGCGCCCTCGCCGGCGTAGTCGAGCGAGGCGGCGGCATGCAGTGGCCACGACGGGTCGTGCAGCTGGGCCTGGCCGATGGCCACGAGGTCGGCCCGGCCGGCCAACACGATGGAGTTGGCGTCGTCGTGGGAGGAAATGCCGCCGACGGCGATGGTCGGCGCGCCGACATCGGCCCTGATCCGTTCGGCGAACGGGGTTTGATAGCTGCGGCCGTAGGCCGGCTGCTCGTCCGGCACGACTTCGCCGCTGGAGACGTCGATCGCCACCGCGCCGGCGGCCATGAACGCGGCGGCGGTCTCCACCGCGTCCTCGATCGTGGTGCCGCCGGGCGCCCAGTCGACGGCCGAGATCCGGACGATCACCGGCAGTTCGCCGAGCACACTGTCCAGCACCCTTAGGCCGAATTCCCGGTTGATGTGCGGGCTGGTCAACGGCGACAGGTGCACCGAGAGCAGGTTGCCGTGCCCGGCCTGGAGTTCGATGACGTCGAAGCCGGCGGCGGCGGCATTCCGGGCGGCCCGGGCGAAGTCGGCGGCGACCTCCTCGACCGGCAGCGTCAGATCCCGGGACGCGTGGCTGAGCTGTACGCCGATCAGGGAGCCGGTGTGCGCGTGCACGAAGTCGGTGATCCGCCGCCAGGCCGCGACCTGTTCCGGCGTGTAAGACCCGGTGCAGGTCAGGGTCTTACGACCGGCAGCACTGACCGCCGTCCGGCCGGTGAGCACGAGCCCGGAGCCGCCGAGCGCCTTGCCGGCCAGGTGCGCGAACTCGGCGTCGCCGGGCACCCCGTCGACGGCGGCGTCGATGGTGATCGGGGCGCTGACGATTCGGTTGCGCAGCCGGACATCGCCCAGCGTGAACGGCTGGAACAGCGGCGGATTGCCGTCGCCGAACCAGGAATCGAGCCCGGCCACGTACTCGGGGTCCCGTTGCCGCAGGTTGTCGTAGGTGACGCGGCGGCTGCGGGTCAGCAGGTTGAAGGCGAACTGCTCGGGGGCCTTGCCGACGGCGTGCTCGATCGTCTCGAACCACTCCAGGCTGGCCTGCGCCGCCCGCTGCGTGGACTGCACGACCGGCCGGCGATCGGCCTCGTACCGCTCCAACGCGGTCGGAATGTCCTGGTGGCGCTGGATGTTGGCCGCCAGCGCCAGGGCGTCCTCCATGGCCAGCTTGGTGCCGGAGCCGATGGAGAAGTGCGCGGTGTGCGCGGCGTCGCCGAGGAGCACGATGTTGTCGTGCCGCCAGGTCTTGTTGTGCACGGTGGTGAAGCGCAGCCACTTCGAGTTGTTGGTGATCAGCTTGTGGCCGCCGAGATGGTCGCCCAGCAGTTCGGCCAGCCGCATCGGCCCGCACTCGTCGGTCAGGTCAGCGGCCTGCCAGCTGCGCTCGGTCATCTCCACGATGAAGGTGCTGCGGTCGCCGCTGAACGGGTAGGCGTGCACCTGCATCGGCCCGTACCGGGTTTCGGCGATGATGAACGTGAAGGCCTCGAACACCCGATCGGTGCCAAGCCACATGTACCGGCAGTTGCGAACGTCCAGCGAGGGCTGGAAAACATCGGCATGGGCGGCTCGGGTCAGCGAGTTGACGCCATCCGCGGCGACCACCAGGTCGTAGTCGGCCGACAGCTCGGCGGCGGTCGGCGCGACCGCCTGGAACCGGACGTCGACACCGAGGTCGAGGCAACGCCGCTGCAGGATCTGGAGCAGCCGCATCCGTGCTATAGCCGCGAATCCGTGGCCGCCGGAGGTTTCCACCCGACCCCGGTAGTGGATGTCGATGTCGCTCCAGCGGGCGAACTCCGACTCCATCGCGGCGAAGACCACCGGGTCGGCGGCGGCGATGCCGTCCAGCGTCTCGTCGGAGAACACCACGCCGAAGCCGAAGGTGTCGTCGGGGGCGTTGCGCTCCCACACGGTGATCTCCCGCGTGGGGTCGAGACTCTTGGCCAGCGCGGCGAAGTACAGCCCGGCCGGGCCGCCGCCGATCACCGCGTACCTGCTCACGAGTCGCCTCCCAGCTTCGTGACGACCTCGTCCGGCCACGGGGTGGCCTTGTCCTGATCGGGTTCGGCGTGCACGACCACGACCGTGCCGGTGGCGGCGATGCCGCTCGATCCGTGCACCTCGAACGCGAAGGTCAGCGAGGTGCGGCCCATGCTCTGCACCCAGAACCGGGTCTTGCACAGCTCGCCGAACCACAGCCGGGACCGGTAGTCGACCTCGTGGCGGACCCGGGGCGTGCGGCCGAACAGCCAGGCCACACCGTGCCGGCGCAGCAACTCCGCCTCGGCGGCCTCGGCCCAGCGCAGGATCACCGAATGGTGCTGGTGGCCGGCGGCGTCGGTGTCGTACCACTCGACGGCGCGCTCGATCGTCACCTCGGGCAGTGTCACATCGGGCACGGGAGCACCTCCTTGACACCCCAACGCTATAGCGCGACGATGACGACCGTCAAGATAAGGAGATAACGGCATGACCCTCAGCGATGACGTGCTCGGCCGCGCGCGGGTGGTCGACACGGACGATCTCAAGGCGTACTACGCGAAGCTCGGCCAGTTCCAGGCCGGTGCACTGTGGACGGTCGCGAACGACATCGAACCCTGGTACCCGCAGCCGAAATCGGTGCCGACGCTGTGGTCCTACCAGGAGCTGCGACCGCTGGTGCTGGAGGCGCTCGGCCTGGTCACCGGCGACGACGCCGGCCGCCGCGTGGTGATGCTGGTCAATCCGGGCCGCAAGGACATCTCCGCCTCGGTCGGCCTGCTCTACAGCGGCCTCCAGGTGATGGGCCCCGGCGAATCCATGACGGCGCACCGGCATCAGGCCGCCGCGCTGCGGTTCGTGCTGGAGGGCCAGGGCGCGTGGACCGTGGTCGACGGGCAGAAGCTCAAGGTCGGGCCGCGCGACTTCGCCATCACCCCCAACTGGACCTGGCACGAGCACGGCAACGAGGGCTCCGACGAGCCGGTGATCTGGCAGGACGGCCTGGACATCCCGCTGGTCAACGCGCACGACGCCGGCTTCTACGAGGTGCACCCCGACCTGTACCAGAAGCAGGGCGAGGTGGTGAACTCCTCGCTGCTGACCTACGGCCACGGGCAGCTGCGCCCGTACGGCTACGAGGCCTGGGACAAGCGCTACTCGCCGCTGTTCGCCTATCCGTGGGAGCAGACTTATCAAGCGCTGCTCGACGTTGCCGCGGCCAGCGACGGATCTCCTTACGACGGCATCATCCTGGAGTACAGCAACCCGCTGACCGGCGGCTCGGTGATGCCGACGATGAGCGCACACCTGCAGATGCTGCGGCCGGGCGAGGCGACCAAGGCCCACCGGCACACCGGTTCGGTGATGTACACCGTGGCCAAGGGCAGCGGGCACTCGGTGATCGCCGGCAAGCGCTTCGACTGGCACGAGGGCGACGTGTTCTGCGTGCCGTCGTGGGCCTGGCACGAGCACGCCAACGGCAGCGTCACCGATGACGCGGTGTTGTTCTCGTACAACGATTTCCCGGTGATGCGGTCGCTCGCGTTCTGGCGCGAGGAGGCCTACCCGGACGACAACGGCCACCAGACCGTCGAATAGGGGCGAACATGCTGCTTGTCACGTACTCGATCGGCGACGGGCCGCGGCGGGTCGGTTCCCTGCGGGACAACGAGGTCATGGAGACCACCGCCGAGTCGATGGCCAGCGTCATCCACAATGGACTGATCGAGACCGGCCTGCGACACCCGCTGGCCACGGTCACGCTGCACGCGCCGCTGCGGCCGGGCAAGATCATCGGTATCGGCCTGAACTACACCGAGCACGTGGCCGAGTCGGCCCGAACCCTGGACACCGACAAGGAGTTGCCGCAGCGGCCGGTGCTGTTCTCCAAGCCGGCCACCGCGGTCGTCGGGCCGGAGGAGCCGATCCAGCACAACGGCGACCTGACCCAGCAGCTGGACTGGGAGTGCGAGCTGGCCGTGATCATCGGGCGGACGGCTAAGCGCGTCCGCGCGGAGGACGCGCTGTCGCACGTGTTCGGGTACAGCATCATGAACGACATCAGCGCCCGCGACCAGCGCCGCTCCGGGCAGTGGTTCTTCTCCAAGGGCCAGGACTCCTACGCCCCGTTCGGGCCGGCCGTGTTGACCGCCGACGAGCTGGCCGACCCGCACGACCTCGACCTGTCGCTGCGGGTCAACGGCGAGGAGAAGCAGAAGTCCAACACCCGCTACATGTTGTTCCGCATCCCGGACCTGATCGCCGACATCAGCTCGGGGATGACGCTGGAGCCGGGCGACGTGATCTCCACCGGCTCGCCGGCCGGCGTGGGCGCCAGCTTCACGCCGCAGCAGTTCCTGCGGCCGGGCGACGTCGTCGAGGCGACAGTCGAACGCATCGGCACACTTCGCAATCCCGTTGTGGACGCGCGATGAAGCCCCTCCCGTTAGAGTGCCGACATGGCGATCACAGCGGCCGGGGAGGCTTTCGCGGACGGTGATGCCGGTGCGCGGTCGGCGCAGCCGCGCCAGTTCATCGTCACCGTGTACGGCCTGTACGCGCGCGCCGACGGCGGGTGGCTGTCCGTGGCGTCGCTCATCGCGCTGCTCGCCGACCTGGACATCGACGAGCCTGCGGTGCGGTCGTCGATCTCGCGGCTGAAGCGGCGCGGGATCCTCGTCGCCGAGCGGCGTGGCGGCGCCGCCGGCTACGCGCTGTCCGACGAGGGCCTTGCCGTGCTGCGCGAAGGCGATGAGCGGATCTTCCGACGGCAGCGCTCCACGCTGGCCGAGGGCTGGCTGCTGGCCGTGTTCTCGGTGCCGGAGTCCGAGCGCAACAAGCGGCACGTGCTGCGGTCCCAGCTGACGAGGCTGGGCTTCGGCACGGCCGCGCCCGGCGTGTGGATCGCGCCCGCACACCTGCACGAGGCGACCGCGGCCATGCTGCGGCACCAGGATCTGGACGGTTACGCCGATCTGTTCCGCGCCGATCACCTGGCGTTCGGCGACGTGGCCAGGAAGATGCGGCAGTGGTGGGATCTGGACGAGCTGGAGCGCCAGTACGCCGCGTTCCTCGACGACCACGAACCGGTCGGGAAGCGGTGGAACGGCCCTGGCGAGGGCCGTGAGGCCTTCGTGGATTACGTGCGCGTGCTGACGTCGTGGCGGCGACTGCCGTACCTGGATCCGGGTTTGCCGGTGGAGCTGCTGCCCGCCGACTGGGTCGGCACCCGGGCCGCGGACCTGTTCTTCGCCTTGCGCGAACGGTTGGAGGCGGGCGCGCGGGCATACGTCCGCTGAGCTTTATCGCGTTCTCTTGACTGTCGTCAGGACCGATGCATACTGGTGGCAACTCCTCAGCAAAGAGGTGCTGTCGATGCCGGTTGTCAGATCAGCGCACGTGGACACCTTCTGCCGGGATCACCTTCCGCCCGCCGACGCCTGGCCGGACCTGGTCTTCGACCTCCCGGAACTGCACTACCCCGACTGGTTGAACTGCGCCGACTCGCTGCTGGACGACACCGTGCGGCGGCTCGGGCCGGACCGGCCGTGCCTGCGCACCGAGACCGGCACCTGGACCTACGGCGAGCTGCTCAGCGCGGCCAACCGGGCCGCGCACGTGCTCACCGAGCACCTCGGACTGCGGCCCGGCAACCGCGTTCTGTTGCGGGGCCCCAACAATCCGTGGCTGGTGGCGACCTGGTTCGCCGTGCTCAAGGCCGGCGGCGTCGCCGTCACCACGATGCCGCTGCTGCGCGCCCGGGAGGTCGCCGACCTGGTCTCGTTGACGCAACCCGACCTGGCCGTGTGCGATCACCGGTTCCTCGAGGAGTTGCGACTGGGTGCGCCTTCGTTGCGTACCATCGCTTACGGCGGCCCTGGGCCCGAGGACCTGACCGCACTCGCGTCGACAGCCGGCGACACCTTCACCAGCGTCGCCACCGCGGCCGACGACGTGGCCATCCTCGCGCCGACCTCGGGCACCACCGGCAAACCCAAGGCCACCATGCACTTCCACCGGGACCTGCTGATCTGCGCCGACACCTTCTCCCGCAACATCGTGCGCCCCACCCAGGACGACGTCTTCGCCGGGTCGCCACCCATCGGCTTCACCTTCGGGCTCGGCGGCCTGGTGCTGTTCCCGTTGCGGGCCGGCGCTTCCACGCTGCTGCTGGAGCGGGCCACGCCGGTCGAGCTGGCCGATGCCGTGGCCAAACACCACGTGACCGTGTTGTTCACGGCGCCGACCGCGTATCGCGCGATGTTGGCCGGCGGCAAGGCATCCGCGCTGACCGGCCTACGACGCTGCGTCTCGGCCGGCGAGCACCTGCCGCCCGCAACCTGGCGGGACTTCCTGGCGCAGACCGGAATCCGCATCATCAACGGCATCGGCGGCACCGAGATGCTGCACATCTACATCGCCGCCGCCGACGAGGAGATCCGCCCCGGCGCCACCGGACGGGTGGTGCCCGGCTTCCAGGCCGTGATCCTCGACGACGACGGAAATCCCGTGCCGGACGGCGTTTCCGGGCGGCTGGCCGTCAAGGGACCGACCGGTTGCCGCTACCTCGGCGACGAGCGCCAACGCACCACCGTCCACAATGGCTGGACGCTGACCGGCGACAGCTACCACCGTGACGCCGACGGCTACTACTGGTTCGAGGCCCGCAACGACGACATGATCGTCTCCTCCGGTTACAACATCGCCGGGCCCGAAGTCGAAGCCGCGCTCCTCGACCACCCCGATGTGCTGGAGGCGGCCGTGATCGGCGCGCCCGATGCCGAACGCGGGGCCGTGGTCAAGGCGTTCGTCGTGCCGCGGCCGGGAAGTTCGGTCACCGCAGGCGAGTTGCAGGACTTCGTCAAGCAAGGTCTCGCACCGTACAAGTACCCGCGCGAGGTGGTGTTCCTGGACAGTCTGCCGCGGACCGCGACCGGCAAGGTGCAGCGCTACCGGCTGCGGTCCATGCCCCCATCCGGTCGACTTTGACCGGACCCGGCCGCGCCGGCGGTAGGCTCCGCACGGATGTCCTATCGAGGGGGAAGCCGGTGACCGTCAACCAGGCCGCGTGGGTGCCGAAGGACGTCGACGTCGATCTGCCCAGCGCCGCCCGGGTGTACGACTACCTGCTCGGCGGGGCGCACAACTTCGCCGCCGACCGGGCGGTCGGCGAGCGGGTGCTCCAGGTGCTGCCCGACGGGCGGCAGGTCGCCATCTCCAACCGGTCGTTCCTGCGGCGGGCCGTGCGCTATCTGGTCGAGCAGGGCATCACCCAGTTCCTCGACCTCGGCTCCGGCATTCCCACCTCCGGCAACGTGCACGAGATCGCCCCGGCGGCCCGGGTGCTGTACGTGGACCACGACGAGGTCGCCGTGGCGCACAGCGATCTGCTGCTGGCCGGCAACCCCGACGCCACCATGCTCGCTGCCGACCTCACCAACCCGTCAATCGTCCTGGACGCCCCGATCACCCGGGAGTTCCTCGACTTCAGCCGCCCCATCGGGCTGCTCATGGTCGCCGTGCTCCACTTCGTGCCCGATGCCGCCGACCCCGCCGGCATCGTCGCCGCCTACCGCGACGCCCTGCCCGCCGGCAGCTTCATCGCGCTGTCCCACCTCACCGCCGACCACCAGCCCGAGGCCATGGCCGGCGTCGTCGAGGCGATGCGCAACAGCCGCGACCCCATGTACTTCCGCACCTACGACGACGTCGCGCCCCTGTTCGCCGGCCTGGACCTCGTCTCCCCCGGCCTCGTCAGCGCCCCCTCCTGGCGCCCCGACGCCGGGCTGCGCGACCCCGGCCCCGACGGCGTCTACGCCGGCCTCGGCCGGCTCGGCTGAGCAGCGCATTTCAGTCCGCGCCTGCCGTTTTGGAGACGCCGCTGTCTCGGTAATCTGATTACGGATGTAGTCGGATTACCACAGCGGAGGTGGCCCGTGATCCCGACCGTCGACCAGGTGGTCTCCGAGGTCGAGAAGCTGGCCGCCGACCGGCCGGAGGTCTGCCGCACGCGACGGATCGGCACGTCCAGGCTGGGCGAGCCGCTGCGGATGCTGTCGGTGGGGCACGGCCGGCGCAACGCGCTGGTGGTCGGCTGCCCGCACCCGAACGAGCCGATCGGCCTGCGCACGGTGCTGGACCTGGCCAAGCGGGTGGCGGCGACGCCGGAACTGCGCGAGGGCATGGACTTCAGCTGGCATTTCGTGCCGTGCATCGACCCGGACGGCACCCGGCTGAACGAGGGCTGGTTCGACGGGCCGCTGACGATCCGCGCCTACCACGAGAACTTCTACCGCCCGGCCTTCGAGGACCAGCCGGAATGGACCTTCCCGGTGCTGGACGAGCGGGCCTTCTTCGACCGCACGCTGTCGGAGACCGAAGCGTTGGCCCGCGTGATCGACGAGTTACGGCCGAGCTTCCAGTACTCCTTGCACAACGCGGACTTCGGCGGCGTCTTCTTCATCCTCAACGGCGGTCTGCCGGGCATGGCCGACGATCTGGGCCGGGTGGCGGCGGCGCAGGGCGTGCCGCTGTCGCTTGGCCCGGTGGACACGCTGGGCTGGGACACCGCGGCGCCGGCGGTATACCTGATGCCACCGGCGGAAACGTTGATCCAACGGCGCGATTCGGTGCGGCACGGGGGATCCAGCGCGCACTACGCCGAGCGGTACGGCACCACGACGCTGATCACCGAGGTGCCGTTCTGGCGCGACGCCCGCGCCGACGACCTGTCCGACTCGGGCCGGTCCTACGCGGACACTCTCCGACACGCGGCGGTCGAACTGCGGGACGATAGGTCGGTGCTGTCCGACCTGTACGAGCAGATGCAGCCGCGGCTCGTGGTGCCGACGCCGATGCGACGGTCCATCGCCGACACGCTGGCCACCGCTTTCTCGGCGGCCGCGGCCAACGAGGCGGTGGCCGACCACGCGCCGGACCGGCCGGCCACGGTGGCCGAGGCGTTCGCGGCGTCGACCCTGGTGCACATGCTGCGACTACGGGCCAGCGGCATGATGCGCCGGCAGTTGGCCGTCGAGCACGCCGCCGGCAACCAGCCGCCCGAGTCCCGCCTGATCAAGCGCCGTCTCGACGAGCTGTTCGACACCTGGTGCGCCGCCGCCGAGAACGAGCTGTCGCAGGACACCTTTCCGGTGCGGCAGCTCGTGTCCGTGCAGTCCGAGGCGGCGCTGGCGGTGGTCAGAAGGCTGGCGTCATGCGATTGACCCGTTCCCAGTCGCGGCAACGCAACCGGGACGCGCTGATCGACGCCGCGCTGGTGGAGATGGCCGAGCGCGGCTACCAGCAGGCCCGCCTCGACGACATCGCCGAGCGGGCCGAGCTCACCACCGGCGCGGTGTACTCGATCTTCGGCAGCAAGCGGAACCTGCTGCTGGCCGTCGTGGCCCGCTACGCCGACGAGCTCGACGGCCTGCTGGCCGAGCTGTCCGATCCGCGCCTGTCCCTGGCCGAGGTGCTCACCGGCTGCGCCGATGCCTTCCACCTGGTCGCCACCGCCTCCGACGCCCGCCGCCGCGTCGCCTTCGAACTCGAACTCGCCGGTCTCATGCTGCGCGACCCCACCGTGCTGGCCCTCACCACGACCGGCCGCCTTGCCGCGCTGTTCGTCGGCCGGTCGTTCACCGGCGGCGAGGTCACCGCCGAGCAGGCCGAGCAGCTGGCCCCGGCCCTCGGCGCGCTGCTCGGCGGCCTGGTCCGCCGTGCCGTGCTGGAGCCCGGCACGGTGGACCAGGAGTACTTCCGCCGCTCGGCGCTGGCCTTGACGTGCCTGCTCAGAACGTGAGGACGAGCGCACCGTGGCCGAAGCCACGATGCGCCGCGGTGCTCAGACCTCGACGCCGACCCGGCGGGACGCGATGTCCCAGAGCTTGCGGGCGTTGTCCTCGTCCAGCACGACCGGGTTCTCCTGGGTCCGCTCGTTCTTGAAGTAGTAGCCGGCGGACAGCTTCTCGTCGGTGGCGCACAGGAAGTACAGCCGCTGGCCGGCGGTCTCGGGGCTGTCGAGCAGCTTCTGCATCGGCTTGCCGAGCGGAGTCTTGAGCAGGAACTGCTGGAACTTCTGGTCACGGGCGAACTCGCTGGCCACGATGCCGGGGTGGTAGTCGGCGGTCTCGATGTCGGGGTGACGCCGCGCGAACTCCCGCAGCAGCAACGCGGCGCCGACCTTGCTGCTGGTGTAGACCTCGTGCGACTTGTAGCGGTGCTCGCTGTCCAGGTCGTCCAGGTCGATGTGCCCGTGCTTGTGCACCATCATGGTGGACGTGTTGATCACCCGCCCACCGCTCGAGCGCAGCCGGTCGGTCAGCAGGCGGGTGAGCAGGAACGGCGCCAGGCAGTTGACCTGGAACTGCAACTCGTTGCCGTCCTTGGTGAGCTCGCGCTTGACCCACTGGCCGCCGGCGTTGTTGGCCAGCACGTCGATGCGCGGGCAGCGCTCCAGCAGCGCGTCGGCGAGCCGGCGCACGTCGGACAGGTCGGCGTAGTTGCAGGTCAGGCCGGGCTGGCCGACCTCTTCGGCGATGGCGGCGGTCTTGGCCGCGTTCCGCCCGACCGGGATGACGGTGGCGCCGTCCCGGTGCAGCTGCCGGGCGGCCGCGGCGCCGATGCCGGCGCTGGCCCCGGTCAGGACGACGATCTTGCCAGCAGCACTCATGATCTTTCTCCTCGCAGGTCGGAACCGTGTTTATACATCCGTTCTATACAAACGTCAGAGACGTATGTATAGTTCTGGTCATGACACATGCCACGCAAACCCCGCGACCGGCCGGGCGCCGTGAATGGATCGGCCTCGCCGTCCTCGCCCTGCCCCTGCTCCTGGTCTCGATGGACATGACCGTGCTCTACTTCGCGATCCCGTCCATCGCGTCGGCGCTGCAGCCCACCGGCACACAGCAGCTCTGGATGATCGACATGTACGGCTTCGTGCTCGCCGGCCTGCTGATCACGATGGGCAACGTCGGCGACCGGATCGGCCGCCGTCGGCTGCTGATGATCGGTTCGGCGATCTTCGGCCTGGCCTCCGTCGCCGCCGCCTTCTCGACCGACCCGACCATGCTGATCGTCGCCCGCGCCGTGCAGGGCATCGGCGGCGCGACCCTGATGCCGTCCACGCTTGCCTTGGTGCGCACCATGTTCCAGGACGAGAAGCAGCGACGTTCGGCGATCGCCGTATGGTCCACGGCGCTGTCCGCGGGGGCCGGCCTCGGGCCGGTCGTCGGCGGCCTGCTGCTGAACAACTTCAGCTGGGGCTCGGTCTTCCTGATCAACGTGCCGGCCATCGTGGTGCTGTTGATCCTGTGCCCGGCGCTGATCCCGGAGTTCCGCCTGCCCAAGGGCGAGGCCGGCCGCTTCGACCTCGCGTCCTGCCTGCTGTCGCTGGCCGGCGTGCTGTCGGTGATCTGGGGCCTCAAAGAGATCACCGTCAACGGCCTGAGCACCCTGCCGGCCATGGCCATCGTCGCCGGCATCGGGCTCGGCCACGTGTTCGTGCGCCGTCAGAAGACGTTGCGCCACCCCATGATCAACCCGGACCTGTTCCGCAACCGCGACTTCGGCGCCTCGCTGACCGTCAGCCTGGCCTGCTTCTTCTGCATGATCGGCTCGGGCATCTTCACCACGCAGTACCTGATGGAGGTGCTGCGCATGAGCCCGCTGGAGGCGGCGCTCTGGACCCTGGTGTCCCCGGTCGTCGTCACCATCGCGGTGCCGTTCGTCTCGGTCGTGGCCCGCACGATCCGTCCGGCGTACATCATCGCGGCCGGCTTCCTCGTCGGCACGGTCGGCTTCCTGGTGATGACGCAGCTCGGCACCGACCGCGACATGTTCGTGGTGGTCGCCGGCACGATCGGTGTGGGCCTGGGTGTCGCGGTCGCGTTGACCTGCATCACCGACATGGTCGTCGGCGCGGCTCCGGCCGAGCACGCCGGATCGGCCGGTGCCCTTGTGCAGACCGGTCAGGAACTTGGTGGTGCGCTGGGCATCGCGGTCCTTGGCAGCATCGGCGCCGCGGTCTACAGCTCGAACTTCGACGCCGCCGCACCGCACAACGTGCCGGTCGCCGCGCTGGACGCCGCCCGGCAGACCGTCGCCGGCGCGTCCGAGGTGGCCCGCACACTGCCGGCGGCGCAAGGCAATGCCCTGCTGGACGTGGCCCGGGAGGCCTTCACCGGCGCGGTGCACACCGCCTCGCTGGCC
>DATJJB010000008.1:0-12775 GCA_035492655.1 Kutzneria sp. | reverse complement strand
TGGCGGTTGCCACGACCGCTTTTCTAGGCTGTGGTAGCCGAGGCCTCCCAGGGCCGCGAGGATGGCGGCATGTCCGACGATCACCTGGCGATCCAGAACCTGATCGCCCGCTACGCCCTCCTGGTCGACACCGGCGACTTCGCCGGCGTCGGCGACCTGTTCGCCGACGCCACCTTCGTCGGCACGGCCGAGTTCACCGGTCGCGAGGCCGTCACCGGCATGTTGGAGCGCAGCGTCATCCGCTACGAGGACGGCACGCCCCGTACCCAGCACGCCACCAGCAACCTGCTCATCGAGGTCGACGGCGACACCGCCACCACGCAGGCGTACGTGACGATTTTCCAAGCCCTGCCGGACTTTCCGCTGCAATGCATCGCCGCCGGCCGCTACCGTGACCGCTTCGCGCGGGTGGACGGCCGCTGGCGGTTCGCGCGGCGGCAGGTGAGCATTCACCTCCGTGGAGACTTGAGCCGGCACCTACAGTCCTGACATGCCCGAGTTCATCCGCGAGGACCTCAGCGGCTCCCGGTTCGAGCGTGTCCGGCTGATCGGGGCCGAATTCCGTGCCGTGAACATGACCGACGTGACGATCCGCGGCGCGCTGGTCAAGGACGCCCGACTGCACGGCCTGGAACTGTGCAATGTGGACATCACTGGTGAGCTGGTCGACGTCACCGTGAACGGTGTCGACATCGGCCCACTGGTCGAGGCCGAGTTGGACCGCCGATACCCCGATCGGGCGAAGATGCGGCCGACCGACCCGGCCGGTTTCCGGCTTGCCTGGGACACCGTAGAACGGTTGTGGGACGGGACCGTGCGGCGGGCCCGCACCTTCGATCCCGCGCTGCTGCATGAGTCCGTCGACGGCGAGTGGTCGTTCATCGAGACCCTGCGGCACCTGGTGTTCGCCACCGAGTGCTGGATCTACCGCGGCATTCTCGGCCAGCCCGCGCCGTGGCACGAGCTTTCCCTGCCGTGGGACGAGATGCCGGACACCCCGGGCGTGCCCCGGGACCGGGCGGTGCGGCCGTCGCTGGACGAGGTGCTGGAGCTGCGGCGGGACCGGATGGCCACGGTGCGCGAGCTGGTCGACGACCTGACCGAGGAGTTCCTGGCCGGCGACACCGCGCCGGTCGACGGCGTCGGCTGGCCGCCGGCCGGGCGGAGCTTCCCGGTGCGGGAATGCCTGCTGACCGTGCTCAACGAGGAGTGGGAGCACCGGCTGTACGCCGAACGTGATCTGACGGCGTTGGATTCCGGCAGCGGATCGTCCGGAACTGGTCCTACGGTGTCGGCATGACCGAGACCGCGCATTTCGAGGACGTGCTGTTCGACGACGTCGAGGCCGAGCCGCCGGTGGACGGCGACGAGCTGGCCACGCTGGTCGGCACCCTCGAACGCAACCGCCGGACGCTGGCCTGGAAGTGCGCCGACCTGGACGCCGAGGCCATGTCGACCCGTGTCGGCACGTCGGCGATCACGCTCGGCGGGCTGCTGCGGCACCTGACCCGGTGCGAGGCGTCGTCGTTCGTGTGGAAGCTCAACGGCGGCCCGGCCCCCACCCCCGCGGAGTGGGCCTCCGACTGGGAATGGGGTCCGGACAGCGACGTCGCGCAGACCTGGCAGGACTGGCGCACGGCCGTCGAGCGCTCGCGGCGGATCGTGGCCGAGGCGCTGGCCGACGGCGGGCTGGACCGGGCCAAGGGGCACGAGTTCCCCGGTTGGGGCACGCCGAGCCTGCGCCGGATCCTCACCGACATGATCGAGGAGTACGCCCGGCACACCGGGCACGCCGACCTGATCCGCGAGGCCGTCGACGGGCGCGTCGGGGAGGACGCCCCGTGATGGAGTTCCGCTTCCGCGGCGAGATCTGGCACTGGCGCGGGCCGTCGCCGTTCTACTTCGTGACGATGCCCGAGGACCAGTGCCGGGAGCTGCAGGAGGTGTCGGCCGCCGTGTCGTACGGCTGGGGCTGCGTGCCGGCGACCGTCACCCTCGGCGACACCACCTGGCGGACATCGTTGTTTCCCAAGGACGGCCGGTACATCGTGCCGCTGAAGGCGAAGGTGCGGCGGGCCGAGGAGGTCGACGAGGGCATGGTCGTCGACCTGTCGCTGGCGATCGGCGCTAGCGGGTGAGGTTCTCCTCGCACCACTGGCGGAAACCGGTGGGGCTGCTGGCTTCCGGGGTGCGCGGCTCGCCTTCGTCCAGACCGTTGTTCTTGGCCGTCATCATGTCGTAGAAGCCCTGGACGACAGCCTCGGTCGCGCCGGAGGCCCGCAGGCCCTCGAGAAACGCCGCCGGCTCGATGTGTTCACAGTGGACGGTTCGGCCGAGCACCTCGCCCATGATCGCCGCCATCTCGTTGCCGGAGATGTCTTCCGGGCCGAGCACGGCGACGTGGCCCTGGCCGGTCCAGGTGTCGTCGAGCAGCAGCCGGGTGGCCGCGGCGGCGATGTCCTTGGTGGCGCAGTGCGGCAGCTTCAGGTCAGGGCGCAGCGGCGTGCGGTAGACGCCGTGCTCGACGATGTCCTTGAGGTCCCGCAGCACGTTGTCCATGAAGCCGGGCAGGGCCAGGGCCCGGAAGTTGACGCCGGTGCCGGCGATCAGGTCGTCCATCGCCAACGCGGCCGTCACGAAGCCGGCCCGGTCGGCGACGGCGGTGCCGCGGCCGAGGGCGGAGACGCCGACGACGCGGTGCACCCCCTGGCTGATGAAAGCGTCGCAGGCCGCGCGGGCGAAGTCGCGGTAGGCCGCGTCGAGGGTCTCGGCCCGGAAGTTCGGCGGCGCCAACCAGAACACCGCGTCCGCGCCGGCGAAGGCGGTGTTGACGACGTCGGCGTCGGCGTGCGAGCCGGGGACGATCTCGATCCGGTCCCTGACGTCGTCGGGCAGGCGCTCCGGGTCGCGGGCGATCACCCGGACCTTGCTGTCGTGGTCGAGCAGGTTCCGGACGACCTTGCTGCCGATGGCCCCGGTCGGTGTGGTCACAACGATCATGCCGTGAAGTCAAGCCGGGTTCCCAGGTAAACGGAATGACCAATCCGGTTGTGATTGATACCCTGACGGTCTGAGTGACCTGAGGTCTGGCCAGTTTGATCCCTTCGGCCCATCAGCCGAGGGTGAGGTCGGGCAGGGCACACCCGACGGGGACCAGCCGAGGACGGCGAGCCTGACAGTGCTGACGACCGACAAGTCCGACAAACGACAATTGACGCCAACACGAGAGGGTGGCTGACGCGATCGCGTCAGCCACCCTTCGGTGGTGAATGTCGCCTGTCGGCCGGCCATGTCACGACCAGATCGCATGTTCGTACGCGAGAAGCCAGCAGAAGGGCCAGGTTTAATGGTCAGGGGCGACAGTGTAGGTCGCATACGCGTCCCGACCGGCGCAAAACGTGTGGAAAGTGTGCTCCCCCACGGCAAGCTTGCCCAGCCCTCCCGTTTGACGTGTCGGATCGAAGGTTGTTTGAAATCGTCCCGTGTCGTCCGTAAGGACGTCGATTTCCCCTGAGCTGTCGACCCACACCTTGCACTTGAGCCGCTGCTCGACATCTGACGTTCCAACCCGAAATCCGGCACCAGCGACCGTGACAGGGTCGACCCCGTGGCCGATCTTCGGGGCAACGGTAATCCACGCCGAAGATTGAGCGTTTGTCGCCACCTGCCCAGCGCCGGTCGCGACCGCACGGGGATTGCTGGCGATTTTCTCCAGCAAGGACGGCGCAAATTGCTCTGCACCGACGAAGATCGCGACAGCCACAACGGCTGCCGTAAGTGATTTCCTGTAGTACCCGACAGGAGTCCCAGGTACCTTTCTGACAACCTCCTTGATATCGTCTTTGAGGCGGCGAGTCCGCAGAGGCAGTCCGTTTACCGCGGTCAAGTCGTCAAAAACACCCGGAGGCTTGCTCGCCGCAAAGCGCTTGGGCTCCAAGTCAACAAAGAGCGGAACAACCGGCACCCCTCTCTCGAACGCAATGGAGACCTCCTCGCGAACCCAATCCTCACCCCCGTTCTTTTCCAGCTCCACCCACTTACCGAGCCACTCGGTGCCAATTACCACGATCATCAGGGAACAACCCCCTGCGGCAGCCCTGATGTCATCCCGCCAGTTCCTCCCCGCCCGGAGTGACCTGACGGAGTAGAATACGCTATTGCGACCGAACTTCCACGTCAACCTTTCGTAAATTCTCAGCGCAATCCCGGAGGCGTCACCCGTACGATGACTAATGAATACACGGTAATGCTTCTCGGTGCCAACTAAACGGCCAACAGTGCGGACCAGACCCCAATTCAACCGATATCGCGCCATTTATGCAACCTGCCCAACCTTTTCGGACCGAGCGAACAGCTATCGTACCCCCGCGCCGATAGGTACGTCGGCCTGACACTCCACAAGTAGATCCGCCAGGGGGATGACGCCCCCAAAAGAGTGAATAGCGAGCCTCTAGCGGTAGACAGACTCGAAGATCGCCGGATCCACCCAGCGGGATGCGTGCATGGCATCAGCCTGGCAGCACCATGATCTGCGCCGAACTGAACCTCACGCTGATGATCACGATCTACTGCTGGCCTACTAGGCCCGGAGAGTTCCAACCCGTAGATCGCCGCCACGGATCGTGCACCCGGGTTGGGGCCGTACTCGTACGTCGGTCCACCCGTCATGCACCAACTGCTTCGGCGTCGGTATCGCCCGTTCGGCGCGACCAGGTGTCCTGCCGTACCGCGTCGCACGGCAAGATGGGCGACGGAGCAACCTACCGATGCCTGGTGGTCATTTCGCCGCAGCGGGTGCGCCGTGACAGGTCAAGGAGGGGCTGTGACGGATTACAGCAGGCCAACGCTCGATCTGGAGCGCATCAGAAAATTCGTGGTTGTCGCCGAGGAGCTGCACTTCGGGCGGGCGGCCGAGCGGCTGGGCATGGCGCAGCCGCCGCTGTCCCGGGCGATCCGGGAGCTGGAGCGGCAGCTCGGCGTGCAACTGCTGGTGCGCACCACCCGGCAGGTCTCGCTCACTCGGGCCGGCGAGGTGCTGCTGCGCGACGGCCGGGCCGCCCTGGACGCCGTCGCCGCCGCCGGCCGGCGAACGCAGGCGGCCGGCCGCGCGGAGCCGGGGCTTCGGCTGGCGTTGAAGGCCGACTACGACGCCGGCCTGCTGCCGCAGATCTTGGCCCGGTACGAACAGGATCCGGCCGCCATCCCGGTGTCCGTGCACCTCGGCGGGCGCGACGAGCAGGCCCCCGCGCTCCGTGACGGCCGGGTCGACGTCGCGCTCATCCCGGCCCCGTTCGACGACCGGGAGCTGGACTTCGAGCCCATCGCCATCGAGCCCTGCCTGGTGGCGCTGGCCGCGACGGATCCGTTGGCAGCACGGGAAACCCTGTGCCTGGCCGACCTGGCCGACCGCCCCGGTCCCGGCGACGTGGCGGCCGGCCGGCAGCTGGATCTGGCCCAGATCTTCAGCCTCGTCGAGCTGGGCCGGGTGGTCTGGTACCCGCCGCAATCGGTGGCCCGCCGGCATTCCCGTCCTGGGATCGTCTACCGCGCCGTCGCCGACCTCACGCCGCTCACGCTCACCGTCGCCTGGCCACGCGACGCCCGCTCCCCCGCCGTCGCCGCCTTCGTCCGCGCGGCGGCCGCCGTGGCCGAAACCCAGGCGGTACGCGCAGGCTAGGCTCGCCGCCATGGACGTCGACGATCTGGCCGCTGCCTTGCAGGACAGCGTGAGCCTGCTCGCGCGCCGGCTGCGCCAGGCGTCCACGTCCGGCGAGCTGACGCTGCCCGAACGCTCCGCACTGTCGCGTTTGGACCGCGGCGGGTCCACGACCTCCGCCGAGCTGGCCCGGGCGGAGCAGATCACGCCGCAGGCCATGGCCACCACGCTCGGCGGGCTGGAGCAGCGGGGCCTGGTCGAGCGGCGCAACGACCCGCACGACGGACGTCGGATCATCATGTCGGTCAGCGAGTCCGGCCGGGAAGTGTTGCGGCGCAGGCGCGCCGACCACGCCCGCCACCTCGCCGCCGCCCTCGGCTCGGGCTTCACCGAGGCCGAGTTGGCCGTGCTGGCGTCGGCCGTGCCGCTGATCGAACGGATCGCCGAAGGGATCTAAGGCGTCAGCACGATCTTGCCGAGGTTGGCCCGCGCCTCCATGATCCGGTGCGCCTCGGCCGCCTGCGCCAACGGCAATGTGGCATGGATCGCCGGCTTGAGGACACGTTGCTGGTGCAGGGCCCACAGCTCCTCTCGGTGCCGGGCATAGACCTCTGGGCGTCGGCCGGCGAGATGCGCCATGGCGAAGCCGATGATGCTGCGGCCGTGCAAGCGCAGCTCGTTGACGTCGACCTTCTCCCCCGCGGCGTTGAACGACACCAGCCGGCCGAACGGGGCAAGCTGGTGCAGCGCAGCGTTTTGCGCCTCACCGCCGGCACCGTCGAGCACGACGTCCACCGGGGCCTCAGCGGTTTGGTCGTAGCGGATGACCTCGTCCGCCCCGATGCCGCGCAGGAAGTCGGCCTTGCGGTCGTCACCGACCGCCGCGACGACCCGGCTCGCGCCGAACGCCTTGGCCAGCTGGATCGCGAGGTGGCCGACGGCCCCGGCGGCCGCGGTGATCAGCACGCTCTCGCCGGGCTGCATCGCCGACGCCCGCAACGTGCCGAGTGCGACCTGGCCGCCCCGCACCAGTGACACCGCCGCCGCATCGTCGACGCCGTCGGGGACCGGCGCGAGGAACGGGGCCGCGACGCGCGTGAACTCGGCGTAGGCACCGTGGAAGGCCAGGCCGGCAACACGTTGTCCCAGGTGGAAGTCGGTGACGCCAGGACCTGTTGCCGCGACCCGCCCGACCACCTCGCCGCCCGGCGACTGCGGCAGCTCGGCGCTTTCCGACCGGCTCAGCCGCACGATCGGCAGGCTGACGCCGATCGCGTCCACCTCGACCAGCACCTCCCCGTCGGCCGGCGCCGGTCGCTCCGTCTGCTCGAGCTCCAGCACCTCGGGCCCGCCGTGCCGGCGAAAAACGATGCGTCGCATGCCCACCCCCTCAACTTCAACACTGTTGAACTTCAACGCCGTTGAAGTTTGCGGCATACTGACTCGCGTCGTCAACCGTGTTGGGAGGGCCCGCGTGCGGCTCAATCGCGAGCAGGTGTTGCAGGCCGCGCTCGACCTGCTCGACGAGGTCGGCCTGGACCAGCTGACCATGCGCCGGCTGAGCACCGCGCTCGGCGTGCAGAACGGGGCCACTTACTGGCATTTCCGCAGCAAGAGCGCCCTGCTCGAAGCCATGGCCGACGAGCTGCTGGCCGGCGTCGCCGCAGTGCCGGCCGGGCCGTGGGACGCCCGGGTCACCGACCTCGCGCGGCGGTTGCGACGAGCGCTGCTGAGTCGTCGTGACGGGGCTCGGGTCTACTCCGCCGTCTTCTTCCCACTGCCCAACGCCCTGGCCTACGGCGACGCCATGATCGGCGCATTGCTGGAGGCCGGCCTGTCACCCCGTGACGCCGCCTGGACCGCCGACACCATCACGTATCACGTTGTGGCCCATACGATCGAGCACCAACTCGCGTTGACCGACGAGGGGACTGAACGCCTCACCGCCGCCGTCTCGGACTACCCGAACCTGGCCGCCGCCATCGAGTTCGTGCCGGCACCCCATCCCGACGCCCACTTCGAACACGGCCTACGCCTGATCATCACCGGCATCCGCGCCGAAGCACCCGGCCACGAGCGGGTGGGCCGGCCTTGATCGGCCGGCCCGTCCGCAGTCCTACTGGAAGTCCGCGAACTCGACGACCTGTCGCACCTCGACCTCGATCTCGGTGAACAGCGCGGCGTACTCCCGCGCGTAGGCCACCGCCTGCTCACGGTCGTCCGCGTTGATCAGCGCGAAGCCGCCGATGACCTCCTTGGCCTCGGTGAACGGGCCGTCGGTGGTGCCGATCGCCCCGGCGCTCGTCTTACGCACCAGCGCGCCCTTGGCCGACGGGTGCACCCCCTCCGCCGTGATCAGAATGCCGCGCGCCGTCCAGTCCTGGATCATCGCGCCCATCTTCTCGATGAACTCCGGGCTGGGGTTCCAGGCCTCGGGCAGGCTCTCGTCCATCCGGTGCATCATGAGGAACCGCATCGTGGTGCTCCCTGTTGTCGTGCTTGCCTCGTCACGTACGCGTCGAACGGCCCCGACCCCGATCGACACGTTTCCGCAAGCAAATCGACCGGGTCCGCCCCACCACCGGATCTCAGCAGAACAACCGCCGCTGCGCTGGGAAAACGGTCAGTTCGCGGCGAGCAGCCGGGCCAGCTCGGCCGGCTTGGTGATCATCGGCCAGTGGCCGGAGTCGATGTCCACCAGCTCCAGGTGCTTGGCCGCGGCCAGTTCGGGCACCTCGCCGGCGTCGATCCACTCGCGGGCCTGGGCCGGGCTGAACTCGGGGCAGATCACGGTGACCGGGATGTCGAAGCGGCGCTCGTCGGTGTAGCGGACGACGGCGCTGGCCACGCCGGCCGGGACGGGGATGGCTTCGGCGGCCATCCGCTGCCGGGTGGGCTCGTCGAGGTCGACGGCGTCGGGACCCTCGAACGGCTCCCAGCCGGGGAAGGCCATCGCGCCGTCGCGGATCTCGAAGACCTCGGCGTACGGCTGGCCGGCAGTGGTCGGGAAGCCGCCGATGAGCACGACCTTGGCGATGCGCTCGGGCCGGGCGTCGGCGGCCAGCCAGGCCAGGGTGCAGGCGGCGGAATGCCCTACCACCACAGGCTTTTCCACAGCGGCGTCCACGGCGGACAGTACGGCGGCGAGCTGGTCGGCGAGGGTGGCGGCGTTGCCGTCGCCCTGGCCGGGCAGGGCGATGGGCACGGCCGGGTGGTCGAGGTGGGCGACGACGTCGGCCCAGGCGGTGGAACCGTCGAGCCACAAGCCGGCGGCGAGCAGAATGTCCATGCGCGGCACCGTAGGAGCAATTCCGGACGTTCTGCTGCCGGTTCCCTTAGCCTGCTGACGTGAGCACGGAAATCAGCCCCACCGCGCGGGCCCTGCGGACCCTGGAGATCCTGCAGAACCGCCCCGGCACCACGGCCGACGAACTGGCCATGCGCCTGGGCGTGACCGAGCGAGCGGCGCGGCGCTACGTCGGCATCCTGCGTGAGGCCGGCATCCCGGTCGAGTCGACGCGCGGCCCGCATGGTGGCTACCGGCTCGGCCGCGGCCTGAAGCTGCCGCCGATCGTCTTCACCCAGGCCGAGGCGTTGGTGCTGGTCATGGCCGTGCTGGACGGCCCGCCGGGCGACGACCTGCTCGGCGGCGCGCTGGGCAAGGTCATCCGGGCGCTGCCGGAGGGCGTCGGCCGGCAGGCCGCCACACTGCGTGATCACGCCTCGGCGGCGCCGGATCGAGGGGCCGCGAGGCCGGATCCGGCCACCACCAGCGCGTTGGTCGCGGCCGTCGCGGGCAGTCGGGGGGTGGACATCACGTACCGGAGCGAGGCCGGCAACGAGTGGCACACCGAGGTCGACCCGTGGGCGGTGGTCGTCCGCCACGGGCGCTGGTACCTGCTCTGCCACTCGCATCGGGCCGACGCCGTGCGGACGTACCGGATCGACCGGATCCGGGAGGTGGCGACGACCGAGCATTCGTTCGTGCCGCCGGCCGACCTGGATCCGGTCGCGTCGCTGGAGGAGAACCTCGGCGCGGGCTGGCAGTACGAGACGCGCGTGCTGTTCGACCGGCCGGTGGCGCAGGTCGCGCCGTGGATCGGCGGGCCGATGGGACGGCTGGAGCCGCTCGGCGACGGCTGCGTGCTCGTCGGCAGCACCAGCAATCCGACCATGTACGCCCAGGAATGGCTGGCCACCGTGTCGATCCCGTTCCGCGTGGAGGGTGGCCCTGAGCTGCGGGCGGCCATGGCCACGCTGGTCGACCGGCTGACGGCGGCACTGCTGCCGTAAGACCCGTGACCGCGGAAGGGTCTTACCGCCGGCATGGAGGTACCCAGGGCCGGCCGATGGTTGGATGGGTCCGTGAGTGGATTCGCGATCGTGGGCACCGGCTGGCGGGCCGAGTTCTTCTGGCGGCTGGCGGCCGAGCTGGCCGACCTGGACTGCGTCGGCGTGGTGTCCCGAAGCAAGAGCGACCTGCCGGTGCCGGTGTTCCGCACGCTGGACGAATGTCTGGCGGCCAAGCCGGACTTCGTGGTGACGGCGACGCCGTGGGCCGTGACGCCGTCCGTGGTCGCCGAGCTGGTCGCGGCCGGCGTGCCCGTGCTGGCCGAGACGCCGCCGGCACCGGATCTGGCCGGACTGCGGGCGTTGTGGGCCCGTGTCGGCTCGACCGGCCTGGTGCAGGTGGCCGAGCAGTACACCAGGATGCCCTCCCATGCCGCCCGACTTGCCTTGGTGCGTAAAGGAGTTCTCGGCGAGCCGACGCGGGTGGACGTGTCGTCGACGCACCAGTACCACGCCGTGTCGTTGATGCGCACCCTGCTGGGCATCGGCCGGGGCCGGGCCGATGTGCGGGCCGTGCGGACCATCGCCCGGCTGACCGATCCCCTCACCCGGGACGGCTGGGCCGAGCCGGCCGCGGTCAAGGACGCCGCGACCGTGATCGCCACCGTCGAGTTCGACGGCGGCGGTCTCGGCCTGTACGACTTCACCGACAACCAGTGGCACAACCAGCTGCTGATGCGCCGAATCCTGGTCCGCGGCACCCTGGGTGAGTTGCGGGACAACGACGTCGTGCGCCTGGTCGCCCCGAAGACCATTGTCCGCAGCGAGATCGTGCGCCGGCAGACCGGCTACGACCTCGATCTGGACGGCTACGACACCGACCACCTCACCTTCGGCGACGAGGTGCTGTACCGCAATCCGTACCCGGGCCGGCGGTGGAACGACGAGGAGATCGCCATCGCCACCCTGTTGCGGGACATGGGCCGCTGGGTCCGTGACGAGGGGCCCGCGCCCTATCCCCTGGCCGACGGCCTCCAGGACCACCGGATAGCCCTGGCCATCGACGAGGCGGCCAACAGCGGCCTCACCGCCCGCGTCGACGACGAGCCCTGGCACTAAATCGTTGGTCGGATCGGCCACCGGGCTGACATCGTGCCCCGGTGGCCCTACTCCTCGGTGACAAGCGCACCTTCGCGGCGGAAGTCGGCGACCCCGACGGGACGGGCCTGCGCCGCGTGGATCTGTGGGCCGCCGGTCAGTGGCTGACGTGCGACGACAACGCGGTCTACGTGCCGCAGTTCCGACACTATGTCGGGCTCACCCTGAACCAGTTGCCGGCCGATGCCGTGCCTTTCCCCGGCCTGTCGCCGGCCGATGCCCACCGGCGCTTCCTCGCTGACGACGACGGATCGGGCGAGTCGTTCCGGTTCTTCGACGGCTGGGGCCCGACCACCGACAACGTGACCTCCTTTCTCTTCCGCCACAATGGCGGGCTCGTGCTCACAGCAGAGTTCTGGCGGCAGAGCCACCTCCGCGCGCATCCCGAGCACGCGGGGGTGGTCTTCACCGCCGACATCCCGACCGACGAGCTGATCGGCATCCTGGAGGGCCTGGTCGCGGCCCTCTGACACCCGGCCGCACGATCTGTCGAAGGCAGCCTCGGGTTGTTCTTGGTCACGGCGTCCGCCACCGCCGCGGAAGCCAGGGCGCGCAACAACATCTTCACCAGCACGTTGCGGGTTTTCCTTGTGCCGCCACACTTCGCGATCAGCATCTGCTCTCGGTCCCGGCGCGGATCCGTTGGCCAGCAGCGGTTTCGCGGTGCTCAATGTGGCTGTCGGCGGCCTGCTGGCGGAACGGATCGGCCGGCGCCGGTCAGCGCCAGTTGACGCCGGCGGCGATGAGGATCTTGCGGAGCTGACCCGCGCTGAGGCCGATGCCCTCGGCGCGGACCGCCTCCGCGAGCTCGGCCAGCGTCCACCGGCGCTTGCCGGCGACCGCGACGATGCGGTCGCGGTCGTGATCGCTGATCCGGGAGCGGCGGCCCGAACCTGGTTGCGCCATCAGGCCGGGCACGCCCTGCTCGTCGAAGGTGGCCAGCCAGCGCTTGACCGTGTGCGGGGTGAGGCCGGCGTCGCTGGCGATCGAGGTCACCGAGCCGCCGCGCCAGGCCGCGATCACCAGTTGGGCGCGGCGCGCCCAGGCGTTGGCGCCCGCACCGTCGGCGAGCGAGCGGATCGCGTGCTCTTCCCACGCTCCGACCGGCGGCCTGACTGCGGACAGTGGCATGTCATCACCCACGCGTTACTTGAATGTTCACGTGAACTTAGCAACGAACACATGAACATTCAAGTGATCGGATAGGGTCTGCCCGTGACCCCCACCCGCGGCTGGCTGAACGAACAGCAGCTGGCCACCTGGACCGCGTTCAACCGGGTGCTGGCCCGGCTGCCCGCGGCGCTCGAGCCGCAGCTACAACAGGACGGGCAGGTCAGCTACCTGGAGTACTACGTGTTGGCGCGGCTGTCCGACCAGCCGGCGCGGACATGCCGGATGACCACGCTGGCCGACCTGGCCAACGCCGAGCTGTCCCGGCTGTCGCACCTGATCCGACGGTTGGAGCGACGCGAGCTCGTGCGACGGGAGCCCGACCCCGCCGATCGCCGCTCCACCAACGTGATCCTCACCGACGCCGGCCAGTGCCTGCTGACCACGATCGCCCCCGCGCACGTGGACCGGGTGCGCGACCTGGTGATCGACTCCGTCGACGACATCGCCGCGCTGGAGCGCGTGTGCCAACGGATTCTGGACCGGATCAGCACCTGCTGA
>DATJJB010000007.1:0-2877 GCA_035492655.1 Kutzneria sp. | reverse complement strand
CGAGGTCACCGGGGCCGGCCGCCACGGCAAGCACCTGGACCTGGACTGCGACGGGCTGCACCTGATCGTGCACCTGGCCCGCGCCGGCTGGCTGCGCTGGGCCAACACGTTGTCGGCCGCCCCGCCCAAGCCGGGCAAGGGGCCGCTGGCGCTGCGTGTGCACCTGGGGCCGCCGGGCGAGGGGCCGGGCTTCGACCTCACCGAGGCCGGCACCAAGAAGGGCCTGGCGGTGTGGATCGTCAAGGACCCGGCCGAGGTGCCCAGCATCGCCCGGCTCGGCCCGGACGCGTTGTCGCTGGACCGGGACGCGCTGGCCGAGCTGTTCAAGGGCCGCACCGAACGGCTGAAGACGGCGCTGACCGACCAGACGCTGATGGCCGGCGTGGGCAACGCCTACTCCGACGAGATCATGCACACCGCGCAGCTGTCCCCGTACGCCACGGCCGGCAAGCTCGACGACAACGCGCTGGACCGCCTGCACGCCGCGCTGCACAGCGTGCTCACCGACGCCGTCACCCGATCCGTCGGCCAGGGTTCGGCGACGTTGAAGGGCGAGAAGCGCTCCGGCCTGCGGGTGCACGCCCGCACCGGCCTGCCCTGCCCGGTCTGCGGCGACACCGTCCGCGAGGTCTCCTTCGCCGACAAGTCGTTCCAGTACTGCCCGACCTGCCAGACCGGCGGCAAGCCGCTGGCCGACCGCCGCCTCTCAAGGCTACTCAAATAACCCCAGCTCAGCCCCTTTTCTGCCACATGCGCTTCCTATGTGGCACCTGATGCCACATAGGAAGCGCATGTGGCAAAACAGGGGCTAATCGGTGATGAGCACGTGTAGCGTGCGGGGCCCGTGCACGCCTTCCACCCGGTCCAACTCGATGTCGCTGGTCGCGGACGGCCCGCTGATGAAGGTCAGCGGCCGCGTGGGCGCCAGCCGGGCCAGCGCCTCCGGCACGATGCCGACGATCTGGTCGACCCGCACCACGCACAGGTGGTAGTCCGGCACGAGCGTCAGCGCGCGTCGGCCCTGGGCCTCACCGCCGTCCAGCACGATGGTCCCGGTCTCGGCGATCGCCACCGCGCAGCCGGTCAGCACGCCGTCGGCGGCATCGAGTTGATCGATCGTCAGTGACGGTGAGTCGATCATCCATTCCGCCACGTCAACCTGCCAGTTCGACGGCAGGTCGACAGGTCCGACCATTCGCGCGGCTCCCCGCGCAGCCAGCAGCTGCGCGATCTTCGCCGGCACGTCCTCGGCGGTGACCCGGTGCACCTCCGCCTGGTAGTCGGCGATCCGCTCGGCGGCCAGCTCGACCAGGTCGCCGAGCGGCCGGGTCACGTCGTACGAACGGGGGATCTCGGGCGCCGCCGGCCGGTCCGCCAGCGCGCGGCGGATGCGACCGAGTACCACCGAACGAGCGTCAGCCACGGTTCTTCCTCCACCAGGTGCGGAACGACTCGGCCGGCGGCGTCGGCACGTCCCGGGTCGACGTCCACTTGGAGCCGGGCCACGGCAGGCTGCTGATCCGGCCGGACGGGGCCAGGTGCCGGGCCAGCGACCCCACCTTCTGCGCGTTCTCGTAGCGCCGGGCGTCGGCGAACAGCCACCCCAGCGCGGCCATGCCGACCGACTCCGGGGTGCGGCCCTTGGCCTCGACGGCCTCGGCCCGCAGGTGCACCAACACCTCCGGGATGTTGATCCGCACCGGGCAGACCTCGTAGCAGGCGCCGCACAGCGAGGACGCGTACGGCAGCGACGCCGCCTGCTTGTCGTGCATGTCGTTGACCAGCTGCGGGGACAGGATCGCGCCGATCGGGCCCGGGTACACCGACCCGTAGGCCTGCCCGCCGGTCCGCTCGTACACCGGGCACACGTTGAGGCAGGCCGAGCAGCGGATGCAGCGCAGCGCCTGCCGCCCGACCCGGTCGGCCAGCGCGTCGGTGCGGCCGTTGTCCAGCAGCACCAGGTGGAACTGCTGCGGGCCGTCGCCGGGCGTCACTCCGGTCCAGACCGAGGTGTACGGGTTCATTCGCTCCGCCGTGGACGACCGCGGCAGCAGCTGGAGGAACACCTCGAGGTCCTGCCAGGTCGGCACCAGCTTCTCGATGCCCATCACGGTGATCAGCACTTCCGGCAGGGTCAGGCACATCCGGCCGTTGCCCTCGGACTCCACCACCACGATCGACCCGGTGTCGGCGACGCCGAAGTTGGCCCCGGACACGGCGACCTTGGCCGACAGGAACTTGCGCCGCAGGTGCCGGCGGGCGGCCTCGGCCAGTTCGCGGGGCTCGTCGGACACCGGCTTCTCGGCCATCTCCCGCTGGAAGATCTCCTTGATCTCCGAACGGTTCCGGTGAATCGCCGGCACCAGGATGTGCGACGGCCGGTCGTGGCCCAGCTGCACGATCAGCTCGGCCAGGTCGGTCTCGATGGCCCGGATGCCGCCGGCCGCCAACGCCTCGTTCAGCCCGATCTCGGCGGTGGCCATGGACTTGACCTTGACGACCTCGTCGGTGCCGGCCTCGCGGGCCAGTCGCAGCACGATCTCGTTGGCCTCACGGGCATCCCGGGCCCAGTGCACGACGCCGCCGCGTGCCGTGACGGCGGCCTCGATCCGCTCCAGATAAGTGTCCAAATTGGACAGCACGTCGTTCTTGATCGCCTCGCCGGCCAGCCGAAGCTGTTCCCAGTCCGGCAGTTCGGCGACGGCCTTGGCGCGCTTGTCGCGGATGGTGTGGGTGGCCTTGCGCAGGTTGCGGCGCAGCTGGGTGTCGGCCAGCGCGGCCTTGGCCGCCTTGGGGAAGACCGGGCTGCCCAGCCAGGTCACGGGGTTGCTGCCCACGGCTCCTCCTCGGTGCTGGCCAGGATCTCCGCCAGGTGGA
>DATJJB010000006.1:0-3279 GCA_035492655.1 Kutzneria sp. | reverse complement strand
TGGCCCGTGGCGTCGATCCCGTCCGTACCCGGGCGTTGCTGCGCACATCCGCCGCCGAGACGGACTCGCTGCTGGCGGTGGACGACTTCTCGGTACGGGTGATGGTCGCCCAGCTCCGCTCCATCGTCGTCGACCTGCTGGTGGCTGCCGGCGTCACCCGCTCCGACGCCCTCTCGGCCCTCCCGCCGCTCTAGCGCCCTGTCAAGCCCCCGGCGTTTGGAAAGGACCATTCCTGGCGTTCAACGTGAGGAATTGCGCTTTCACGCGGGGCAGGTCAGCCTTCCGGGCGGTTCAGGATGCCGTACAGGGCGTTGTGCACCGGCTCGTGGTCCTTGGGGTCGGCCAGCTGGCAGTCGGCGGCCGACAGCCGGTACCACTCGTCCGCGCCCTCGTAGCGGACCTCGACGGTCACCCCGCCGTCATCGGCCAGTGTGGTGCGCAGCTCCAGGTCGCCGGTGATCACGCCGACGTCGTCGGTCATCACGCCGCCGGGCCCGGCCTTGAACAGGGAAGTGAGCGTCACAGCAAGCCCCTCGCCAACCTCAGGTCGTCGGAGTTGCGGTACCAGGTCCACTTCGTCACCGGGCGCGGGTGCGGCACGCCGTCCAGCCGCACGATCGCCGGCACGCAGCCGATCTGGCAGGCCCGGCCCAGCGCCGTGCTGACGCGCTTGACCACCAGCGCCCGCTTCGTCACCTGGACGAGCAGGCCGGCGCCGCGATCCGGGTCCGGACTGACCGTAATGCGGCTGGCCTGCCCCCGCAGGACCACGGTCTCGTCGCAGTAGGCCATACCTCGCACCGGACCAACCTCGCCTCGTCCGACCAGCACTCCGCCGTTGTCGTCGCGGATCAGCGGCACCGAGTCGGAGTCCGCGGTCAGCGCCACGTCGACCGCCCGGCCGGTGTCGAGTGGCAGATCCCACAGCGAGGCCACGGTCGAGTCCGCCTCGGTCGGCACGAAACCGACCGTCACGTCCTTGAGCAGGTCCTTGCGCACCAGCCGGAGCACCACCGCGGCCAGGTCGGCGTCGCCGCCGACCACCACCAGGCGCCGTCCGTCCAGGCCCTTGACCAGGTGATCGACATCGTCCTTGCCGGGCCGTTCCGGAACCGGGTGCAGCTCGATGTCGTCACGGTCGGCAAAGGCCGGTGACTGAGCGTGACCTGCGTCCTTTCCGCAGGCCAGCACTAGTGCACCCATCGCCACCTCCTGGTCTACAGTCGTGCACCGGCATTCGGCCTTTAGTCGACTAGCACGGGGAGTCTCACATGCCTGCCATCGTCCTCATCGGCGCCCAGTGGGGCGACGAAGGCAAGGGCAAGGCCACCGACCTGCTCGGAGACCGCATCCAGTGGGTCGTCCGCTACCAGGGTGGCAACAACGCCGGCCACACCGTCGTGCTCCCCGACGGCCAGAACTTCGCGCTGCACCTGATCCCCTCCGGCATCCTCACGCCCGGCGTGCACAACGTCATCGGCAACGGCGTCGTGGTCGACCCCGGCGTGCTGCTCGAGGAGCTGGCCGGGCTGGAGGCCCGCGGCGTGGACACCAGCAAGCTGCTGATCTCCGCCGACGCCCATCTGATCATGCCCTACCACGTGGCCATCGATAAGGTCAGCGAGCGCTACCTGGGCAAGGCCAAGATCGGCACCACCGGCCGCGGCATCGGCCCGGCCTACCAGGACAAGGTGTCCCGGGTCGGCGTCCGGGTCCAGGACCTGCTGGACGAGAAGATCCTGCGGCAGAAGGTCGAGGCCGCGCTGGACTTCAAGAACCAGCTGCTGGTCAAGGTGTACAACCGCAAGGCCATCGACCCCGAGCAGGTCGTGGACGACGTGCTCAAGCACGCCGACGCGTTCGGGCACCGCATCGCCGACACCCGGCTGCTGCTCAACCAGGCCCTCGACCGCGGCGAGAACGTGCTGCTGGAGGGCTCGCAGGGCACCCTGCTCGACGTCGACCACGGCACCTACCCGTTCGTCACCTCGTCCAACCCGACCTCCGGCGGCGCCTCGGCCGGCTCCGGCATCGGGCCGACGCGGATCACCACCGTCATCGGCATCCTCAAGGCGTACACCACGCGTGTCGGCTCCGGGCCGTTCCCGACCGAGCTGAACGACGAGATGGGCGAGCGGCTGCGCAAGACCGGCGGCGAGTTCGGCGTCACCACCGGGCGGTCCCGCCGCACCGGCTGGTTCGACGCCGTGATCGCCCGGTACGCCGCCCGCGTCAACGGCATCACCGACTACTTCCTGACCAAGCTCGACGTGCTGTCCGGCCACGAGACCGTGCCGGTCTGTGTTGCGTACGAAGTGGACGGTCAGCGGGTCGACGAGATGCCGATGACCCAGACCGACGTGCACCACGCCGTGCCGGTGTACGAGGAGCTGCCCGGCTGGTTCGAGGACATCAGCCACTGCCGCACCTTCGAGGAGCTGCCGGCCAACGCCCAGGCCTACGTCGAGTACCTGGAGTCGATCTCCGGCGCGCGCATCTCGGCCATCGGTGTCGGCCCCGGCCGCGAGCAGACCATCGTCCGGCACCAGTTCGTGAACTGAGGTTCGCGGCACGTGGAGGTCATAGGCGTGACCTCCACGTGCCGGCGAGCCTGGCCTCCTCCAGGTCCAGCTCGCGCATGACCTTGCGCATCACCTCGTCGTCCAGCCGCCCGGCCGAGCGCTCGGCCACCAGCACTTCCCGTTGCTTGGCCAGCATTTCCCGGCGAACACGGGTGATCGCGCCCTCCTGCGACGGGTCCTGCTCGATCATCCGGTCGCGCATCTGCATCATCTGGTGCATCCGCTGGCCGAACAGCTTGCGTTGCTCCACCGGGATCTCGGCCGGCACGAGGTCGGACAGCATGGCCTTGGCCGCCTTGGCGGCGACCTTACGAGCCCGCTGCTCCTGACGGTTGTCGTCGGGCTGCTGGATCTTCAGCGCGCGGATCAGCCAGGGCAGCGAGATCCCTTGCGACAGCAGGGTTCCGACCGTGATCACGAACGCGACGAACTGGATGTACGCCCAGCCGGGAGTGTCCTCGGGGATGCCGGCGGCCGCGGCCAGCGTGACCACCCCGCGCATGCCGGTCCACGACAGCACGGCGCTGATCTTCCAGGACGGCCGCCGCTTCCGGCGGACCATGCGCAGCAACACGTTGCGGCCGAAGACGAACACGATCCGCACCAGGATCACCGCGGCGAGCAGGGCCAGCGCGATGGGCAGGATGCTGACGTCGTTGATGCCCTTGAGCACGAACGGAAGTTCCAGGCCGATCAG
>DATJJB010000005.1:0-18293 GCA_035492655.1 Kutzneria sp. | reverse complement strand
AGCCCAGGTGGTCGCGACCATCCTTCGCGATCCCGGGGAGCACGTCGGGAAGGTGTACGAGCTGACCGGACTGCGGGCGCTCGACATGACCGAAGTAGCCCAGGAGTTCTCCAAGGCACTCGGCCGCACGGTGACCTATCTGGACATCCCCCTGCAATGGTGGCGCACAGAGGTGCTCGCGAACGCAGGCCTGCCACAGCACACCGAGCAGCACATCGCGACCATGGCCAAGCTGCACCGCGAAAACCGGTACGACAGGGCGACCATCGACGTCGAGCGCATCACCGGGAAGCGGCCCCTGACCGTCGAGGAGTTCGTCGCCGCCCGCAAGGACTTCTACCTCGGCTGACTGCCATCGGACTCCCAGGTGAAGGGGGCGTCACCGAAGTCGCGGTCGGGCCGCGTGATAGCCGTCCGCACTCGGCTGTTTCATAGGTGTTCGCCTGTGAAACACGCCTATGAAACGATCTCGGGGCGAGCGAGGATAGCTTCCTGGCCGTGGAGGCCAACGACTGCCCAATGTCGTCCTGCGCCGTCCCGGCCGATCGCCGTGGCGGACCGGCAAGGGCAAGGTTGCCATCCCGTGCCCGGTCGGGCACGTGCGAATCGGCTACGCCCGCGCTTCTACGCTCCGCCAGTCCCTGGACATCCAGCTCGACTCGCTGAAGGCCGCCGGCGTCACCCGGATCTTCTCCGAGAAGATCTCCACCCGCGCCACCGCCCGGCATCGCACCTCGGCGACCAGTAGCTGTTGTCGACGGGTGCGGCTCGGTGGTCGACGGTTGTCGACAGGCCGCTGACAACACTTGAAGTGTACGAAACGGTTTCGTACACTTCTGCTCGTGGTGCGCGGCAAGGAACGGGAAGACGCGATTCTGACGGCGGTGATCGAGCTGGTCGGGGAGGTGGGATATGCGGGACTGACGATGGATGCGGTGGCGGCGAAGGCGCAGGCGAGCAAGGCGACGATCTATCGGCGGTGGCGGAACAAGGCGCAGCTGGTGAAGGCGGCGCTGGATGCCTACGACGCGCGGCAGAACGAAGCGATGCCGGACACCGGAGAGCTGCGAAGCGACCTGTACGCGGTGATGGGGGCGCTGCGGGAACGGGCAAGCGAGAGCTACCTGGGGATGATCAACGGCCTGATCGCGGCGGCGAAACATGATGACGAGCTGGCGGCGGCGCTGCGGGAGCACGTGGCGAACGAAGAGCTGTCGCCGTTCCTGGTGAGCCTGCAACGGGCGGTGGACCGGGGCGAACTGCCGGCGGACGCGGACAGCGAGCTGGTGCACGACGTGGCCGAGGCGATGATCATGCGCCAGCTCACGACGGGGCCGCTCGACGAGGAGTTCATCGCACGGGTGGTGGACGACGTGCTGCTGGTGCTGCTGGACCGAGGGGGAGACAGGTGACGGTGGTGATCGCGGGGGCCGGACCGACCGGCCTCACGCTGGGCATCGAGCTGGCGCGACGGGGAATCCCGTGCCGGCTGCTGGAAAAGGCCGACGGGCTGTTCCTGGGCTCGCGGGGCAAGGGCATCCAGCCGCGAACGTTGGAAGTGTTCGACGACCTGGGCGTGCTGGACGCGATCCGGGCCGGCGGCATGCCGTTCCCGAGGTTCCGCCTCTACTCGGGACACGACATCGTGTGGGAGCGGGAGCTGCACGAGATGCTGGGCATCGACGAGCCGAAGCCCTCCCCCGGCGTCCCCTACCCACTCCCCTGGCTGATCCCGCAGTGGCGTACGGACGAGATCCTGCGCGACCGGTTCGAAGCGCTGGGCGGCAAGGTCGAGTTCGGCACCGAGGTCGTCGGCGTCGACCAGCACGACGACGTGCGGATCACGGTGCGGCGCAACGGAATCGACGAGGTGATCACCGGCGACTACCTGGTCGCCACGGACGGCGGCCGCAGCACCGTGCGGAAGCTGCTGAACATCGGCTTCGAGGGCGAGACGTACGAAACGGAGCAGACGCTGGTCGGCGACGTCAAAGTCGAGGGCCTGCACGGCATCGCCTGCCACATGATCACGCACGCCGGCGACGTGACCAAACGGTTCTCGGTGTGGAATCTGCCGGGCAGCGATTACTACCAACTGGTCGCCTCGGTGCCGCAGACCGACCGTCCGACGCTGCACGACGTGCAGGAGCTGCTGGAGGAACGCACCGGCCGCACAGACATCCGCCTGCACGACCTGCGCTGGATCTCGGTGTACCGGATCAACGTGCGCATGGTGGACCGCTTCCGTACCGGCCGCGTGTTCCTGGCCGGCGACGCCGCGCACGTGCACTCCTCGGCCAGCGGCCAAGGCCTGAACACCAGCGTGCAGGACGCCTACAACCTCGGCTGGAAGCTGGCCGCGGTAATACAAGGCGCGCCGGAAGAGCTGCTGGACAGCTACGAGGCCGAACGCATGCCGGTGGCGGCACAGGTCCTCGGCCTGTCCACCGCGATGCACGCGCGCAACTTCCGTCCGACGACCGGCCCCGCGCCGGCGATCCACCAACTGGACATCACCTACCGCGGCGGCCCCCTGGCCGAGCACGAACGCGAGGGTGAACTCCAGCCCGGCGACCGCGCGCCGGACGGCGTCCTGCCCGACGGCACCAGGCTGTTCGACCTGTTCCGCGGCCCGCACCTGACCTGGTTGACGATGAACGGCTCGCATGAGGGCTACGACGTCGCGCCCGGCACCGAGGTCCTGGTCCGTCCCGACGGCTATATCGCGGCAATCGGCACGAATGTCCAGCAGTGGCTGGACCGCTTCGCGCCCGATGCAACCCAGGACGCGGGCGACTCCGTCCCCACGGCATGGTCGCATTCACGCGTTCGACGCCGTTACTGCTGACCGGCGTGCTGATCGCGGTCGCCGCCTGCGCCGCGCCGCCCCAGCAGCAGGCGCAGCCGGCCGCCCAACCGCCGGTCTGCGCGGACACGCTGCCGCAGCACCTGGCCGCGGCGCCGGCCGGGCCGATGGTGCCGGGCACACCGGCGGCCGCGGTGGTCTGCCAGTACGAGGCCGTCCAGCGGCACCTGGCGAAGTCGGTACAGGTCAAGGACGTCAAGGCGTTGCAGCAGGCGTTGAACGCCGCTGACACCACGCCGCCGCCCCGCGGCACGATGTGCCCGCTGGACCACGGCGACCAGGACATGGTGATCTTCGCCTATCCCGGCGGCGACCCGATCGACGTGACGATCAAGACGAGCGGCTGCGCGACCGCCACCAACGGCAAGGCCACGGCCTACCGGCTGACCGACGCCGTCCTGGGCAAGCTGTAACCGCGCGACGGCCGCTCACCCCGCACGGGGTGAGCGGCCGTCAATTCTTCAGCGCGTCAACGGTCAGCGCGCGGGCCGGTACGGACGCAGTTCGCGCCGGGCCAGCGACATCTTGTGCACCTCGTCCGGCCCGTCGGCCAGCCGCAGCATGCGGGCCGAGGCCCACAGCGTGGTCAGGATGAAGTCCTGGCTCACGCCGCCGCCGCCGTGCGACTGGATGGCCCGGTCGATGATCTTCTCCACCGCCGCCGGAGTGGCGATCTTGATCGACTGGATCTCGGTGTGCGCGCCCTTGTTGCCGACGGTGTCCATCAGCCACGCGGTCTTGAGCACCAGCAGCCGGGCCTGCTCGATGGCCACCCGCGCCTCGGCGATCCACTCCTGCACCACGCCCTGGTCGGCGATCGGCTTGCCGAACGCCACCCGGCTGACCGTGCGCTCGCACATCGCCTGCACCGCCCGCTCGGCCATGCCGATCAGCCGCATGCAGTGGTGGATACGGCCGGGGCCCAGCCGGGCCTGCGCGATGGCGAAGCCCTCGCCCTCGCCGGCGATCACGTTGCTGACCGGCACACGCACGTCGGTGAACTCGATCTCCGCGTGTCCACCGTGCGCGCCGTCGCTGAAGCCGAAGACGTGCATGCCCCGCTTGACGTTGACGCCGGGGGTGTCCCGAGGCACCAGCACCTGGCTCTGCCGGCGGTGCCGGTCGGTGTTGTCCGGGTCGGTCTGGCCCATCACGATGAAGATCTTGGCCCGCGGGCTCATCGCGCCGGAGGCGAACCACTTGCGGCCGTTGATCACGTACTCGTCGCCGTCACGCTCGATGCGGGTGGCGATGTTGGTGGCGTCGGAGGAGGCCACGTCCGGCTCGGTCATGCAGAACGCCGACCGGATCTCACCCTCGAGCAGCGGCCGCAGCCACTGCTCCTGCTGCGCCGCGGTGCCGAACTGGGCCAGCACCTCCATGTTGCCGGTGTCCGGCGCGGCGCAGTTGGTCGCCTCCGGGGCCAGCGACGGGCTGCGGCCGGTGATCTCGGCCAGCGGCGCGTACTGGAGGTTGGTCAGGCCGGCGCCGTGCTCCTTGTCCGGCAGGAACAGGTTCCACAGGCCGCGCCGCTTGGCCTCGGCCTTGAGCTCCTCGATGACCGGCGGCGCGTCCCACGAGGTCGGGTTGTCCAGCACCCACTGCTTGTGCGCGGCCTCGGCCGGATACACGTGGGACTCCATGAACTCGGTCAGCTGACCGATCAGCTCCTGGGTCCGCTGGTCGTACTGGAACTCCATCAAAACCTCTCAAGGGGACGGTCGTCGTCGGGCGTCAGGCGAATTGCGCTGTCCTGCGGAGTGGACGGGGGCGATCTGTACACTGTGGACGTGTCTCGGAAAGTGACCGCCTGCACGCTTAGCGTGCACGACTTGGGGTGCCGCTTGGCGTGGTGCTCCACGCGCCCACGGCACGACATCAGGGCTGGTTGCGTGTGAGGCGGTCGTTCAAGTTCCTGCTGCGCCCCACCAGCAAGCAGTCCACCGCCTTGACTGAGATGCTGCGGGATCACTGTTCCCTCTACAACGGGGCCTTGCAGGAACGCCGTGACGCCTACCGGCACGTGTCGAGGACCAACGTCCGCTACTGTGATCAGTCCGCCCAGCTCAAGGACATCCGGGCGTTCGATCCCGAGGGTCACGGCCGGTGGTCGTTCTCCTCCCAACAGGCCACCCTGCGGCGTCTGGACAAGGCGTTCGCCGCGTTCTTTCGGCGTGTCAAGGCCGGGCACAAACCCGGCTACCCGAGGTTCCGGGGAGTGCACCGGTTCGACATGGTGGGGTTCCCCAAGGACGGTGACGGCTGCCGTTGGGACTCCACCCCGAACGACACGGTGACCCGCGTTCGTCTGCAAGGTGTGGGCCACGTTCGGGTTCACCAGCATCGTCCGGTCACCGGCACCCTCAAGACGATCAGCGTGAAGCATGAGGGCGGCCGCTGGTTTGTGATCTTGTCCTGTGACGATCTGCCCGCCGCGCCACTGCCCGCGACCGGCCGCAAGGTCGGCATCGACCTGGGCATCGCGCATTTCGTGACCACCAGCGACGGCACACATGTGGTGAACCCTCGGCACCGGCGTGATGCCGCCGTCGCGCTCGAGCAGGCGCAGCGGATGTTGTCGCGTTGTCAGCGTGGCTCGAATCGGCGGCGCAAGGCCCGCCGCAAAGTCACCGAGTTGCATGGAGCGGTCCGTCGCAGGCGTCTGGACCACGCGCACAAGGCCGCTCTCGCCCTCGTACGCGACGCCGATGTCATCGCGCACGAGACGCTGCGGATCACGAACATGGTCCGCACCCCGAGACCCCGACCTGTCCCTGACCAGCGGGGCGTGTTCGCGCCCAACGGCGCGGCGGCCAAGACCGGGTTGAATCGTGGTATCCACGACGCAGGTTGGCGATTGTTCCTGGACATCCTCGCGCACAAGGCTGAAAGCGCCGGTCGCGTGCTGATCCCGGTCGACGCCCGTGACACGTCGCGTAGGTGTCCCGCGTGCGGGCATGTCTCGAAGGACAACCGTCTTACCCAGGCCGACTTTGTTTGTGTGGCGTGTGGACACACCGCCAACGCCGACGTGGTCGGCGCGCTCAACGTCGCACACAGGGCCGGGCTGGTCCTGCGCGAAGCCCCAGCGGTCTAGCGAGAAGCCGCCGACTTCAGTCGGCGGAGGAGTCACCAGTCCTCCTTGACTGCGGCGGCCGCGGCGGCGCCGTGCTCGACGAGCGGGCCGACCAACGCGCCGATCCGCTCGAACCCGGCGCCGACCGTGCCGCCCTGCACGAACCGGTAGTGGATGCCCTCCAAGATCACCGCGAGCTTGAAGTAGGCGAAGGCGACGTACCAGCCGAGGCCGGCGACGTCGATGTCCGTTCGACGCGCGTAGCGCTCGACCAGTGCGTCGATGGCGGGGAAGCCGGGCGTGGCGCTGACCCCGTTGGTGATCGGGTCGTCGTCCTGGCCGACGCCCTGCCAGTAGACGACGAACAGGCCCAGGTCGGACAGCGGGTCGCCGAGGGTGGACATCTCCCAGTCCAGCACCGCGCTGATGCCCAGCGGCTCGGTCGTCACGAGCGCGTTGTCCAACCGGTAGTCGCCGTGCACGATCGTGGTGCGCTGCGCCGCCGGCACGGTCGCGGCCAGCCGGGCGTGCAGCTCCTCGATACCGGGCAGGTCCCGGCTGCGCGAGGCGTCGAGCTGCTTGCGCCAGCGGGCGACCTGGCGGGTCATGAAGCCCTCGGGACGGCCGAAGTCGCCAAGGCCGACCTGCTGCGGGTCGACCTCGTGCAGCTCGGCCAGCACGTCGATCAGCTCGTCGGCGACCTTGGCCGCCTGCTCGACCGACAGGCCGGCGGTGTCGGCACGGGACCGCATCGGCGTGCCGGCGACCCGCTCCATCAGGTAGAACGGCGCGCCGATGACGGCCGCGTCGTCGCAGAACAACTCGGTCCTTGGCACCGGCACCTTGGTCGGGGCCAGCGCCGAGATGACCCGGAACTCACGGCCCATGTCGTGCGCGGTGGCCAGCACGTGGCCCAGCGGCGGCCGGCGCAGCACCCAGTTGTGCACGCCGTCGTCGACCCGATAGGTCAGGTTGGACCGGCCGCCCGGAATCAGCTCCGCGGTGAGCGGGCCGGCCAGCACGCCCGCGGCGTCCAGGTGCTTGGCCAGGGCGTCGATGTCCAGGCCGGGCAGCGCGCTCACAGGTCCTCCCCCAGCAGTTCGGCCAGCGCCGCGCGGGTGCTGGCGGGATCGAGGTGTCGAATGCCGTGCATGCCGAGCTGCTGCGCGGCCCGCACGTTGGCCGTGAAGTCGTCGACGAAGACCACTCGCTCGGCCGGCAGGTCCAGGCGTTCCAGCAGCAGCCGGTAGATCGGCTCGTCCGGCTTGCGCAGGCCGACCTCGCCGCTGATCACCACCACGTCGCACAGCTCGGCCAGCATCTCGTGCGGGTAGTCGTTGCCCCAGCTGTTGGACAGCAGACCGATGCGCTGGCCGTGTTCGCGCAGGTCACGGAGCAGCTGGGTCATCTCGTCGCTGGGCTTCATGGCCGCGAACAGCCGACCGAGCACCCCTTGCGGCTCGATCGGCGACCCGGTCGTGCTGACCAGCCGGGCCGCGAAGCGACGCTCGAACTCCGCCACCTCGAGCTCGCCGGTCTCCAGCAGGTGGATCGGGTTGCCCGGCTCGGCGTCGCGGCCCAGCCAGTCCCGCATCAGGGTGGCGAAGCCGTCCGGGTCGATCCCGTCGGCCCGCAGCCAGCTGCCGGTGGTGGCGCTCAGGGGCGTGGTGAGCACGCCGCCGTAGTCGAACACGACGGCGTCCACCTGGTCACGTGTCGGCACGCCGCGATAGTACCGACCAGTCGGTATGTGGACAACACGACGCGCGTACAGTCCACGATCATGGTGGTCATCGACGCGTGGATGCAGCATCCGACGCTGCGTCACCTCAACCACGAGATGCTGGCGTCCCTGCGCCGCTGGACCGGCCTGGAGCTGGCCTCGGAACCGCCGCCGGTATCGGCGACCGTCGCCGCCATGGCCGAGGCCGACGTGCAGATCGGGCTGACCTGCGCCTGGTACGGCCCGCAGGAGACGCTGATCAGCAACGACGAGGTCGCCGAGTTCGTGGCCCAGTCCGACGGACGCCTGCGCGGCGTCGCCGGTGTCGACATCACCAAGCCGATGAAAGCCGTGCGGGAGCTGCGCCGAGCTGTCGAAGAACTCGGCTTCGTGGCGCTGCGGCTGGTGCCGTGGCTGTGGCAGCTGCCGCCGACCGACCGGCTGTACTACCCGCTCTACGCCGCCTGTGTCGAGCTCGGCATTCCGTTCTGCACCCAGGTCGGCCACACCGGTCCGCTACGCCCGTCGGAGACCGGCCGACCCATTCCGTACATCGACCAGATCGCGCTGGACTTCCCCGAGCTGACCATCGTGTGCGGGCACATCGGCTATCCGTGGACCACCGAGATGATCGCGGTGGCCGACAAGCACGCCAATGTCTTCATCGACACCAGCGCCTACACCGCCCGCCGCTATCCGACGGAGCTCGTGGACCACCTGCGTGGCCGCGGCCGGCGCAAGGTCCTGTTCGGCTCGAACTACCCGATGATCACGCCGGCCAAGGCGCTTGAGCACCTGGACGAGCTGGGGTTGGACGACGAGGCGCGCGAGCTGTTCCTGGCCGGCAACGCGCGCCGCGTCTTCCGCCTCTAACGCCCCACGTACGCGGCCAGGTGCTCGCCGGTCAGCGTCGACTTGGCCTTCACCAGCTCGGCCGGCGTGCCCTCGAAGACGATCTGACCGCCGTCGTGGCCGGCGCCCGGGCCGAGGTCGATGATCCAGTCGGCGTGGGCCATCACGGCCTGGTGGTGCTCGACGACGATGACCGACTTGCCGCTGTCGACCAGCCGGTCCAGCAGGCCGAGCAGCTGCTCGACGTCGGCCAGGTGCAGGCCGGTGGTGGGCTCGTCGAGCACGTACACCCCGCCCTTCTCCCCCATGTGGGTGGCCAGCTTGAGCCGCTGCTGCTCACCGCCGGACAGGGTGGTCAGCGGCTGCCCGAGGCTGAGGTAGCCCAGGCCGACGTCGGCCAGCCGGTCGAGGACGGCGTGCGCGGCCGGCGTGTGAGCCTCGCCCGTGCCGAAGAAGTCGAGGGCCTCGGTGACCGGCATGGCCAGCACCTCGCTGATGTCCTTGCCGCCCAACTTGTACTTCAACACCGACGCGTCGAACCGCTTGCCCTCGCAGACCTCGCACGTGGTGGAGACGGTGGCCATCACGCCCAGGTCGGTGTAGATCAGGCCGACGCCGTTGCAGTTGGGGCACGCGCCCTCGGAGTTGGCGCTGAACAGAGCCGGCTTCACACCGTTGACCTTGGCGAACGCCTTGCGGATCGGCTCGAGCAGACCGGTGTAGGTGGCCGGGTTGCTGCGCCGGGAGCCGCGGATCGGGGTCTGGTCCACCGACACCACACCGAGGTCGGTCGGGATGGAGCCGTGCACGAGCGAGCTCTTGCCGGAGCCGGCCACGCCGGTGATGACGGTGAGCACGCCGAGCGGGATGTCCACGTCGACCTTGCGCAGGTTGTGCGCGGTCGCGCCACGGATCTCCAGCGCACCGGTCGACTTGCGGACCGTCTTCTTGAGCGACGACCGGTCGTCGAAGTGCCGGCCGGTGACGGTGCCGCTCTTGCGCAGGCCGGCGACCGTGCCCTCGAAGCAGACCTCGCCGCCGGCCGAACCGGCGCCGGGGCCGAGGTCGATCACGTGGTCGGCGATGGCGATGGTGTTGGGCTTGTGCTCCACGACAAGGACGGTGTTGCCCTTGTCGCGCAAGCGGAGCAGCAGTTCGTTCATGCGCTGGATGTCGTGCGGGTGCAGGCCGATCGTCGGCTCGTCGAAGACGTACGTGACATCGGTCAGCGAGGACCCGAGATGACGGATCATCTTCACCCGCTGTGCCTCGCCGCCGGACAGCGTGGCGGCCGGCCGGTCCAGCGCGAGGTAGCCAAGGCCGATCTCCACGAACGAGTCGAGCGTGTGGGCGAGCTTCTCCAGCAGCGGCGCGACCGACGGCTCCTTCAGGCCGCGCACCCACTCGGCCAGGTCGCTGATCTGCATGGCGCAGGCGTCGGCGATGCTGATCTTCTTGATCTTGGACGACCGCGCGCCCTCGCTCAGCCGGGTGCCGGCGCAGTCGGGGCAGACGGTGAACGTGACGGCCCGGTCCACAAAGGCCCGGATGTGCGGCTGCATGCCCTCCTTGTCCTTGGACAGGTAGGACTTCTGGATCCGAGGGACGAGTCCCTCGTAGGTCATGTTGATGCCCTCGATCTTCATCCGCGTCGGTTCCTTGTACAGGAAGTCGTTGAGCTCGCGCTTCGTGTACTTGCGGATGGGCTTGTCGGCGTCGACGAAGCCGGAGGAGGCGTAGAGCCGGTAGTTCCAGCCGCCCGCGGTGTAGCCGGGAACCGTCAGCGCGCCCTCGGCCAGCGACTTGCTGTCGTCGTAGAGCTGGGTCAGGTCGATGTCGGTGACCGAGCCGCGGCCCTCGCAGCGCGGGCACATGCCGCCGGTGATGCTGAAGGTCCGCTTCTCCTTGACCTGCCGGCCGCCCTTCTCCAGGGTGACCGCGCCGGCGCCATGCACCGAGGCGACGTTGAAGGAGAACGCCTGCGGGGAGCCGATGTGCGGCTGGCCCAGCCGGCTGAACAGGATGCGCAGCATCGCGTTGGCGTCGGTGGCCGTGCCGACCGTTGACCGCGGGTCGGCGCCCAGCCGCTGCTGGTCCACGGTGATCACGGTGGTCAGACCGTCCAGCACGTCCACGTCCGGGCGGGCCTGGGTGGGCATGAAGCCCTGGACGAACGCGCTGTAGGTCTCGTTGATCATCCGCTGCGACTCGGCCGCGATGGTGGCGAACACCAGCGAGCTCTTGCCCGAGCCGGACACGCCGGTGAACACGGTCAGCCGGCGCTTGGGGATCTCCACGCTGACGTCGCGCAGGTTGTTCTCGCGCGCGCCCAGCACCCGGATCAGGTCGTGGCTGTCGGCGACGTGTCCCGGCTTTCTCGGGGTGCTGGCCTTGCTCATCGTCTCTCCATCGGTCCGGTCGACGCGGGCAACTGCCCACTGTCTACCTGACGGATGGCGCCGCCGAAGTGTGACGCGCAGCGATCCCCCGATGCAGGGAAGGACGCCTTACCTGCATCCAACGCAGGTAAGGCGTCCTTCCCTGCATCAACTCAGTCGCGGACGACCAGGACCGGGCACAGGGCGTGGTGCAGTGCGTCGCGGGTGACACCGCCGAGCCGGCCGGGACCGCCGGAGCCGACGACGATCAGGTCGGTGTGGGTGCGGGAGGCGACCAGCTCGTACGGCTGCGCGCGGACGGCCTCGAAGTTGGCCGACAGCTGCCGGTTGACCGTGGCCAGGTAGTCCTTGGCCTGGTCCAGCACCTCGCCGTGGGCGTCGCCCGAGGGGCCGGCGGTGCGGCCGGACGGGGTCGGCCAGGCGTGGGCGACGTGCAGCTTGGCGTGGAAGGTCTCGGCCAGCTGGGCGGCGCGGCGCAGCACCGGCCGGTCCTCGCCACCGCCGTCGACCAGGGCGGTGATGACCGAGTGCATGCCGTGCACCGCCGAGTCCAGGCCGCGCACCACGACGGTGTCGCAGTGCGCGGCGGCCACCACGGGCACCACCCAGCGGCCGAGCCCGATGGTCACGTGCTGCCGGCCGCGGCAGCCCAGCACCACCAGCTCGGCGTGCTCGCTGGCCGGCACCAGTGTGCGCAGCGGATCCGAGGAGCTCTCCACGATGCTGACCGGCAGCGGCTGCATCGTCGCCAATTGGTCTTCCGCCGAAGGTTCACCCGGAAGGGTGGAATCGGCGTAGACGGTCAGGCTTTCCCCACGCAGCCAGGCATACCTGGCCGCCCAGCCCAACGCGGCGGACCCCCACGGGGATCCGTCGGCGCCGACCACGACGCTCGGCCCGAAACCTTCCGGGGTGACGTGATGAGGACGAGTCGTCGTCGCGCTCGGCAGCACTCTCGCCATGCGAACCCTCCTGGCGGCACAGGGAATCTCGCACGTACTGGATTACCTGACACACTCTGCACCCCGACCGCGTTGATCGCCAGGGGCGGAGTTGGATTGGTTCAGTTACGGACCACCAGCACGGGCGAACGGGAATGGTACAGGGCCGCTTTGGTCATGGGATCAAGGCGGTTCCGATCAGTGAGACGGGTGTCGCCGATCACCAGCAGGTCGGTGTCCGGGCAGGCGACCGCGGCCTCCGGCGGCTGGCAGGCGAACGAGCGGAGATCGGGCATGATCTTCGGCGCCAGCTTGGCCAGTTGCGCCGCGGCCCGCTCCAGCACGGTGGCCGAGCTCAGCTGCTCGGGCAGCCAGCGCGGCCCGGCCGGCGGCGTCACGTGCACGACGCGGACCTTGGACTGCAACGAGGTGGCCAGCTTCGCCACCTTGGCCAGCACGGCGATGTCCTCGCTGCTGCCGCGAACCATGGCGGTGATCCAGCGGGTCCGGCCGTGCGTGCCGGACGGCACGCCGCGGACCACGACTGTGTCGCAGCGGGCGCGGGTGACGATCGGGACGACGCTGCGGCCGACGCCGAGCGTGCCGTGGTGGTGGCCGCGGCAGCCCAGCACGATGAGGTCGGCTTCGGCGCTGGCGCCGACGAGCGTGCCGACCGGATCGGGGCCGCTGCGCCGGATCCGCACCGGCAGCATCGGCATGCTGCGCAGCGTGGAGCCGATGCCGGCGTCGTTGGGGATGTCGTCGGGGATGTCGACATAGCGCCGGTCGGCCTGGTGCACCTCGAGTTCGGCCCCGGTGACCAGGGCGTGCCGGGCGGCCCAGCCGAGCGCGGCGTCGCCCCAGTAGGAGCCGTCGGTGCCGACCGCTATTCGTTTGGTCACGACGGGCGCGGCTACCGCGGTGACGAGTGTGGTTCTGGTGACGACCGGTACGTTGAGCGTTGCGGTGGCGTGCGCTTGCGCCATGACCATCCTCCTGGCGCCGATGACGGCGATCTCTCCCGGGATGTCTCTACCTTGGCCTGTTCTCATGACCAATTCCAGTGGCCAGACGTTACGAAGCATTTAACTCTGGCGCTCGTGTACGCCCGTATGTCCGCAGTGGACGGACCGGGGCGAACGGTCCGAACACGGGTTTTGTCCTCCGGGGCGGGTGTCCGCCGCGCGGCCGGTGGTGGTGCCGTGACCTCGGACGCACGCCTCCGCGTCACCCGTACGGCCCCGGTGTGCTGCTCGTAGTGTCCAGGAAGTGCTCGTCCCACCAGCGGATCCCCCTCTGCCTGGAAACCGGTGGCGCGAAGCCTAACTCTGGGCGACTAGGTGTTCCGGTAGAGCGAGCGTCCTCTTGGGACTCGACGTTGTCCGAGCTGAGGGTCACGTCCGCCGCCCGGCCCACACGCGAGTGCGCCGGACGGTAAACCGTCCGGCGCACTGTGGTCAGAATTGGCCGGCAGCGCGTGACAACGCTGTCAGAAACCAATTGCTTCCAGTGGGGAAACAAATGTGATCGGCGGCACGTAAACGATTCAGCGCGCGCATTATGCAAAGTGCAGTTGATCAGGCGGGTCCGAGGCGTCGGGCGGAATGGACGGTGCGTGCGCTCAGCACGAAGGCGTCCGGCCGCCACAGCAGGCCGGCCTTGTCGTCGTCGTGGACCAGCCGGTCGATGGTCGCGTGGTCGTCTGCATCGATCCGGTCGCCGAGCATTTCCCGTTGCCGCACAAGCATGTCCCGCAGCAGCAGCCGCGGCTCGGTGTCCAGCGGGGCCGGCAGGTCGAGCAGGAAGGTGCGGCTGGCGCTGGGCATCAGGCCGGCCTTGGCCAGCATCGCCGGCCAGTCCTCCACCGTCCGCGTCGAGCCGGGCAGGCCGGCGCGCATGTCGCTGAACCACTCGTCGTTGGCCGCCTCCAGCCGGGACTGCAGGCCCGGCCGGCCGAAGCCGATGTCGCGCGGCAGGAAACGCATCGGCAACCCGCCCTCCACGACCGCCAGCACGCCGCCGGGCCGCAGCAGCGCACCGAGCTCGGTCAGCGCCGCCTGCTGGTCGCCGATGTGGTGCATCACGCCGCTGGTCCAGATCAGGTCGGCCGGGCCCAGTTCGCCGAACGCCTCGGGCAGGTCGGCTTGCTGTGTGGTGATCTCGACGCCCAGCCGCGCGGCCCGCTTCGCCGCCAGCGCCAACAACTCCGGGGCACGGTCGGCCGCCACCACCTCGGCGTCGCCGAAGGTCTCGGCCAGCGCGCACGCCGCGACGCCGGGGCCGCTGCCCACGTCGAGCACCCGGGCCGGCTCGTCGACCTGCACCCGCAGCCAGTCCATCGCCTGGTCAAGGAAGTCCCGGTGCACCTCGGCGTTGCGCTCCAGCATCTCGCCCAGCGACGCCCAGTCGTAGTCCTCGCCGGCGTGCCCGTGCCCATGTCCGTGGCCGTGTCCCTGGCTCATCGCGTCCCCTCTCGGTGTCTCTGTCGTACACCGTGCGCCAAGCCCGAGCTCGTTGGCAAACTACGTTGCCGGTTCGGCAACAACCCGGATCGGCACGGCGGCGTCGGCGAACGCGGCCAGCCGATGGGCCTCCGCCTCGACGTCATCGGGCAGGGCGCGCAATGGCGTGACGGTGAGCGCGTCGGGGCCGAGCTTCCAGGTGGCGGAGACGAAGCCGTCGACCAGGACCGTGCCGCGGATCAGGCCGTTGTTGGTGAAGACGTGCCGCTTGTGCTCGGTGGCGATGATCCGGGTGCGGTCGGCGTGCGAGAGCAGCGAGTTGTCGAACTCCGGCAGGAAGCGCACCGGCGCCGGGGTGTCCGGGTGCGGGCGGCGCGCGTCGGGCAGGTCGAACAGCTGAACGCCGTTCTCATCGGTGAACGTCTTGAGCGCCAACCGGTCGAAGACCTCGCGCAGTCGGGTCAGTCCGGACCACTGCTGCGCGTCGGCCACGCTGGCCGGTCCGAACGCGGCGAGGTAGCGGCGCACCAGCTCGTCCGGGCTCATCGGCGCGAACGGCCGGCCCAGCCACGCCTCGGCGGTGGTGCCGGTGGGCTGGCCGCCGACGCCCCACAGCCCGCGCGGCGGCAGCTGCACGATGGCCAGCGTGGCCCGGACGGCTTGCACCAGCGCGGTGACGTCCTTGCCCGGCCACCGTTCGGCGAGCACCCGTCCAAGGTCGGCATTGGTCAGCGGCTCGGCCTCGACGAGCTCACGGGCGACCTTGGCGATCTCGGCCAGGTCGAGGTTCTCCCGGCCGTACACGCTGCGCGTGTAGGCGGCTTCCAGCATGGGTTGCAGGACGGGCCGGAGTGCGAGGCAGTCGTCGGCCGTGACCATGTGCAGGGTCGAGCGCATGAGTGCCAGGCGAACCACCTTGCGGTCGGTCAGCAGGCGGGTCGGCTGCTCGCGCCGGAAGCTGTCGAGTCGCGTCCACAGCGCGACGTACGGCGGGTTCGTGGCCTGCGCCTGGAGGCCGACCAGCCGCTCGATCGCCTTGGCCGGGGTCAGCTGCCAGCGCCGCAGCAGCAGTTGCCGGTGCAGCAGCGCCCGGTTCAGGGCTCGGCGGGTCAGCACGGTCATGGCGACAGCCTAGGCAGTGTTGCGGACAGGAGCTGTCCGCAATGGGTGGCAGACTGGTGACCGTGTTGGAGACCTCCGCCCGGCTGCTGCGCATGTTGTCGCTGCTACAGGCTCGTCAGGACTGGTCGGGCGCCGAGCTGGCGACCCGCCTCGAGGTCGACGTGCGCACCGTGCGGCGCGACGTCGACCGGCTACGCAACCTCGGCTACCCGGTGGACGCCTCCCCCGGCGTCGCCGGCGGCTACCGGCTCGGGGTCGGGGCGTCGCTGCCGCCGCTGCTGCTGGACGACGAGGAGGCCGTCGCGGTGGCGATCAGCCTGCGCACCGCGGCCGCCGGCAGCGTCACCGGCATCGAGGAGACGTCGATCCGGGCGCTGACGAAGCTGGAGCACATGCTGCCGTCGCGGCTGCGGCACCGGGTGTCGGCGTTGCAGTCGGTGGTGGTGCACACCTCGACGTACGGGCCGAGCGTGGACGCGGAGGTGTTGGCACAGGTGGCCGGCGCGTGCCGGGAGCACATGCGGCTGCGGTTCGACTACCGCGCCCACGACGGCACGGCCAGCCGTCGTCAGGTCGAGCCGCACAGCCTGGTCAACATCGGGCGGCGCTGGTACGTGCTGGCCTGGGACGTGGACCGGGCCGACTGGCGGACGTTCCGGTTGGACCGGGCCGAGCTGAAGACGCCGACCGGGCCGCGGTTCCAGCCCCGCACCCCGCCGGCCGACGCGGCGACCTTCGTGTCCAAGGGCGTGACCGGGCGGGCCTACAAGTTCGAGGGCACGTTCCTCATCCACGCACCGATCGACCAGGTCGCGGAGCGGGTCACGCCCACCTCCGGGCTGCTGGAACCCGTCGACGAGCACAGCTGCGTGCTGCGCGCCGGCGCGGATTCGCTGACCGGGATGGCGGTCTTCGTCAGCATGTTCGGCTTCGAGTTCGAGGTGCTGGAGCCGCCCGAGCTGGTCGAGCACCTGCGCGCGCACATCGGCCGGCTGGAGCGGGCGGTGGCCCGGCATCCCGAAGGGTGATCAGGTCGGGGTTTTCCGACTTCGAGTCAGTTTCTTGGTCGTGGCCGGGATTTTCCCCCTAGCCTGGCGGAAAACGGCTCACGTGGGGGTGGGGACGTCATGTCCGCTGTCAACAGGCGGGAATTCCTGACCGGGGTGGCCGGCGCGGTGGCGCTGACCGGGGTCGAGCTGGGGAGTCCGGCGACGGCCTCAGGCTTACCCGAGCGCGCCGGCACGCCGCTGGCCATCCGGCAGGGCACCAACGTCGCCGGGCAGTACTCCCCCGACGGCACCACGATCGCCATGGACCTGTTAGGCGTCTTATGGCTGGTGCCGGCGGGTGGCGGCGCGGCCAAGCGGCTCACCGACGACCTGATGGACATCGCGCAGCCGGACTGGTCGCCGGACGGCCAGCGCCTGGTGTTCCAGGCCTATCGGGACGGCAACTTCAACATCTGGACCGTCGACCGGGACGGCTCCGGGCTCCGGAGGCTCACCGAGGGCCCGTTCGACCACCGGGAGCCGCGCTTCTCCCCGGACGGCCGCACGGTCGTGTTCTCCTCCGATCTCGGTGGCAGCTACGGCATTCACCTGCTGGACCTAGCCACGAACAAGATCACGCAGCTGACCGACACGCCGATCGAGGAGTACGAGCCGGCCTGGTCCCCGGACGGCGCTCGGGTGGCTTTTGTCGCGGCCGCCAACCGGATCGACGTCGTCACCCTCGCCGATGGCAGCCGCAGCACGGCAATCACCGCGGCAGCGACGCAGCAGATCCACGGGCCGACGTTCACGCCCGACGGCCACGACCTCGTCTACAACCTGGTCACCGCGGCCGCGCCACCCAACGCCCCTGCCGCCTCCGAGCTCTACCGGTCGGGAAAGCCGCTGGTCACCGGCGAGGAGGCGTACCCGTTCCGGGTTTCCTGGCGCGGCAACGACTTCCTGTACGCCTCCGACGGCGCGCTGCGCCGCCGGTCGCTGTCCGGCGGGCCGGCTTTGGAGGTCGCCTTCACCGCACCGGTCGAGGTGCGGCCGGCCAAGTACACCAAGCGCCGCCGGGACTTCGACTCGCCGCGGCCCAAACCGGTCGTCGGCATCGGCAGCCCGGTGTTGTCGCCGGACGGCACGAAGGTCGCTTTCCGGGCGTTGAACGACATCTACACCATGACGGTCGGCCGGTCGCCGCAGCCGTTGACCCGTGACGACCCGTTGACGCGCGACTATTGGAAGTCCGATCCGGCGTGGTCGCCGGACGGCCGCTACCTGTCGTACTCCACCGACCGGGCCGGCAAGCTCGACATCTGGCTGCGGGATCTCACCACCGGCGCTGATCGGCAGCTGACCAACCTGCCCAACGCGGCGGCGGTGTCCGGTTCCTGGTCGCGTGACGGCAAGTTCCTGGCGTTCCTGGACCAGACCGGGGCGCTGTACACGGTCGAGGTCGCGACCGGCGTCGTGCAGAAGGTGTTCACCGCGACGTTCGAGCCGGGCCGGCCGACCTGGTCGCCCGACGGGACCGTGATCGCACTGGCGGCGATCGTGCCGTACTCGACCCGCTACCGCGAGGGCCTGAGCAAGATCCTGCTGGTCAACCGGGTCACTGGCGCGGCCCGCTATGTCGATCCGCTGCCCGACCGGTCGTTGCAGACCCGTGGCGACGACGGGCCGGTGTGGTCGCCCGACGGCAGCAAGATGGCGTTCGTCATCGGCAGTCGGCTGCACGTGGTCGACGTGCACCCGGACGGCACGTTCGCCGGCACGCCGGTGGCGATCAACGACGAGGTCACCGACGCGCCGACCTGGCACGGCGACTCTCGCCACCTGCTGTACCTCAACAACGGC
>DATJJB010000004.1:0-13198 GCA_035492655.1 Kutzneria sp. | reverse complement strand
GGTGGCGATCGGCTCCAGCTCGTCGACCGGGCCGGTCTGCGGCGGCACCAGCCGGGTGGCCAGCCGCTGCGAGCCACGGGCGATGCGCACGTGGCCGAAGTCGGGGTCGTTCTGCCGACGCTCCCACATCCGCCTGCTGGTGGCCATCGACCACAGGGCCTGGGGGTCCGGGTGGTTCCACTCCAGCGCGGCCCGCTGGTCGTCGGCAGCGCCGCGGGCCCGCTCCCGCATCTGGCCGAGGTAGCGCAGGTAGTCCTTGCGGTCCTCGTTCATCTCGGCCTTGCGCTGGCCGCCGCCGCGCCCGCCACCGGCGCCGCCGGCCATCATGCCGATGGTGGAGATCAGGAAGAAGCCGCCCATCATGATGGTCTGCGGGTTCTTGGCGCCGGGCGCCGTGAACATGTAGCCCATCATGCCGACCGACGCGACGATCATGACGATCGGCAGCACCTTCATCACGATGTTGCCGGGAATGACCCTGGGCAGCTCGGGCGGCGGCTCCAGATGCACCTCACCGCCGGGCGGCCGCGGGGCGGCAAGGCGCGCCTGACGCCTGAACTGGAGCGTGCTCACCGGGACACACCTCTTCGGGTCGGGGGTGGATCAAAACCCATTCCAACGTCTTCACCGGAACCGCCGTTCCCGGGCGTCCCGGTGCGGCCATACTAGGGGCGGCCACCGGCGGCGCGCGGGCGGTTCGCGGAGTTCGGATGCGAAACGGCTGCACGCGGCGGTGGTGAGTCCACACGAGACCGAAAGATGAGGGGGCCCTGGTGGCAACCGGTACGACGGTGTTCAGCCGGGTGACGGTGGTCGCGCCGCAGACACGGATCGACGTCGCGTTGCCGTCCGACGTCGCGGTTGCCGACCTGATGCCCATGCTGTTGCAGATGGCCAAGGAGAACCGGCCGGACGGCGGCGCCCGGCACGGCGGCTGGTGCCTGGCCAAGCTGGGCGAGGCCACGCCGCTGGAGGCAAGCCGCACGCTGGCCTCGCTCGGCGTGGTCGACGGCGATCTGCTCCAGCTGCGACGCCGTTCGGAGAATCCGCCGCCGCCGCTGTACGACGACGTCGTCGACGCCATCGCGGAGTCCAATCCGGACAGTTTCCGGCCGTGGACCGCCGAGACGGCAAGGCGAATCGGCCATGTCGCCGGCACCGTCGCGCTGATCGGCGCCGCCGTCGCGGTGCTGTTGGCCGGTCCGCTGATGCCCGGTGGTTACGGCCTGGTGGCCGCGATCGCCGCCGGCGTCGGCATGATCGCCAGCGTCGTCGCCGGCGCCGTGCTGACCCGGGTCTACCAGGTGCCGGTCACCGGCGTGATCGTCGCCGCGGCCGGCGGGCTGCCGATGGCCTTCGTCGCCGGGTTGTACGTGATCCCGGGCGAGCTCACCCGGTGGAGCCTGTTGCTGGCCTGCCTGTTGGTGATGATCGTCTCCTGGGCCTGCATCCTGGTCGTCGGCTCCGGGGTGACCGTGTTCATCGCGGCCGCCACCGCGTCCACCCTCGGCTGGCTGGCCTTCCTGGTCGGCGCGCTGCTGGACACGCAGCCGATCGCCGGCGTGGCCGCGGGCGCGGCGGCGGTGTCGCTGGTCGCGCTGTCCTGGCTGCCGCGCTTCACCATCCGGCTGGCCAAGCTGCCGCTGCCGACCGTGCCGGGCAACGCCGAGGACCTCAAGGACGACGGCGGCTTCCCCGAGTACGCCATGATCGAGAAGCGAGCCGGCCTCGCGCACGAGTACATGACCGGCATGATCATCGGCGCCGGCGTGACCTCGGCCATCGCCGCCGTGCTGGCCGCCACCTCGGGCACCGTGTGGGGCCCGGTCTTCGCCGTCGTCGTCACGCTGGTGATGCTGCTGCGCTCGCGCACGTACGCCAACGGCAGCCAGGCGGTCGCCCTGCTGGCCAGCGGCATCGTCGCCGGCGCGGGCGTGCTGACCGGCTGGATCTGGCTGTCCGACCCGTTCGGCCGGCTGCTGTGGGTGTTCGGCACGCTGATCGTCGTCGGCGCGGCCGCGCTGGTGCTCGGGGTCGCCTTCCCCAAGCAGAAGTTCTCGCCGGTGCTGCGCCGGTCCGTCGACATCTTCGAGGCCATCTGCATCGCCGCGGTGGTGCCGCTGGCGCTGGCCGTGATGGACCTCTACAGCACGCTGCGCCACCTGAACCTCTGAGGGGATCATGCGGATCACACGGACAACGGCGCTCGCCGCGACCGTTCTGGTCGCGCTGCTCGGCCCCGGCCTCGCCCCCGCGCTGGCCCAGGACACCGTCCCGGCCGCAGGCGACGACGCGTGGGCCCCGCCCACCCCGACCGGGGGCCTGCCGAACAACGTCACGCCGGACAGGTCGGTCGGCGCGCCGCAGAATGCGACGTTCTCGGAACAGCAGCTGTGCATCAGCTCCAGCGGCGGCGGCGCGCAGCTCAAGGACCCGCCCAACGGCCAGACCTGGCTGCGCCTCGACGAGGCCCACCAGTACGCCCAGGGCCGCAACCAGATCGTCGCCGTGATCGACACCGGCGTGAACCCGCACGACGAGTTCCGCGGACGGCTTCTGGGCGAGGTCGACTACCTGCACGGCATCCAGAACGTCGGCAAGGACGACTGCGACGGGCACGGCACCGAGGTCGCCGGCATCATCGGCGCGGACACCACCGGCATGGGCGTCGGCTTCCAGGGCATGGCGCCGAAGGCGCAGATCCTGCCGATCCGACAGTCCAGCCCGTCGATCAAGGTCAAGTCGCCGACCGCGCAGAGCGAGGTGCCGGCCGGCACGCCGACCTCGCTGGCCTACGCCATCCTGACCGCGGTCGAGAAGCACGCGACCGTGATCAACATTTCGCTGTCGGCCTGCCTGACGCTGAAGATGGGCCAGGGCGACAAGGACGCGCAGAACACGTTGCAGAAGGTCGTGCACTACGCGGTGCACGACAAGAAGGTCGTGATCGTGGCCGCCGCCGGCAATCTCGAGCAGCAGGGCGGCTGCAACACCCAGAACGACAACCCGGACCCGAACCGGCCCAAGTGGATCGAGTCGCCGGCCTGGTTCGCCGACGACGTGATGTCGGTCGCGGCGATCACCACCGACACCGCCAACAAGCAGACGCCGGGCGCGCCGGCCCCGTTCACCATGTGGGGTCCGTGGGTCAGCGTGGCCGGGCCGGGCACCGGCATCATCACCCTCGATCCGGGCCGCAGCTCCGGCCTGGCCAACCAGGAGACCGGCAGCAACGGGCCGCAGCCGTTGCAGGGCACCAGCTTCGCCGCCCCGTACGTGGCCGGGCTGGCCGCCCTGGTGCGGGAGAAGTTCCCGAACCTGGATGCCCTCCAGGTGATGCACCGGATCGAGATGACCGCGCAGCACCCGGGCACCCCGTCCGGCCGCAACAACCAGGTCGGCTACGGCTTGATCGACCCGGTGGCTGCGCTGACCGCCGTGATCCCGGGCGAGCCCGGCTCGCCGGCCAAGGCCCAGGCCCAGCAGCTCAAGTCCGATGTCGGCGTGGCCGAGGTCAAGAGCCTGTCCCCGATGATGTGGGCCATGTACGGCACGCTGATCGGTGTCGCGCTGCTGCTGATCACGCTGTTCGTCGTGCACGCGGCCCGCCGCGCCCAGCGCAACCACCGACCGGCCCCGCAGCGGCTGCGCATGTGATCATCACTCGAAAATGACGGGGCCTCGCACTCGCGGGGCCCCTTTTCGTTGGCAGGATCGGGTCATGCGCACTCGAAGCCTGTTCCGCGTCACCAGGCGTCGCATGTGGACCTGAACAACAGCAACGCCAACAACCACCTGCGCAGCTGGGTGAACGGCCCGATCCCGCAGAACGGCGGCAGGCACCTCACCGTCTGCCTGCTGGACTACGTGGGCAGCCAGCGGGTCGTGCTCAGCCGGGTGACCACCGGCGGGCGGGACAACGACGCCCGGCAAGCCGACCTGGGCGGCAACAACGACCGGGCCGACGCCGTCGAGCTGTGCTGAGGCCTAGTTCTCGCCGATGACCGTCGGCGCGGTCTTCTCCGGGGCGCCGAGCAGGTCACGGAGGTCGCCGCTGAGGCGGATCTTGGACTTGTGCTCCTGATCCTCGCCGCCCTGGCCCTTCTGACCGCCGGCCATACCGCCCATCATGCCCATGCCGCCGCCGGCCTGGCCGCCGCCGGGTGCAGCCGCGGCGGCCGCCGGGGCAGCGGGAGCGGGCGTGTAGTGCTCGGTGGACGTCGTTTCGGCCGCGCCGGAGACGGTGCCGCCGGTCGGGGCCTGCACGGCGTCGTGTGCGATGCCGGCGCCCGCACCCATCGCGGCACCGCCACCGCCGGCGTGCGCCCCACCGCCACCACCACCGACAGCAGCGTGGGCGGCAGCAGCAGCGGCCGGGGTGGTCGCGGCGGGCGGCGAAGGCGGGGCGGCAGGCGTCGACGCCGGCGGGGCGTAGTCGTACGACCAGTTCCCGGACGGCATCGGGTGCTTGACGGTGATCTTGGAGAAGGCGTCACCGCCGTGCACCCCGCTGCACAGCTTGGTGAAAGCCTCCAACACGTCCCGCACGGACTCGAACAACTGCCTGGTCGGCTCGTGCTGGTCGTCGAGGTGCTCGGTGGCCCGCTTCTCGCCGTGCACGGGCACGGACAGCGCCTCGGACACGGTGTCGGCGCTCTCGGCCAGGGTGTCGCCGAGCTGGTCGACGAGGTGCTCGACACCATCGGCGGTCTGCTGCAACGCGTCGGCCATGGCGTTCATGGCGTCGGCCAGGTCGTGCCCGGACAGCCCGTAGCCCTGCATGTAGGCCATGAACGAGTCGGCGTCCTTGCCCTGCCACGACGCGTCCAAGCCGCCGAGCGACTTGGTCAGCGTGTCGGTGATGTCGCCGGCGGCCTTGGCCGCCTTGCGCCAGCGGTCGGCCTCGTCCCGCAGTGCCGACCACTTGCCGACCAGCGGGGCGTAGTACTCCTCGACGGGATCGGTCACGCCGAGCTGGCGGCTGATCTGTGACAGGTAGTCCAGGTGGGCCGGCGACGCGCTCACTTGCCACCAGCCTTCTTCAGCAGGGCCGCGACGTCCTGGTCGTGCGAGCCGTAGTGGTCGGCGGTCTTGGCCAACCCCTCGGCGGCCGCGGTCAGCGCGTCCACCGCGCGGGACAACTGGTCGGACAGCGTCTGCGCGGCCTGCGCGTACGCGCTGTCGGCGCCGGTGTTGTGGCCCAACTGCCCGAAGGCGTCGGCCGGCAGCGGCGCGCCCTTGAGCGCGTCCCGCGCCGAGCCCAGCTCCTCCGACGACCGGGAGACCGTCTTGGCATAGCTCGCGATCCAGTCCGGATCGATCCGCACGCCGCTCACGTCATCCCCTCTCGCCGACTGATCCGGTCCCTTCGACGCGCCCCGGCCGCGTTCAGTTCCCGCCGCCGGCCGGCGGGGCCTGCTGTTGCTGGCTCGGCGCCGCGGTCGGGTAGCTGCCGGCGTCGGCCGGCGGCTGCATGGTGTCGTACGTGCGCAACGCGGCCCCGGGGTCGAGCGCGGTGCCCTGCGGCAGCAGTCGCACGATCGCGTCCGGCGCCGGCGGATAGCTGGCCGGGTCGCCGAGACCGACACCGGCGGCCACCTGGTCCGGGCTCATCGACGGGATCGACGACGCGAAGCCGTAGCGCACGCCCAGGTCGGAGACCACGTACACCGGGCCGGTGCGTTCGTCCGAAGTGGACGTGCTGTCCCGCACCACGGCCGCCTGGCCGGTCGGCAGGTAGAAATCGGTGACCTTCGTGCCGTCGACGCTCGGCGTGCCGAGCTTGATCGGCTTGGCGTTGTCGGGCAGCAGCGGCTTGCCGGCCTCGAGGATGCGCACGGTCAGCAACGGGACGTTGTTCGGGTAGCTCCAGGCCGCGCACACCGCCGGGTACTCGTTGATGTCGACCGGGTTGACCTTCTCCACCGGGAACTCGTCCAGCGCCCACGGCGTGGTGACACGGTTGATCGACTTCACGTCGCCCGGCTCCACGTTGTGCGGCTTGGTGCCGCCGTTCTCGTAGATGGCCTCGGCCGCGACCGGCGAGACCTCATGCCGGCCCTCGGCCACCAGCACGTAGTAATGGTCGGAGTTGTCCACCTCGACCGTGTGCAGCACGTCGCCGATCTTCGCGTTGTCCGGAGCCTGGTAGCTGGTCGGCTGCTCGCCGCGGCCGGGGATGTCCGGCAGGCTCAACGCGACCGTGCCCGGGATCGCGTTCAGCACGGCCGAGCTGATCGGCCGCGCGTACTGCTCCTGCAGCCGATAAGTGTTGGCGATGGCCTTGTCACGGTCCAGGTCCACTTCGGACTTGACCACATGCGTGTTCTTCAGGCCGAGGCTGGTGCTGAGCGAGGACTTGCGGTAGATCAGGTAGTACGACTTGCCGCGGTCCGGCGTGACCAGCAGCGGCTGCGACAGGCTGATCTCCGAACCGACTCCGTCGACGCCGCCGACCACCGACGTAATCGGCGTCGAGCTCTTGTCGGCGTTGTCCGGCAGCGTGTCGCACACGTCCCAGAAGTTGCCGACGCGTTGCGGCCCAACGGGAAGCATCTGCGGGCCGTCCACAATGCCCTGCTTCTTGTCACGCGGCAGGCCCTTGAGCACATCGTCGTCGACCACCGCGGGCGTGGCCGCGGCCGGCGAGCCGGCGCCCTGCGCCCCGCCGCTGCCGTTGGCCAACAGGATCAGCCGAGCCGACGTCACATTGAACGTGGGCACCAACCGCTTGTTGTTGGTGGCGTCGGTGATCAACGCGTACACCGCACCGGACTGCTTGCCGATCACCACGCCGTTGGACTCGGGCACCGAGCCGGCCGGGCTGAGCACGGCGAACAGGACGAAGCCGATGGCCGCGACCATGGCCAGCAGCACGCCGACCACCGCCGAGCGCATGTGCGAGCCCATCGGGTCGTGCAGCATCACCGAGTCCTTGCGCACCAAGGCGGACTCCATCCGCCTCAGCATGAATCGGTACGCCTGGACCTGGGACTTGCTCGTAGGTGTCGAAGGCATTCGCAGCTCGCAGCTCTCCCGTTCGCGGTACGGTTTCGCAGGATAGCGGGAGGCAGTGCCGGCCGGGTGCGCTTCGGGTGGACCCGATCGGCCGGCGCCCGATATCGCAGCGCACACCGAGGGGAAGATCGAGCGGATGTCCGTGACCACGCAACGCCCGGGGCCGCCCAGCAACGGCGGGCCCCCGCCGCAGGCGCAGTCAGCCACGCCCCCGCCGCGACGCGTGCCGCCGGCACGCCGACGCAAGGCCGGCGCCAGCATCGGCGGCCTGCCGGTGGCCAACCTCGTCGTGCTCGAGGTCGGCGTGGCCATCGGCCTGGTGCTGCTGGCGATCAACAGCTCCTGGCTGTACGTGGCGGCCGGGGTCGTCGGCGTCGCGCTCATCCTGACGTTCATCCGCTGGAGCGGCCGCTGGTTCACCCAGTGGGTCGGGCTGACGATCCGCTACCTGTTCCGCTCGCACAGCCGGGTCAGCTCGCCGGCCGAGGCGCCCGCGGCCGACCCCGACGGTGAGACGAAGGTCATCGGCGCCGAGGACGCCCGGGTCGCGCTGCTCCGGCTCGCGGTGCCCGACCTCGTCGTCGCGCACGCCATCGACCACGAGCGCTCACCGGTCGGCATGGCGTGGCAGGAGGGCGTCTGGACCGCCGTGCTGCGGGTCGACGTGGAGCCGCCGCTGGTCGCCCCGATCGGCAAGGCGCCGAACCTGCCGCTCGGTGTGCTCGCGCCGTGTCTCGAAGACCGCGGCGTGGTGCTGGACTCGATCCGAGTGCTGTGGCACTGCTACCCCGGCAGCGCCGTGCTCCCGCCCAGTTCGCCCGCGCTGTCCTCCTACATGGAGGTCATCGGCGCGCTGCCGACCTCCGCCCGCCGGACCACGCTGGTCGCCGTACGGCTGGACCCGCGGCGTTGCGGCGCGGCCATCCGTGAGCGTGGCGGCGGCGTCGTCGGCGCGCACCGGGCGCTGATCGGCGCGCTGTCCCGGGTGCGCAGCGCCCTGGAGAGCCGTGGCGTGACGACCCGTCCGCTGGACTCCGACGAACTGCTGTCCACCGGCATCGCCATCAGCGAGCTGTCCGGCGCGGTCAACGCCGAGGGCCGGGTGGGGCTGACCGAGAAGTGGGGCGGCGTGACCGCCGCCGGCGTCGGCCACTGCAGCTACTCCATCACCGGCTGGCCCAGCGGCGGCGTCGCGGCCGGCCTGAACGCGTTCACCAGCATCCGGGCGCTGTCCTCCACGGTCACGCTGGCCATCTCGCCCGGCGGCCAGGACGGCCAGGTCGGGCTGCGCGGGCTGGTCCGGCTCAGCGCCCGCACCCCGTCCGAGCTGAACCGGGCCGAGGACCGGCTGGAGAAGATGTCCGACCAGCTCGGGTTCGACATGACCCCGCTGCGCGGCCTGCAGAGCGCCGCGCTGGCCGCGACGCTGCCGTTCGGAGGATGGGCATGAGCACGAGTCAGACCCGGTCCCGCGACACCATGGGCAAGGTCGGCGGCCTGGCCCCCGAGTACCTGGTGTCCCCCGAGCTGCTGGACGCGGTCAGCCCGTCGGCCGAGCGCGGCGGCACACTGATCGGCAGCGACTCCCGCAACGAGCCGGCCAGCGTGTCCCTGCTGCGCCCGATGCCGACCAGGGTGGTCGCCCTCGGCGGCCTGTACCTGGCCCGCCAGCTGGCGCTGCGGGCGCTGGCCGCGGGCGCGTGGGTGATCATCGCGACCGGCCGGCCGCAGGCCTGGCAGGCGCTGGCCCAGGCCACCACCACCGGCCCGAACGAGCGGCCGCTGCCCGTCGTCTCGATCCGGCGGCTGTCGCCGATCGAGCTGCCCGACAGCTCCGAGGACAACCCGCTGCTGGTCGTGCACGACGGCGGCGCCACCCCGGTCGAGCTGCTGCCGCCGCGCACGCCGTGGCAGACCACCATGTACGTGCTGCCCTACCTGCACCCGCAGGCCGGCGCGCTGGCCATGAACGCCGACCTGGTGCTCATCCAGCGGCTGCAGGCCGCGCAGGCCCAGCTGGCCGGCCGGATGTGGCGGCTCAACCCGGCCCAGGTCACCGAGCTGTCCCAGCTGCGCGACGACCACGTGCTGGCGCTCGGCCGGGACCTGTGGGTGCCGATCCGCCTGGTCACCAACGAGGGCGAGAAGCAGATCCTCGGACCCGTGCGCCGAGGCGACTGATCTGGGGCGACTGAGCCGAGGCAACCCGGTGGCGTCACCGACCGTCACCGAAGCATGACGTTCACACGATGTGCGGCCCTGGCGCTCGCCGCGGCGGTCGCCCTGCTCGCCGTGCCCGCGACCGCCGAGGCCGCAACGGTGCCGACCGGGTTCGCCCCCGCGTCGAGCAGCTGGCTGACGCCCAAGCACGGTTACGTGCTCGGCTACGCCGGCACCACCGGCTACCTGCTGGAGACCACCGACGGCGGCGTTCGGTGGTCCCGGCTGGTCGCCCCGCCGATCTCGCTGCCCGACAACCACAACCACGTCGCGCTGACCGTGCCCGACGCCAAGCACGCCTTCGTCTCCGACGGCGAGCACATCCAGGCCAGCACCGACGGCGGCAAGCACTGGTTCGCCATCACACTGGCCGGGCTGCCCAGCCCGAGCTACCTCAACAAGATCGACATCGCCGACGGCCACGTGTTGGCCCTGGCCAGCACGCTGAGCCAGCCCGACCACAACACCACCCAGCTCTACACCGGCAAGGTCGGCGCCAAGACGCTGACCGCCGTGCCGGGCCTGTCGGTCGACGGCGGCATCACCTACGGAGACCTGGCGGTCGGCGGCGGCGTGCAGGTCTCGGTCGGCGCGGACCACTCCACCAGCAAGTACTGGATCTCCACCGACGGCGTGCACTTCACGGCCGCGCCGCTGCCCTGCGACGCGTCGATGCAGACCGCGCTGGACGGCGCGCGGCAGGGCAAGGTGCTCAACCTGTGCCTCGGCGACCCGTCCGACCCGTCGCCCGGGCACATGCACAAGCAGCTGGTCCACGCCGCGGCGCTGGGCGTGCGCTACCAGCCCTCCGACACCGAGGCCCCGCTGGCCGGCATCTTCCAGGGCTTCGCCTCGGGCTCGGACCAGAACGCCGCCATCGCGGCCACCGGCGGCGGCGTCGAGCTGCTGTACAGCACCACCGACGGCGGCAACACCTGGCAGACCACCGAGCTCGACGAGGACCGGTTCGGCCTGTACGACCTGCGGTTCGTCGACCACGCCTTCGGCACCGTGATCACCGGCACGCCGGACGCGTGGAACGGCTCGGTGCTCTACCGCACCACCGACTCCGGCCACAGCTGGCAGCCGGTGACCTTCAGCTAGCTGTGCTGACCCGGACGTTGCGGGTGACCGCGGCGCGGGCGGCCAGATCCTGGTCCGCGGGGTAGTCGACCCGGACCAGGGTCAGGCCGTGCGGCGGCGCGACGGTGACGGAGCTGGAGCGCTCGGTGGAGCGCAGCAGGGAGGCCGGCCAGTCGACCGGCTTGCGGCCCTCGCCGACGGACAGCAGCGCGCCGACCAGGCTGCGGACCATGGAGTGGCAGAACGCGTCGGCCGACACGGCGGCGGTCAACACGCCGTCCTCGCCCCGGGTCCACGCCAGCCGTTGGAGCTCGCGGATGGTGGTGGCACCTTCGCGGCGTTTGCAGAAAGCGCAGAAGTCGTGCTCGCCGAGCAGCAGCTCGGACGCCTCGCACAGGGCCGTCAGCGACAGCGGCCGCGGCCAGGAGATGGTGTCCAGCCGGCGCAGCGGGTCGGCGCCGAAGGGGGCGTCGGCCACGCGGTACTCGTAGTGCCGGCGCAGCGCGGTGAAACGGGCGTCGAACTCGTCGGGCACCCTGGTCGCCCGGAACACCCGCACGTCGGCCGGCAGGATGCGGGACAGCCGCTTGGGCAGTCCGTCCACATCGGACTCGACCGGCAGGTCGACATGGGCCACCTGCCCGCTGGCGTGCACGCCGGCGTCGGTGCGGCCGGCCACGGTCAACGTCAGCGGCTGGCGGAACACCTGAGACAGCGACTCCTCCAGCACGCCGCACACCGTGCGCCGCTCCGGCTGGCGGGCCCAGCCGGAGAACTCGGTGCCGTCATAACCGAGGTCCAGCCGAACGCGGACGAGCCCGCCATCCCCGGAGGGAGTGGCGGGCTCGTCGTGGACGGCAGAAGTCACTCGGACTTCTTGTCCTCAGCCTCGGTGGTCTCCTCGACCTCGGCGACAGCCTCGGTCTCGGCGGCCTCGTCAGCGGCGGCCTCCTCGGCGGCCGGGGTCTCGACGACCTCGGCGGCCGGGGTCGCGGCCTCGTCCTTGGCGAACTTGGTGCCGCGGGCCTTCTCGGCCTCGGTGGTGACCAGCTGCTCCGCGATCAGCTCGATCACGGCCATGGGGGCGTTGTCGCCCTTGCGGGGCATGGTCTTCACGATGCGGGTGTAGCCACCGTTGCGGTCGGCGAAGTGCGGGCCGATCTCGGCGAACAGCTTGTGCAGCACGTCCTTGTCGCGGATGGTCTTGAGGACCTCACGACGGTTGTGCAGGTCGCCGCGCTTGGCCTTGCTGATCAGCCGCTCGGCGAGCGGACGCAGCTTGCGCGCCTTGGCCTCGGTGGTCTTGATCCGCCCGTGGGTGAACAGCGCGGTGGCCAGGTTGGCCAGCAGCAGCCGCTCGTGGGCCGGAGACCCGCCAAGCCGGGCGCCCTTGGTGGGGGTCGGCATTTCCGTTGCTCCTGTGGTCTAGAACAGCTGGGTCAGAGCTGCTCAGTCTCTGCGTAGTCCTGGCCGTCGTCGTGGTGTCCGTCCACACCCGCGTCGGACCAGCCCGCGTCGGCCGGGAAGTCGGTCGCGGCGACCGACGGGTCGAATCCGGGCGGGCTGTCCTTCAGCGCGAGGCCGAGGCCGACGAGCTTGAGCTTGACCTCGTCGATCGACTTGGCGCCGAAGTTGCGGATGTCGAGCAGGTCGGCCTCGCTGCGCGAGACCAGTTCGCCGACGGTGTGGATGCCCTCACGCTTGAGGCAGTTGTACGACCGGACCGTGAGGTCCAGGTCCTCGATCGGCATCGCGAACGCGGCGATGGTGTCCGCCTCGGCCGGCGACGGGCCGATCTCGATGCCCTCGGCGTCGGTGTTGAGCTCACGGGCCAGGCCGAAGAGCTCGGTCAGCGTCTTACCCGCGGACGCGACGGAGTCGCGCGGCGTGATCGACGGCTTGGTCTCCACGTCCAGGATCAGCTTGTCGAAGTCGGTGCGCTGCTCGACACGAGTGGCCTCGACCTTGTACGTCACCTTCAGCACCGGCGAGTAGATCGAGTCGACCGGGATCCGGCCGATCTCGGCGCCGGCCTGCTTGTTCTGCACCGCCGGGACGTAGCCGCGACCGCGCTCGACGACGAGCTCGATCTCCAGCTTGCCCTTGGCGTTGAGGGTGGCGATGTGCAGGTCGGGGTTGTGCACGGTGACACCGGCCGGAGGCACGATGTCGCCCGCGGTCACCGCGCCGGGACCCTGCTTGCGCAGGTACATGGTCACCGGCTCGTCCTCCTCGGAGGACACGACCAGCTCCTTGAGGTTCAGGATGATGTCGGTGACATCCTCCTTCACCCCGGGAACCGTGGTGAACTCGTGCAGCACGCCGTCGATCCGGATGCTGGTCACGGCCGCGCCCGGGATGGACGACAGCAGCGTGCGCCGGATCGAGTTGCCCAACGTGTAGCCGAACCCGGGCTCCAGCGGCTCGATGACGAACCGGGACCGGGTGTCGTTGATGGGCTCCTCGGCGAGCGTGGGTCGCTGAGAGATGAGCACTGCTTACCTTCTTTCGTACGACGCCCGCTATTTGACGTCGACCGAGTCCCGGCCCGGCCGCCGTGCGGCGGCCGGGCCGGGAAGGATCACTTCGAGTACAGCTCGACGATCAGCTGCTCCGACACCGGCGTGTCGATCTGGGCCCGCTCGGGGAGCTGGTGCACCAGAACACGCAGGGAGGACGGAACCACCTGGAGCCAAGCCGGGATCGGACGGTCACCGAAGGTGGCCTTGGCGACCTCGAAAGGCAGCGTCGGCAGCGACTTCGGCTTCACGTCGATGATGTCCCACTTGGACACCCGGTAGCTGGGGATGTTCACCTTGTGGCCGTTCACGATGAAGTGACCGTGGCTGACCAGCTGGCGGGCCTGGCGGCGGGTGCG
>DATJJB010000003.1:0-5898 GCA_035492655.1 Kutzneria sp. | reverse complement strand
CAGGGTCGAGGCCGGTGACACGTCGGCCGGATCGAGGTCGACCAAGGTCAGCCGCAGCTCCGAGTGCTCGTAGCCGGCGACCCGCCCGATGCCGCGCAGGGCGGCCTGCGCGAGGTTGATGTCCTCGTCGGTGGTCACCGCCTGCCCGCCCTGGGTGACGACCCACAGCCGCGCGTCGCCGGCTTCGCGGATCACGTCGATCAGGTCGACGACCTGGTCCATGCCGTCGGCATTCGACGGCAGGACAACAACTCCGGTGACATCGCCCGTTGACGGCAGCAATCCCGTCAGCTCGTCGACCAACGGCCCTGAGCCGACAATCCGCCAACTGCCCGAGACAGCGGTCTCCGGCAGCGGCGCGGGCTGCCAGGTGATCTCGTGGAACAGCGGATCCAGGCGGCGCGGCCCGAGCTCACGCAGCGGCGACACCAGCTTGATGTCATGTGCCTCAACGAGAACCGCGCCATCGGCGTCCAGCAGACGGATCCAGCCCAGGGCCGACGACCCGTCGCTCTCGTCCAGCACGGCCTGGCCTTCGCACCACACGCCGCGCGCCGGATCACCGAATACGCGCAGCGTGGCGACACCGGCCGGCAGCAGCCGGGGCGCGCCGACCGGACGGCCCTTGATCCGCGCGGCGCCCAATGCCTGCAAGCAGGTGTCGAACAACACCGGGTGGAAGCGGAAACCTCGGGCGCTGGCCCGAGCCGCGGCGGGCACCTTGACCTTGCCCAGCACGGTGCCGCCGTCCACGTCCTCGACGCGCAGCTCGGTCAGGCCGGCGAACGCCGGCCCGTGGAAGTAGCCGTCGGCCCGCAGGCCGGCGTAGAACTCCGGCAGCTCCTCGACAACCGTATGCGCGGCAACGAGCTCCGACAGCACGGCCGGGGCCAGCGGGCTGCGCGACTCCAGCCGGCGAACCTCGCCGGTCGCGTGCGTGACCCAGTTCAGCCCGTCCTCGGTGCTGGTCAACACGGCCACCGACGCCCGGTCCGGGGCCAGCGAGGTGAGCACAGTGGACACTTCGGTGTGCTCGCCGAGCGGCAGCAGCCGGTCGAACCGCAACCCCGACACGTCGACGAGTTCGGCCGAAACCCCGAAGAACTCGGCGCCGGCGGCCAGCACCATCTCGCTGAAACCCGCGCCCGGCAACACGATCGCGTCGTCCACCGCGTGATCGGCCAGCCACGGCAGCACGGCCGTGCCCAGATCGGCCTGCCACACATGGCGTCCGTCGCCCTCGGGCATCTTGACGTGCACGCCCAGCAGCGGATGGGTGTCGGCCGAACCGGCGACCTGGAGGTCCGGGTGCGGCAGCGGCAGGTCGATCCAGTGCCGCTTGCGGTCCCAGGTCAGCGTCGGCACGTCGACCAGCCGGCCCCGGCCGTAGGCCCGCGACCAGTCGATCGGCGTGCCGGAGCAGTACAGTGCGCCGAGCTGGATGCCGAAGAAGTCGGCGGCGCAGTCGCGCTTGATCGACGGCAGCACAACGGCTTCCGGCAGTGTCTCGCTCATCGGATAGGTCGTCACGGGATGCGGCGACACCTCGACGAACACGCCGTAACCGTCCTCGCCGGCGGCCTGCACCGCGTTGGCGAACCGCACCTGGTTGCGCAGGTTGGCGGCCCAGTACTCGGCGTCGAAGGCCACGAACGCCCGCGCGTCCGCCAACACCGTGGAGTAGACGGGAACGGTGGGCGGCAACGGCTTCAGGCCGGCCAGGCCGCTGCGGATCTCGTCCAGCAGCGGGTCCATGTGGGTGGAATGGGCGGCGATGTCCACGGCCACCAGCCGGGCCATCTGCCCCTGCTCCTGCCACTGCTCGACCAGCCGCTCCACCTCGGCGGTGTCGCCGGAGACCACGGTGGACCGCGGCGAGGACTGCACCGCCACCGTGACGGAAGTCCCGGACAGGTCCAGATCCTCGGCCGCCAGGTCCACGGACGCCATCGTGCCCAGTCCGGAGGCCCGCTTCATCAGCGTCGACCGGCGGCAGATCACCAGCACGCCGTCGGCCAGCGACAGCCCGCCGGCCACGACCGCGGCGGCGGTCTCCCCCATCGAGTGCCCGATCACCGCGGCCGGCTCGACGCCGTGCGATCGCCACAACCGAGCCAGCCCGACCTGCATGGCGAACAGCGTCGGCTGGATCTTGTCGATCTCGGTCGACATCTCGTCCGCGCACATCACCTCGATCACCGAGAAACCGGCCTCCGCCAACACCAACGGCTCGATCTCGGCGATGGCGACGGCGAACTCGGGCTCCTCGGCCAGCAGCCGGCGGCCCATGCCGTGCCACTGCGAGCCCTGGCCGGAGAACACCCAGACGCTGCCCTTGGCCGCGGCGGTCTTGGCGGTGGTGCAGGTGACCTGCGGCTGCGGCTCGCCGTCGGCGAAGCCCTCCAGGCAGGCGGCCAGCTCGTCGACCGACGACGCCGTCACGGCGAGCCGGGCGAGGTTGTGGGAGCGGCGGGAAGCCAGCGTGTGTGCCACGTCGGCGAGCGAAACATCGTTGTCCCGCAACCAATCCGCGAGTCGGCTGGCGGCGGTGCCGAGCACCTCGAACGAGGTGGCGGAGATCGGGATCATGATCGGTCGGCCCGTGTCGGATGTTCGCCGCGATGTTCGGCCCGACGAGATATGGGCCTGCTCCACCAGGACGTGCGAGTTCGTGCCGCCGACGCCGAAGGACGACACGGCGGCCAGCCGCGGCGCGTCCCGCACCGGCCACGGCGTCACCTCGGTCGGCACGAAGAACCGCGTGTCCTCGGGGTGGATCTGCGGGTTCCAGCCGGTGAAGTTGAGCGTCGGCGGGATCAGGCCGTGCCGCAGGCTGAGCACGGTCTTGATCAGGCCGGACACGCCGGCGGCGGCCTCGGTGTGGCCGAGGTTGGACTTCACGCCGCCGAGCGCGCAACGGCCTCGGCCGGTGCCGTAGACCGTGCGCATGGAGTCGAACTCGATCGGATCGCCGACCGGCGTGCCGGCGCCGTGCGTCTCGATCAGGCCCAGCAGACCCGGGTCGACCCCGGACTTCTCCACCGCCTCGAAGAACAACGCCCGCTGCGCGTCGGCCGACGGCGCGGTCAGGCCCTGCGAGCGGCCGTCCTGGTTGACCGCGGTCGCGCGGATCACCGCCAGCACCTCGTCGCCGTCGGCCTCCGCGTCGGACAGCCGCTTGAGCACGACCATGCCGGCGCCCTCGCCGCGCACGAAACCGTCGGCGCCGGCGTCGAACGGGTGGCAGCGGCCGGTCGGCGACAGCATGCCCCACTTCGAGTAGCTGATCGGCGTCTCGGGATTGATCATCAGGTTGATGCCGGAGGCCAGCGCCAGGTCGGACTCGTCGGCGGCCAGGCTCTGGCAGGCCAGGTGCAGCGCCACCAGCGACGAGGAGCAGGCGGTGTCCACGGCGACGCTGGGGCCGTTCAGCCCGAGCAGGTACGAGATGCGGCCGACCGCGGTGGAATGGCCGTTGCCGGTCATCATGTAGGCGTCGATGTCCTCGTACCGGCCGGCCAGCCGGCCGATGTACTCGGAGTGGCACATGCCGGCGAACACGCCGGTCCGGCTGCCGGCCAGGTCGCGCGGCGGCAGCCCGGCCCGTTCCAGCGCCTCCCAGGCCAGCTCGATCATCAGCCGGTGCTGCGGGTCCATCGTGGTGGCCTCGCGCGGCGAGATGCCGAAGAAGGCCGCGTCGAAGCCGGTGATGTCGTCGAAGTAGCCGGCCCAGCGCGAGGTGCAGCGGCCGGGCACGTCGACATCGGGGTCGTAGAAGGCATCCACGTCCCAGCGGCCGTGCGGGCCCTCGCGGATCACGTCGCGGCCCTGCGTGAGCAGTTGCCAGAAACGCTCCGGTGAATCGATCCCACCCGGGTACCTACAGGACATGCCGATGACGGCAATCGGTTCACGCGCGAGCTTCACCACGCCGGTCACTCCCTTGCAGGAATTGGCACGACCGGCCGTCGGGGAAAATGCGAAACCAATTCGGACGGCCATGCGATGTCCGTTCAATGCAGCATGGGACGCGGTTGACCGCGCAACAACCGCAACTTGCCAAGATCACCCGACAGGGGGCCGGCTGCCGCAGGTCAACTTGCGGGAAACCGGTCCCGGACGGACAGTGGTCGCCGTGGCATCACAGAACTCCACGCTCTATGTGGCCGACGTGCGCAAGGCGTTCGGCCGCAGGCAGGTGCTCGACCGCGTGGACTTCACACTCGAGCGGGGCGAGCTGGCCGGAATCGTCGGCGAAAACGGGGCCGGCAAGACCACTCTGTTGCGAATTCTGGCCGGTGAACTGAAACCGGACCACGGATGGGTCATACCACGAGGTAGGCTCGGTTACTGCCCGCAACGAACCGTGCTGAACGACTCGCTGACCGTGGCCCAGCACCTGCGCTACTTCCAGCGGGCCTACCAGCTCGACGACCTGCACCGGGCGCACGAACTGGTGGAGCGGCTGAACTTCACCCAGTACCGGGCCAGCCGGGTCAAGGCGCTGTCCGGCGGAACCCGACAGAAGCTCAACTTGGTCATCGCGCTGATGCACGACCCGGCGGTGGTACTGCTGGACGAGCCGTACCAGGGCTTCGACTGGGAGACCTACCTGCACTTCTGGGAACTGGCCGGCGAGCTGCGCGACACCGGCCGGTCGCTGCTGGTGATCTCCCACCTCAGCCACGACATCGACCGATTGGACACCGGCTACCGGTTGGCCAACGGCGTGGTCACGCCCATGCCGGCCGAGTCCGATCGAATCGGGGCGCACGCCTGATGTCCATCGGCCGGAGGTTCTATCGCACGGCGACCGGGTTCGAGCTCATCGAGCACGCCCGCAACCGGCTGGCCATCGTCATGGTCGGCGTGTTCATCCCGGTCTGGATCACGCTGATCCGGTTCATGATGCCCGAGACCCCGCTGCCCTTCCGCTACCGCAGCACCGGCGAGCAGCTGCACGTCAACGGGCAGCACCTGACCTTCGTCTCCGGCGGGCTGAACGCGGCCACCCTGATCGTAGGGTTCCTCATGTTCAGCGTGACCCACCGTTCGGGTCCGTTCGACCGGCGGCTGGTGGCGGCCGGCTATCCCCGGCCGCACCTGCTGGCGGCCAAGGTGACGGCGCTGTTCGCCAGCTCGGTGCTCGTCGGCGTGTACGCCACCGCGATGGTCTACGTCTACTGGCAGCCCCAGCAGCTGTGGCTGTTCGCGCTGGGCATGTTCACCTCGGCGCTGACCTACGGCGGCATCGGCATCGTGCTCGGCACGCTGCTGCGTGGCGAGCTGGAGGGCATGTTCGCCATCATCATGATCAGCCTGATCGACGTCGGGCTGGAGTCGCCGGTGGTCAACGCCGGCTCCGACAACGACCTCGTGCGGTTCCTGCCGATGTACGGCTCCATGCAGGCCGGCGTCGGCGCCGGGTTCACCCACACGGTGCCGTGGACGCAGATGGCCGCGCTGCCGGCGTGGTGGGCGGTGTGCTCGGTCGTCGGCCTGATCGCGTTCCACGTGCGGACCCGGGTCTACACCCGATCGGGTCGCCCCGTGACGGCGTCGATGGTGGCCAACACGCCCATCCCGCGGCCGGCGCCGGGCGAGGCCGTGCACGTGACGGTGCGGGTGTGCGGGCCGTCGTGCGTCGCCACCGACCACATGCCGCTGTACCAGGGCCTGGCCGTGCTGGCCGCGCTGTCGGCCGAGCAGGCGGCGGACCGCGCCGACCAGAACGTTTACCCGCTCAGTATAAAACGGGGCTGAGCGGGCTCCCGCCGGGAGCGGTGGCGCTCCCGGCATCGGAACGGGCGGGACTCCTCGCACCCGGGAAGCGAGGAGCCCCGCCCGTTTCTCACGCCACATGCGCTTCCCATGTGGCGTCTGGCGTCACATAGGAAG
>DATJJB010000002.1:0-9170 GCA_035492655.1 Kutzneria sp. | reverse complement strand
CAGCGAGCCGGCGACGCCGAGCTTGCCGCCGATCACCACGGGCGTGGCGACGAGCTCGGGGCTGCTGCGGAACTCCTCGATCAGCCGCAGACCGTCCTGGTAGCCGTGGCCGTTCACGCTGGAGATCACGACCAGCGCCGGCTTGTGCTGCTCGCACTCGGCCACCAGCAGTTCCGGCGTGACGCACGGGCCGAGGTTGACCACGTCGTAGCCGAGCTCCTCGATCATCAGCTGCAGGAACACCAGGTTCCAGGTGTGCGCGTCGGAGGCGACGCCGCTGACCACGACCGTGCCGCGGCTCGTGACGAGGGTCGTGTTGTCCTGGAAGATACTCATCGGGCCACCGCCTGGTTGTCGTACGAACGGCTGTGGTCCAGCCGGGAAACGGACACGATCTCGTCGCCACGCACCACGACCTCGGTGGGCGAGGGGCGGCCGAGGAACATCAGCAGGCTCGCGGTCGGGCCGTAGGCGCCGACGTTGGGAATGGCGATCACGTCGCCGGGCTTGAGGTCCGGCACCCTGACGGCCCGGCCGAAGGTGTCGCCCGGCGTGCACAGCGGACCGACCAGGCTGACCGTCTCGACGGTCTCATCGTCGCCGGTCGCCACCTGCACCGGCATCAGCCGGCCGAGGCCGGACATGCCGCCGAAGGTGTTGATGCCGTCGTCCAGGATGACGAACTTCTTGCCCCGGCTGACCTTCACGTTGCTCACGCCGGCCAGCAGCGTGCCACTGGCGCCGATCAGGTAGCGACCGGACTCGCAGGCCAGCTGCGGCGCGCCCTCGCGCCAGGACGGGAAGTGCGTGTCCAGCGCGATCTCCAGTTCCTGGCGCAGCTTCGGGTACGCGGCCCGCACGCCGGGAATGCCGTAGGGAACGGAGAATCCGCCGCCGATGTCCAGGTAGCGCAGCGGGAGGTTCAGCTGCTCGGACAGGGCCGACGCGCCGGCGATCGTGTTCTGGAACTCACCGATCAGCGCGTCTTCGTCCTCGGTGTTGGACAAGGGGAACAGGTGCATGCCCGCGATGGTCACCCCGTCCACGCGGAGCAGCTCGGGCAGTTCCTCGGGGAGGTGCTCGGCGTCGAATCCGAACTGCGAGGGCGTGCCGGTCATCCGGATGCCGCTGCCGGCGCTGGCCGTGGCCAGGTTGACACGCAGCAGGCACTCGGCGGTGATGCCGAGTTCCACCGCGACCTGGCCGACGTGCTGCACGTCGGTGACGGAGTCGGTGGAGAACATCCTGACGCCCAGGGTCATCGCTTCGCGCAGTTCGCCGAAGGTCTTGCCGGGCCCCGTGTACAGGCACTCGCTGCCGCCGAAGCCGGCGGCCAGCGCGTTGGCCAGCTCGCCGGTGGAGCTGATCTCGGCCCGGCAGCGACGGCCGTCGCCGGAACGCAGCGCCCGCAGCAGATCGGGATGGGGATTGGCCTTCAGGGCGAAGAACAACTCGAACGGCTCGGGCAGCTGGGCGAACAACTGCTCGCGGGCGGTCAGCACCTCCTCGACGTCGTAGACGTACAGCGGCGTGCCGTACTCGGCGGCCAGCTTCTCGTAGCGGCTCATGTCGCGCTCCCTTCCAGCAGGCTCAGGAGCGCGGCCCGCGAGTTCTTGCCGTGCAGGGTCAGCGGGAACTCGGCGAGCACCCGGCAGATGGACGGGATCTTCTGCGCCTCGAGGCGCTGGGACAGCTCGCGGAGCACGATCGCCGGCTGGAGATCCGCCGCCACGAACAGGGCCAGGTCGTGGTCCTGGCTCGGCGGCAGCGCGGCCGCCGCCCGCACGCCCGGGATGTCCATGGCCGCTGCCTCGATCTCCAGCGTGCTCATGCGGATTCCCTTGCGCTTGAACATGTCGTCACGCCGGCCTTCGAAGTACAGGTAGCCGTCGGCGTCGACGGAGCCGTAGTCCCCGGTGTGCAAACGGGTTCGACCGGTGCGCGGGTCGAGGCGGAACGCCTTGGCGGTCACCTCGGGGTTGCGCCAGTAGCCGGGCATCACGTGCGGTCCGTCGGCGACGATCTCGCCGACCGTGCCGGCGGGCACCTCGTCGCCGTTCTCGTCGACGATGGCGACCTTCGTGCCGGGCAACGGAATTCCGCTCGATCCGGGCCGCTGCTCGTCCTCGTTCGGCGGCATGACCGTGATGCGCTTGCATTCCGTCTGCCCGAACTGCCGAACCACCTTGACACCGGGGAAGTTCGCCCGCAGGCCGTCGATGGTGGGCTCGGGCAGCGCCGCGCCGGTGTTGGTGAACATGCGCACCGGCGGCGGGTTCTCGTTGTCCCGTGAGGCAAGAGACACGATCATCGTGGCCAGCGACGGCACGATCGGCACGACGGTCGCGCCGGTCTCCCGCATCCGCCGCAGCAGAGCCAGATCGGACTCCTCGCCGGCCAGCACGATCTCGCACCGGACCGCCGCGGTCATCAGGACCTTGTACAGGCCGTAGTCCCAGGACAGCGGGAACCGGCAGAACACGACGTCGTCCTGGCGGTACTCCAACGCCTGCACCAGCGCCCTGGTCGCGAACACGACCTGGGCGTGCGGGCACATCACCGCCTTCGGCGCCGAGGTGCTGCCGGAGGTGTAGATCAGCACAGCCAGGTCGGTCGGCTGCACCTCGTGGACGAATGGCCCGGCGTCCTGCTCCTGGACGTCCGGCCAGACCGCGTCGATGTCGTGCACCGGGATGGTCGCCGTGACCTCCCGGATGGCCGCGCCCTTGCCGATGATCAGCCGCGGTTCCGCGTTGTCCAGCACGGACTTCAGCAGGAACGGCTTCATCGAGGGGTTCACCGGCACGAGGACCACGCCGGCGCGCACCGCGCCGTGCAGCATCGCGACCAGCTCCCGGGTGCTGGGCAGCTGGACCACGATACGGTCGCCGTGACCGACGCCGTTGGCCCGCAGCCAGCGCGCGAACCGGTGGCTGTGCTCGGCCAGCTGGCGGTATGTCCAGTGGCCGTCCGCATCGCGGACAGCGACGCTGTCCGCGTTTTCCAGCAGGGCGCTGTCAAGCAGCGAATGAATGAGTTCACCCGGTGCGTTGTGCGCCGTGCCGACATTGTCGAGTGGTGTGGCTGTGGCATCCATGGTCGCTCTCCGTACGCTCGAAAAGAACGACGAGTGATTCACTCCGCGACTCCGGTAATACCCGGCCTGTCGCGAACCAAATCTCCTCACCACTCAAGAGTAAGATTTGTACATACGTTCGTCATCCCCCCTGGCACCCCTAACGTGCACCCGCCTTCGCCATGCGGAGCTCGGCCGCGACACCGGCCAGCGCACGCCGGTCCACCTTGCGGTTCGAGTTGAGCGGGAACTCGTCCACGTGCTGATAGTGCTTGGGCACCATGCTCTGCGGCAGCCGGTCGCACAGCCGCCGGTTGAGCTCGGCCGCCGACACCGGCCCGCCCGTGTAGAAGACGACGAGCTCCAGCCCGCCCGGGGTCTCCCGGGTCACGGTGACCGCGTCCTCCACGCCGCTGGCCCGGACCGCGTTGTCGATCTCCGCGAGCTCGATGCGCAGGCCGTGTATCTGTACTTGGGAGTCCAGTCGGCCGAGGTAGGCCAGCTCGGTCGGCGTGACCCAGCGGACCCGATCGCCGGTGCGGTACCAGGTCTTGCCGCCGTGCTCGAGGAACCGGCCCTTGTCGTCCTCGGGATCGAGGTAGCCGGGCGTCATCTGCGGGCCGGTGATGCACAGCTCGCCCTCGTCCTCGGTCGGCTCGCCGTCCGGGGTGATCACCAGGTGCTCGTGGCCCGGATTGAGATCGCCGATCGGCACGACACCGTTGACACTCAACGCTTCTGACGCGGCGGACCAGCGGTGGGCGGTGATGGTGACGGTCAACTCGGTCGGCCCGTACAGGTTCTCCAGCGTCGAGTCGGCCGCGGCGGCCTGCCAGTCGGCGGCATCCGCGCACTTCAGGGCCTCGCCGGCGAAGAAACTCCAGCGCAGCGTCGGCATCGCTCCGGGTGCCAGCCCACCAAGGCGCTTGACCAGGCCGATCGCCGACGGCGTGGAGAACCACACGGTGATTTGTTGCGCGGCGAAGAAGGCCGGCAGGTCGCGGTAGGCGTGCGGCGGGATGGCGCAGACGGTGGCGCCGGCGCCCCAGGCGCAGAACAGGTCGAACATCGCGCAGTCGAAGTTCAGGTCGAACGTCTGCGAGAAGACGTCGTCCGGGGTGAAGTCGAAGCGCTCGTCGAGGTAGGAGAAGTAGTGCCGGGTGTTGCCGTGGGTGATCGGCACGCCCTTGGGCCGGCCGGTGGAGCCGCTGGTGAACAGCATGTACGCGGTGTCGTCGGCCGTCACCGGATGCGGCTCGGCCAGTTTCAGCGCCGGGTCGGGGTCGGCGGTCAGGTCGAAGACGGGCATGGCATCGCCGGCCAGCACGTCCTCCAGCACGGCAAGGCCGTACTCGTCGGCCAGCAGCGCGGTCACGCCGGCCAGGTCGATCATGGCCCGGAGCCGGGCGGCCGGGAAGCTGACGTTGAGCGGGACGACGGTGGCGCCGGAGTACAGGGCCGCGAGCAGGCCCTGGTAGGACTCGGCGGTCTTGCCGAACAGGACGCCGACCACGGCCGGCGGCCGCCCGCCGGCGTGCAGCGACCCCGCCCACAGCAGGGCCCGGTCATGCGCTTCCCGGTACGTGACCTCCTGGTCGCCGAACCGGATCGCGGCCCCGTCCGGCGAAGCGGCGAGACCACGGAGAAAACGTTCGTGCAGCGATGAGTTCATTCTTCCTCCTCTATGACATGAATGGCACGGTCGTACTAGGGATTTCAAGGACCGGCCAGAGATTCGAGGGAAATCCCGCCCCCTGTTTGCGCCATGCTGGACAGGGGTGGCGATCGGGGGGATCGCCATTTAGCGTCGATGACAGCCCGACCAAAAGATTGGAGTCACCCATGTGGGCCGCGCGGTTCGAGGAAGTCCTGCGCCCGTATCTGCCTTTCCTGCCCCATGACGAGCCGCTGACACAGGAGTCGAGCCTGCGCGACCTGGGGCTCGACTCGCTGGGCACCGTCGAGCTGCTCGGCGCGCTTGAGCACGAGTTCGGCGTCCGCTTCGTTGACGACGCCCTGAGCCTGGAGACCTTCGCCAACGCCGGCGTCCTGTGGGCCGCACTGAACACGTTGCAGGCCGCCTGAGTCGTAGTGAAGCGGCCATGTCCACTGTGGACATGGCCGCTTCCTTGTGTGCGGGGGTGGCCTAGGCGGCGGTGCGCTTGCGCGGGCTGACCGCGAGCTTCGGGTCGACCGCGACGACCTGGAAGTTCTTGTTCGTCACGGCGACCCGGCCGAACAGACTGTCCTGGCCGGCGATGTGCACCTTGGCCACGCCCAACCGCTTCAGCGTGGCCACCGCGTCCGGCCAGCGCACGGTGTTGACGATGCCGTCCAACAGCATGTCCCGCACCTGCTCGCCGGTGGTGAGCAGCCGGCCGTCCTGGTCGTTGACCACCGGCAGCGTCGGGTCGGCGAAGGTGAGCCGGTCGAAGACCTCGGCCTGGATCTTCTTGCGCAGCGGGCCGAAGGTGCTGACGTGCATCGGCGGATGCATGGTGTACAGGGACATGCCGCCGTTGCGGCGCAGCTTCTGCTGGAACCACTCGAGATTGTCCCGGCTGAGCGACACCATGTGGAAGTCGTGGTCGATATGGCAGGACACGTCGTGCCAGTAGCCGAGCTCGTCCATCTCGGCGAACAGCCGCGTGAGCACGTCCTGCGGCGTCCGCACGAACGAGTGCGTGACCACGTCGGCGAACTCCGTGGCGAAGAACTCGTCCAGACAGCGGGCGAACTCGTAGGTCAGCCAGACCGCGTCCGAAAAGGACAGTGCGCCGGAGTGCGCGGCCAGCGCCTTGCCGCCGAAACTAGGGCCGACAACGACTTCCGGTTTGGCGCCGAGCTCGCCCTCGGCCCACTGGGCCAGGGCGACACAGTTGACCAGGAAGCTGACCTGGGCGTGCCGGCTGTAGTCGCCCTCGGTATCACGGAAGGCGTCGACCAGCGAGTAGCCAAGGCGCTCGTCGGCCTTGGCCACCAGCCGTCGGGCGTAGGGGTTGATGACCATGAACTTGCCGACGTCGGCGAAGCGGGACGGCCCCATGCCGGGGAAGACGACCGCCTCGGACGCGGTGAACTCGGTGAGCATTGGCTTGTCTCCGCTACAGGCTGGACAGGTAGGTGTGCAGGACTTCGTCGAACCGTTCGGGCTCCTCGAGGTGCGGCACGTGGCTGGACTCCTCGAAGATCTCCCAGCGGTTGTTCGGGATCAGGTCCTGGAACGGCTGGACGGTGGCCGGCGTGGCCTCGTCGTGCCGGCCGGAGATGATCAGCGTCGGCGCCTCGATGTCCGGCAGGACGTCGAGCACGCCCCAGTCCTTGAGCGTGCCGATCACATGGAACTCGCTGGGGCCGTTCATGGTGAAGTAGACCGTGGGGTCGTTGTAGATCTCGTACTGGGAGGCCTGCATGTCCCGCGGCGCGGGCTTGATCCGGCAGACATGCTTGTCGTAGAAGGCCTGCATGGTGCTGTAGTACTCAGGACTGTCGGTCGTGCCCTCGGCCTCGTGGCGGCGCAGGATCTCGTCCACGCCGGGCGGCAGCTGGTCGCGCAGGACCTTCATTTCTTGCAGCCACAACGGGTAGGAGGCCGGCGAGTTGGCGATCACCAGTCCTTTCAGGCCTTTCGGCCGTTTCGCCGCGTGCATGGCGACGAGCAGGCCGCCCCAGGACTGGCCGAACGGCACATAGTTGCCGTCGATGCCCAACTGCCGCACCAGGTTCGTCAGCTCGGCCTCGAACAGCTCCGGGGTCCAGAAGTCGGGTCCCTTGTCCGGCAGGTGCGTCGAGCCGCCGTTACCCAGCTGGTCGTAGTGCACCACCGGCCAGCCGCGGGCGGCCAGCTCGCTCATCCGCAGCAGGTAGTCGTGGGTGCTGCCGGGGCCGCCGTGCACCACCACCAGCACCGGCTTGCCCGAGCTCGGGTCGCCCGTCACCCGGTACCACGTCTTGTAATCGCCGAACCTCACGGTCCCCTTGGCGCTGGGGGCAAGCGACATCGTGCCACCACCTCGTCGATAGTCCGTGGCCGCCAACGCCCGCGGCGGCGCACCGCAGGTCGACGGTAGCGCCGGAGAAGGTGGGGAAACCCTTCGATCGAAGCCCCTACGCTCGGTGCCGGACGAGAACCTTGACCTAGTCCTCTGGAGGATTCCCGTGTGGCACTACGAGCGCAGCATCGACACCGACGCGACCCCCGCGGCGGTGTGGGCGCGCTACACCGATGTGGCCGGCTGGCCCGAGTGGAACGCCGGGATGGAGAAGATGGCCATCGACGGCCCGTTCGCCGGCGGCTCGACCGGCGTGATCACCAACGCCCAGCAGGGCCCGGCCCCGTTCACCCTGGTCGACGTCGTTGACGGCGTCAGCTTCACCACGGAGACCCGGATCGACACGCACGTCACCCTGCGGTCGCACTGCAAGGTCGTCGCCGCCGGCAGCGGTTCGACCATCACTCACCGCACCGAGCTCGACGGCCCCGGCAGCGACGAGATGGGCGCGGCCATCGGCCCGTTCCTCAGCGGCGGCATCGACGATGGCCTCACCGCGCTGGCCGAGCTCGCCGGCTGAGAGCCCACGGCAAGATCAAGGGACCGATCTTCGCATTGAACGTCGGGAAGGGCCCCTTCCTGACACCGAGAACTTCCCCTCCGGCCACCGGACGTCTCCCCTGCCTCCACCGACGACCAGTGTTGCCCGCAGCCCCCAGGGCTGCCAACAGCCCCGGCGTGATGGTCACGCCGGGGCTGTTGTCGTGCTGTCCCCGGTCTGCCGATCCCAGACCGGTACAGCCGCCTTTATCGGGAGGAAAGCCAGTCGTTGACGGCCTGAGCCGTCGCGGCGGCGTGCTCCTCGACGATGGTGAAGTGGGTGGCGCCGGGCACCGTGACGACGGTGTGGCTCGGATCCCAGGCCACGGCCCGCCAGCTGTCGGTGGGGTCGTCGGGGTTCATGAACGACTTGTCGGCGCGCAGGAACAGCGTGGACGCCTCGATGGGGCCGAGGTCGAAGCTGGGCAGCAGATCGATGTAGGCGTTCATGCCGCTGAGCCGGGCGCTGTCGAACTTGCCGAACACGGACTCCTTCTCCAGCAGCACAACGGCCAGCTGCTCGAAGACGTCACGTTCCTCGCCCGCGCTGACGTGATAGGTGTCGACGAGCACCACGCCGTCGGGTCGAATGCCTTGGCCCTCAAGGTGTTTCGCCGTCGCGTGGGCCAGCACCCCGCCGGATGAGTAGCCCAGTAGCAGGAACGGCTCGCCGGCGGCCAACTGGTTGACGGCCTCGCCGAGCACGCTGACAGCCGCTTCCGCGGTGGCCGGCAGACTCTCACCGCGGCCGAAGCCCGGCACCGGCAACGCGCTAACGGGTCGACCGTTACCTATGTTGGCGGCGACGCGCGCGTGCTGGTGTGTGCCGCCGAGCGCCATCGGCGTGCTGACGCAGATCAGGCGCGGCATGGTCGTGCCCTCGGCGAACGTGACCGGCTTGGGCAGGCGGTCCACGTCCGCGACCCCGGTGAACTTCGGCCGGATGTCAGCGACGGCGCGCAGCAGGGTGAGGCCCTTCTGCAGGTTGCCGGACAGCACCGAGTCCCGGAAGAAGTCACTCAGGGTCTCGTCGGCGTTGCTGTCCTCGCTCTGTGTACTGGACAGTTCAGTACACAGCCAGCGGGCCAGCTCGGCCGGCGACTTGTTGTCGAACACCACCATCGCCGGCAGGGTGAGGCCGGTGGCGGCGTTCAGGGCGTTGCGCAGCTCCATCGCGGTCAGCGAGTCGAAACCGGACGCCAGGAAGTCGCGGTCCGGGTCGACGCTGTCCGGGCTGGGATGGCCGAGCACGATCGCGGCGTTGGCCAGGACCAGCTCGCGCAGCAGGTTTTCCTGCCCGGATTCGTCCATTCCGGACAGCTGCTTGCGCAGCGCCGTCGGATCGGCGGGCTTGCCCGCCGCCTTGCGGGTGGTCCGGATCAGGCCGTGGAAGACGGGCGCCAGTCGATCCGGCCCCGCCGCGTTCAACGCCTTCACGTCGAGTCGGATCGGCACCAGCACCGGGTTTTCGCTAGTACAGGTCGCGTCGAACAACGCCAGGC
>DATJJB010000001.1:0-8035 GCA_035492655.1 Kutzneria sp. | reverse complement strand
GCCGTGCAGGAGGAGGCGGTCGAGGAGGAGCCCGACACCGCCGAGCGTGACGAGGCCGCCAACCAGCTCAATCACGCCCGTCAGACCGAGATGGACGCCCGGCTGTCGCTGCGGACCGCCGAGGAGCGGGCGCGGGCGTTGCAGGGCAAGGCCGAGCAGCTGCGTCGTGCCGCGCGTGCCGAGCGCGAGGCCCGCGAACGGGCCGAGCGCGCCCGGGCCGCCCGGGTCCGTGGTGCCGCCGTAGCCAACGCCGTCGTGTCCGGCGGCGAGACCGCGCTGACCCGCATCGCGTCGTCGCTGCACCGCGCCGCCGCCGACCGGGACGCCGCGCAGGCCCGTCGCGCCGACCGTGAAGCCGCCCTGGGCACCGTCCGCGGGCGCGTCCGGGAGCTGACCACCGAGCTGGAGAAGCTGACCGACGCCGTGCACCGCGACGAGGTCGTGCGGGCCGAGCAGCGGCTGCGGCTGGAGCAGCTGGAGACCAAGATCGCCGAGGAGTACGGCATCGGTCTCGACGACCTGGTGGCCGAGTACGGCCCCGACGTCATGGTGCCGCCCACGCCGACCGAGCTGGCCGAGTACGAGGCGGCCAAGGAGCAGGGCGAGCCGGTCACCGCGCCGCAGCCGATGCCGTACAACCGCGACGTGCAGGCCCGCCGGGCCAAGCGGGCCGAGCGCGACCTGGCCCAGTTGGGCAAGGTCAACCCGTTGGCCCTGGAGGAGTTCGCCGCCCTCGAGGAGCGCTACAAGTTCCTGTCCACCCAGCTCGAGGACCTCAAGGCCACCCGCCGTGACCTGCTCACCGTGGTCAAGGAGGTGGACGACAAGATCCTGGAGGTCTTCACCGAGGCCTACTGGGACGTCGCCCGCGAGTTCGAGGTCGTCTTCAAGGTGCTGTTCCCCGGTGGCGAGGGCAAGCTCGTGCTCACCGAGCCCGAGGACATGCTCACCACCGGCATCGAGCTGGAGGCCCGCCCGCCCGGCAAGAAGGTCAAGCGCCTCTCCCTGCTGTCCGGCGGCGAGAAGTCCCTCGCGGCGGTCGCCATGCTGGTGGCCATCTTCCGCGCCCGCCCTTCGCCCTTCTACGTCATGGACGAGGTCGAGGCCGCGCTGGACGACACCAACCTGCGCCGCCTGATCTCCCTGTTCGAGCAGCTCCGGGAGAAGTCCCAGCTGTTGATCATCACCCACCAGAAGCCCACCATGGAGATCGCCGACGCCCTGTACGGCGTCTCCATGCGCGGCGACGGCATCAGCGCCGTGATCTCCCAGCGCCTGCGCAGCGGCAAGGTGGAGAAGGCCCCCGACAAGCCCGCGCCAACGGTGGTCGAACCGGCTGCCGCGCCGGTGGTCGAGGCGGAACCGGCTGCCGCGTCGGTGGTTGAGGCAGAGGCTGAGCCAGTCGTGGCCGAACCGGCTGTCGAAGACCAGTAGCCGATCGTTGATACGGCCCGGTCTGTGGACAACCGGGAGCCGGGGGCGGCGGCTGTGGACAACGGGAATTTTCTGAGCCGTAGTCGGTAATCTGGGACGTTTCGGGCTTGTGAGGGACGTGTGAGCCCGGGGGTGTGACCGGACCAATACGATCGACCCGAGGGAGGGTCGATGCGCATGAGGTTCCGTCTGCTCGGCCCGGTCGAGCTGGTGCCCGACGACGGGGAGCCGGCGGCGGTCCGGGCGGGCAAGCACCGCATCGTGCTGGCGACCCTGCTGCTGCACACCGGCCGCACGGTCGGTGCGCAGGAGCTGATCGACAACCTGTGGGACGAAGATCCGCCGGACGGCGCGCGGACGACGTTGCGGGCCTACGTGATGCGGCTGCGGCAGGCGATCGGCGTGCCGGATCTGATCACCACGGTGACCGACGGGTACCGGGTGGACGTGCCGCCGGAAGACGTGGACGCGGGGCGCTTCGGTCTGCTGCTGGCCCAGGCCCGCACGGCCCAGCCGGCCCGGGCGATCGAGCTGCTCACGGCGGCGCTGGAACTGTGGCGAGGTCCGGCGCTGGCCGACGTGCCGAGCCCCCGCCTGCGTCAGCACGAGGCGGCGGCGCTGGACGAGCGCCGGCTGGTGGCGGCGGAGCTGCGGCTGGACGCGCAGCTGTCGCTGGGCCGGCACCACGAGTTGATCACGGAGCTGCGCGCGCTGACCACGGCCAATCCGCTGCGGGAACGGTTCTGGGCCCAGCTGATGCTGGCGCTGTACCGCTCCGACCGGCAGGCCGAGGCGCTGACGATCTACCACCAGGTCCGCCGCCTGCTGGCCGACGAGCTGGCCGTCGAGCCCAGCGCGGACCTGCGCGACCTGCACCAGTCGATCCTGGTCAGCGACGCCAAGTTGGCCCCGCCGCAGCCGAGCATCAGTGCCCAGGCGCCGGTGTTCCGGATGCCGGCGGACGGTGTCGAGTTCGTCGGCCGGGAGACGGAACTGGCCCGCCTGAAGGCGTTGCTGGCGCCGGCGGAGCTGGACCTGGCGGTGCCGGTGGTGACGCTGTCCGGCCCGGCCGGCGTGGGCAAGACCGCGCTGGCCGTGCGGGCGGCGACCGACTTACGGCCGCGCTTCCCCGACGGCCAGTTGTTCGTGCACCTACGGGGTCAGGCGCCGGCGCATCCGCTCACGCCGGCCGAGGTGCTGCCCCGGCTGCTACGTGCGCTGGGCGTTGTCCCGCACCAGATTCCGGCCGACGAAGACGAGCAGATCTCGCTCTACCGCTCGCAGCTGGCCGGCAAGCGCATGCTGCTTGTCCTTGACAACGCTGTCACCCCCGATCAGGTCCGCCCGCTGCTGCCCGGCGAGCCGGGCTGCGCGGTCCTGATCACCAGCCGGAACGCCCTGCGCGGTCTGATCGTGTTGCAGGGCGCGAGCCCGCTGAGCCTGGACGTGTTGGCGGCCAAGGATTCCCGGGCGCTGCTGGCCGCGCTGCTGGGCGACCGGGTCGTACGGGCCGAGCCGGCGGCCGTCGCCGAGCTGGCCACGCTGTGCGCGCACCTGCCGCTGGCCCTGCGCATCGCCGCCGGCGCGATCGCCGACGCCGTCACCGACTACGTCCAGCGGCTGCGCAAGGGCAGCCTGATGAATGCCCTCGACGTCGAAGAGGACGAGGAAGCGGCGGTGCACGCGACCTTCGACCTCGCCTACGAAACGCTGCCGGCGACGGCCGCGCGGCTGCTGCGGTTGCTCGGGGCCGCGCCGATCCTGGAGTTCGGCATGCTGGCCACGGCATCGCTGTCGGTCCTCGGCTACGACGAGGTCGAGGCCGCGGTGGGCGTCCTCGACCGGGCCCACCTGATCGACCATCACCTGCCCGGCCGCTATCACCTGCCCGACTCGGTTCGTCGCTACGCCGCCGGGCTCGCCGAGCCCGAGGAGCGCGACCCGGCGCTGGACCGGCTGCGGGACAGCTTCCTGCACACCGCGGCCGCCGCGGTCGGGATGCTGAGCCTCGCACCGCCGTTCGACATCGGACTGTCTGGTCCGGTCGATGGCGCGCCGGTCTGCCGCGTCACCGATCGCGAGCTGGCCACCAGGTTCCTGGACGACGAGCGGGCCGCCATGGTCGCGCTGGTCCGCGACGCCACCGACGCCGGCCTGCCATTGGGCTGGCAGCTGGCCGTGGTGATCAGCCGGTACCTGGTGACCAACCGGCACTCTGTCGACGCGGTGGCCACGGCCCAGGCCGGTCGCCGGTCGGCCGCGCAGCTCGGCGACGTCTTCGGCGAGGCCGCGGCGAACTACTGCCTGGCCACGGCCCATGCCGCCCTCGGCCAGACCCGGCCGGCCCTCGATCACCTGGAGCAGGCCGTCGAGCTGTTCCGGCAGACGGGATCGACGGCCGGCGAGGCAGCCGCGCTCAGCGCGTTGGCCGCCACCCACGCGGAGTTGGGCGTCACCGAGCGGGCCGCGCCCAACGCGACCGACGCGCTGTCGCTGGCCCGGGCGGCCGGGGCCACCGAGACCGAGGCCAAGACACTGTCCCGGCTCGGCTACATCTACTTCGACCTCGGTCACTTCGACGAGTCGGTGGCCTTCCTCGAGCAGGCGCTGGACTGCTACCGGCAGATCGGCTCGCCGGCCGGCGAGGCCCTGGTGCGCAACAACATGGCCAACTCCTACCGGGAGCTCGGCCGCTACGCCGACGCGATCACGCAGATGACCGAGTCGCTGCGGATCCTCCGCGAGCTGGGCGGCGAGGACGAGTTCGACGTGCTGGACACCTGCGCCGGGGTCCACCTGGACACAGGCCGGCACGAGCTGGCTCGGCGCGAGGCCGAGGAGTCGCACGCGCTGGCGGTCCGCGCCGGCGCGCGCGCCGCGACGGTGAACGCCCTCAACACTCTGGGCGCGATCGATCTGGCCGACGGCCAACCTGAGGCCGCGGTCCGCCGGCACGGCGAGGCGTTGCAGCTCAGCCGCGGCGTCGGGTTCGGCAGCGGCGAGCTCCAGTCCCAGCTGGGCCTGGCCCGGGCCAAGCTGGCGCTGGGCGAGATGGCCTCGGCCCTGGCCCATGCCCGGCAGGCGCTGGACATCGGCGACGCGGCGACCATGCGCTGCGCCGAAGCGGCGACACTGCACGTGACCGCCGAGATTCAGTTGGCGTCGGGTGAATCGGGCCCGGCCGTCGATCGCGCCGAGGCCGCGGCGGCGCTGGCCGCGCGGACGGGCCAGCGCCTCGTCGAGGGACGGGCGCTGCTCACGGCTGGTCGGGGGCGCCGGGCGCAGGGTGCGACCGCGGCGGCCAGGCAGGCGTGGGAACGGGCGGCGCAGGTGCTGGGCCCGCTCGGGGTGCCCGAGGCGGGGGAGGCCGTCGACCTGCTTCGTGGTGACGGAGTGTGAAGACGGACGGGGCGGGTATCCGTCGGCCGGGGACCGGCGCCGGACCGCCGTCTGCGCGAGAATGGGGAGCTCAGCCTTCGCGAGTCGCCATGGTCGGTCGCCTCCTCCGGGTACACGTGACGTACGGCCGACTACGCTGACGGCAGACACGTCGGGTGGTTGTCGATGCGGAGCGGTCGAACTAGAGGGGGTGTCGAGTTAGATTATGGCACTTCTCGGTATCGCCTTGCGCACAAGTATCGCACGTTTCCGTGACGTGAGCGCCGCGGTGCCGAACTGGGATGTGTGGAAGCAGTCGCCGGCGTGGCTCGCATTCGCACTCGCCTGCGAGACCGCCGCGGTGGTGCTGCCGATATCGGACGCCATGGAGTTTCCCCAGCACGGAATGGATTGGTGCTGGCTCGGCGTGCTGCTGGTGCTCGGCATCGGGCAGGCCGAGCTGTCGGCCCGGATCGAGCGGATGCGGCGCTGGATGTCCGGCGAGACGCACATCAACATGACTTCGGTCTGGTACCTGGCCGGCGCGGTGCTGCTGTCCCCGGCGATGGTCTCGCTACTGGCCGGACTTCTGTACCTCCACCTGTGGATCCGTGTCTGGCGGCACGTGCGGGCCCGGCCGCCGCACCGGGTCGCGGTGAGCACGGCCTGGGCGCTGCTGTCCTGTTTCGCCGCGTCGTCGGTGCTGCGCGTGACCGGTCTCGGCTCGCTGGACGCCGGCGCGCCCTCGACCTGGCGGGCCGCGGCGATCGTGTTGACGGCCGCTCTGGTGTTCGAATTGGTCAATGCTTGCTTGGCCGCGACCGGAATTTTCCTGTACGGCCGTAAACGGTCCAGACAGGCGTTGTTCGGTACCTGGGGTGACAACGCTCTCGAAACGGTAACGCTGTGTCTCGGTGGTCTTGCGGCGCTGGCTTTGGTCTACCAACCCGTCCTCGTCGTCCTCGTGCTGCCGCCGTTGTTGATGTTGCACAGAAGCGTCCTCGTGAAGCAGTTGGAAGTCGCGGCGAGCACCGACGATAAAACGGGATTGCTCAATGCACTTGCATGGCATGATTCGGCGCAACGCGAATACGCCAGAGCGATACGCGAGAACAGAACCTTCGGCGTGCTGATGGTCGATCTGGACTACTTCAAACGGGTCAACGACACCTACGGCCATGTGGCCGGCGACGTCGTGCTCAAGGCGGTCGCCGACACCCTGCGCGGGCAGGTCCGCGACTACGACGTGGTCGGCCGCTTCGGCGGCGAGGAGTTCGCCATCCTGCTGCCCGGCACCTCCGAGTCCGGCGCGGTCGTGGCCGGTGAGCGGATCCGCGGCGCGATCGCCACGATGATCGTCGGCGTGCCGCTGGACGGCACGCAGGCCGAGGTCGACGGCCTCACAGTGTCCATCGGCTGCGCCGTGCACCCGAACGCCGGCGACACCCTGGAGAAGCTGCTGCTGGCCGCGGACACCGCCCTGTACCGGGCGAAAAGCGCTGGCCGAAACCGTGTTGTGAGCAGTACACAGACCTCGTGAGGGCCTACTACACGGCGGCCACGCTGGCCCGCCTCGGTGACGAGATGGTCGGCACGGCCCTTGCCGTCTACCTGCTGACCCGGGGCACCGACCTCGCCCTGACCGGGCTGACGCTCGCCGCCTACGCCCTGCCCTCCATGCTCACCGGACCGCTGCTCGGGTCCTGGTTGGACGGCACCCGCCACCGCCGCGCCGTGTTGGCGACCAATCAGCTGGCCCTGGTCGTCGCCATGGTCGGCATCGTCGTCACGCCGAGCTGGGCCGGGCCGCCGCTGGCCGCGCTGGCCGGCCTGGCGCTGCCGATGACCAGCGCCGGCTTCTCCGCGATGGTGCCCGCGTTGGCCGGCCCGGATCGGTTGGCCAGGGCCAACTCCATGGACTCGCTGTCGTTCAGCGCGGCGGCCATGGCCGGCCCGGCCGCCGCGGGGTTGCTGGCCAAGCTGATCTCGCCGACCGGATCGGTGTTGGCCATCGCCGCCGCCGCGCTGGGCAGCGTGTTGGCGTTGGCCTTCATCGCGCCGGTGCCGGCCAGCCCGCACGGCCGCCAGCCGGTGCTCACCGGCCTGCGGCACATCATCCGCACGCCGCCGCTGCGCGCCGTCACACTGGCAACCACGCTCGGCTGGGGCTCGATGGGCCTGCTGATCGTCGCGCTGACCGAGCGGACCGAGCAGCTCGGCGTGGGCGAGGGCTCGGCCGGCTTTGTCCTCACGGCGCTGGAGATCGGCTGTGTCGTCACGAACATCGCGCTGATCCGGCTTCAGAACCGCTGGTGGATCGTGTTGGCCTCGATGGCCCTCTACGGCGTCGTGCTGACCAGCTGGTCGCTGGCCGGCACGTTCCCCGTGCTGCTGGCGCTGGCGCTGCTGGCCGGCCTGGCCCTCGGGCCGGAGTTCCCGGCGCTGCTGGCCGCGCGCCAGCGGTACAGCCCGGCCGGGCTGCTCAGCCAGGTCGGCGCGACCGGGGCCAGCATGAAGACCGGCGCCTACGCGCTCGGCGCCGCCCTCGTCGGTCCGTTGCGGACGGTCCTCAGCCCGGCCGGCGTCCTCGCCGTCGTCGGCGTCATGCAGGTGGTGTCGGCGTTGGCGGGCTGGGCGGTCAGCCGGTCAGCACCGGAGCCCGATGCCGTAGCGACAGCAGACCGCCGACGATCAGCGTGATGATCACGCCGGTCAGCGTGTACCAGGGGAAGGCCAGCCCGACCGACTTGCCGCCCACGGTGAACTTCAGCGACACGACGACCGCCATCACCGCGACCGTGACCAGGAACGCGATCACCGCGTCGGTCTGGGCCGCCCGTTTCACCAGCAGCCCCAAGGCGAACGAGCCCAGCAGCGCGCCGTACGTGTAGCCGGTGATGCCCAGCCCGAGCTCGATCACCGGGCCCTTGGTGCTGGAGAACATCGAGCCGAACACCACGAAGACCGCCGCCCACACCAACGTCCAGATCCGCCCGTGCCGCAGCGCCGAGTCCTCGGGCAGCGGCTGCTTGCGGAACCGTTGGTACAGGTCGGTGACGGTCGAGGTGGACAGCGCGTTCAGCGCCGAGGCCAGCGCGCCCATGGTGGACGCCAGGATGCCGGCGATCAGCAGCCCGGCCACGCCGACCGGCAGGTCCTCGACGATGAACTTGGAGAAGAAGCCATCGGTGTTGGTCAGACCGAGTGAAGCCGGGGAAGCGCC